>JAJPKH010000283.1 GCA_021323795.1 Acidiferrobacteraceae bacterium | reverse complement strand
GTGGGCGTCGACCTCGCCACGCTCTCGTCCGAGGCCGGTCACGCTTGACGAGGGGCACGTTCCTCGGCTTCGACTACGGCAAACGACACACCGGGGTAGCTGTGGGCAGCCGGCACTCGGGAGTGGCTCAGCCGCTTACGCAGCTTGCGGCTCAGGGGGGCGAGCCGGACTGGGATTCTATTCATCGACTCATCGAAGAATGGCAGCCGGAAGCCTTGATTGTCGGTCTGCCGCTCAATATGGACGGCAGTGAAAACCCCATAAGCCGCGCCGCTCGGGCTTTTGGTAATAGCCTGCGGTCCCGCTACAATTTGCCCGTGCATATGGTCGATGAACGACTCTCCTCGCGTACCGCCACCGACTCCCTCCTCGAAGCCGGCGTCCCCTTGAAACGTCATAAGCATCAAATCGACAAACGCGCGGCGCAAACGATTTTGCAAGCCTTTCTGAATGACGGCCCCCGGTGACTGCGTCCCTCGACATCGATGCGACGATCCGGCGGATGACGCAATCGCTGCACGGACTGCTGAAGAAACATCCGGTCATGGTGGGTATTCATACCGGCGGGGTTTGGGTCGCCCAGCGCTTACACAAGGAACTCGGCTTGACCGAGCCCCTGGGTACTCTCGACATTTCCTTCTACCGTGACGACTTCACGCGCATCGGCATGAACCCCCAGGTGAAGGCGTCGAACCTTCCCGTGAGCGTCGATGACCGCCATGTGATCCTGGTCGATGACGTCCTGCATACCGGCCGCACCATTCGCGCCGCGCTCAACGAGCTCTTCGACTACGGGCGGCCGGCGTCCGTGACGCTCGCCGCCTTGATCGTGCGTGACGGCCGCGAGCTGCCGATCGAGGCGCAGGTGACCGGCGAACACATGCACCTGACCAAGCGCCAGCATGTTAAGCTCATCGGCGGACCCGACCGGCTACAACTCGAAATTCAGGAGGGCAGCGGGTGACGCAAGACCTTCAACTCGACCATAACGGACGACTCAAGCATTTTCTCACCATTGAAGGCCTTTCCCGCCGTACCATTTTAGAAATTCTCGACACCGCCAAGTCCTTTATTTCGGTCGGCGAGCGCGAGATCAAGAAAGTCCCGCTGTTGCGCGGCAAAACCATCGTCAATCTTTTTTTCGAATCGAGCACGCGCACGCGCACGACCTTCGAGATCGCCGCGAAGCGCCTTTCCGCGGACGTGATCAATCTGAATATCGCGACTTCGAGCACAGCCAAAGGCGAGACGCTGCTCGACACCGTGCGCAATCTCGAGGCGATGCACACCGACCTTTTCGTGGTGCGGCACAAGCGCAGCGGCGCGGCGCACATGATCGCCGCGCACGTGCCTGCGCACGTGCACATCATCAACGCCGGCGACGGTTCGCACGCCCATCCGACGCAAGCGATGCTCGATGTCTTTACCATCCGCGAACACAAGGGGGCGTTTGAGAAGCTCAAAGTCGCGATCGTCGGCGACATCCAGCATTCGCGCGTCGCGCGCTCGCAGATCCACGCTTTGAAGACGCTCGGCGTCGCCGAAATCCGCGCCATCGCCCCGCGCACGCTGATGCCGATCGCCGTGGAGCGCCTCGGTGTCATGCCCTTTACCGACATGCGTGAGGGGCTGGACTCCGTCGACGTCGTCCTGATGCTGCGGCTGCAAACAGAACGCATGACCGGTGCGTTGATTCCGAGCGAGCAGGAGTATTTCAACCTCTACGGGTTGACGCCCGCGAAGCTCGCCTGCGCCAAGAAAGATGCGATCGTGATGCATCCGGGTCCCATGAATCGGGGCCTCGAAATAGATTCCGCGGTGGCCGACGGCCCGCAATCGGTCATCCTCCCACAGGTCACCAACGGTATCGCCGTACGCATGGCGATCATGGCGCTCATTCTCGGCGGTAGCCCGGCGGAGAGTCGCGCGCGGCGCGCGGCGGACGCATGAGTCTCGCGATCAAAGGCGGGCACCTAATCGATCCGGCCAATCGGATCAACGGCAAGCGCGACATTTACATCAACTCCGATGGGTTCGTCGCCGGCATCGGCCGCGCGCCGAGCGGGTTCAAAGCGCGCCGCACGATCGACGCCACGGGCCAAATTGTTTGTCCGGGTCTCGTGGACTTGCGGGCGCGCCTGCGCGAGCCCGGCCTGGAGCACAAGGCGACGCTGGAAAGCGAACTGAAGGCCGCGGTCGCGGGCGGCATCACGACGCTCTGCTGCCCGCCCGACACGCGTCCAGTCATCGACACGCCGGCGATGGCCCAAATGATCCAGTCGCGCGCCTGGCGCTTCGGTTATGCCTTCATTCATCCGCTCGGCGCGCTCACGCGCAACCTCGAAGGGAAGCTGCTGACGGACATGGAGGCGCTGGATGACGCCGGCTGCGTCGCCTTCACCAACGCGCTCGCCCCCGTCATCGATACTTTGGTTCTGCGGCGGGCGATGGAGTACGCCGCGAGCTTCGACCTCACGGTCTTCCTGCATTGCGAAGATCCGTGGCTGAAAGCCGCCGGGTGCTGTCATGAAGGCGAAGTGAGCACGCGGCTCGGGCTGCCTGGAATTCCCGAAGCGGCGGAAACCGTCGCGATCGCGCGCGATCTGGCGCTGATCGATCAAACCCGCGTGCGCGCTCACTTTTGCGGCCTCTCGAGCGGCCGCGCCGTGCAGATGATCGCCGAGGCGCAACGCCGGGGACTACCGGTCACCGCCGATGTAACGGCGCATCACCTGCACTTGAGCGAACAAGACGTCGGGTACTTCGACACGCAATGCCACGTGCAACCGCCGTTACGCAGCCGGCGCGATCGGGAAGCGCTGCGCCGGGGGCTAAAGCAGGGCGTGATCGGCGCGATCTGTTCCGATCATCAGCCGCACGAGCCGGACGCCAAGCTCGCGCCGTTCAGCGAATCCGAGCCGGGGATTTCGGGCCTGGAAACGCTGTTACCGCTCACTCTTCAGCTCGTAGGCGAGCGCGTGCTGACGCTGGTGGAAGCCGTCGCGCGCCTCACCCAGAGACCGGCGGACATTTTGGGCCTGGAGTCCGGCCGCCTGAGCGTCGGCGCGACGGCGGACGTGTGCGTGTTCGATCCCAAAGAGCGCTGGCGGCTCACGCCGGACCGCTTGATTTCGCGGGGCCACAATACGCCGTTTCTGCGGCGGGAGCTTGAGGGACGAGTCATCTGCACGATCGTCGGCGGGCGCGTGGTGTATGAGGCCGACAAAAAAGTCGCGCCCTAGATTCACAATGTCTTTATGTTAACTTTAGAGCGATAACCACCGGGAGGTGCTGCCATGGCGGTCCAAGTTACCGAGAAGCGGAAATTCAATTACGTCGTTCTGGCGTTACTGGCTGCCGCTATAGCGATTTTAGTCCTCAGCTACCTGCTGTCCTAAACGGCGGACCGGCGGCAAGGATGCCGCTACTTGACCGTCAGATTGCGCAGCGTGTCACCGAGCTCGCGGCCCTTGGAATCTTTGCCTTCGAGCTTGATGCGCAGGCGCACGTCGTTGATCGAGTCGGCGTTGCGCAACGCCTCGTCGTAGGAAATAAGATCGGCTTCGTGCAGATTGAATAGCGACTGGTCGAAGGTTTGCATCCCCGCTTCCGTCGATTTCGCCATCAAGTCCTTGAGACCCGGGATATTGCCTTCCATGATCATGTCGGACACCAGCGGCGTGTTGATGATGACCTCGACCGCCGGCACGCGCCCCTTGCCGGTTTTCATCGGAATGAGGCGTTGCGAAACGATGGCCTTGAGATTCAACGCGAGGTCCATTAACAGCTGATTGCGTTTTTCTTCCGGGAAGAAGTTGATGATGCGATCGAGCGCCTGGTTCGCGTTGTTGGCATGTAGCGTCGATAGGCACAGGTGCCCGGTCTCCGCGAACTGCACGGCCAGATCCATCGTTTCGCGCGAGCGTATTTCGCCGATCAGAATGACGTCCGGCGCCTGGCGCATGGCGTTCTTGAGCGCGACGTCGTATGACTCGGTGTCCACCCCGACTTCGCGCTGATTGACGATGCAGTTCTTATGCTGGTGCACATACTCGATCGGGTCCTCGATCGTAAGAATGTGGCCGTAGCTGTACTCGTTGCGATAGCCGATCATCGCGGCGAGTGAAGTCGACTTACCCGAGCCCGTGCCGCCCACGAAAAGGACCAGCCCGCGCTTGGTGAGCGCGACTTCCGCGAGAACCTTCGGCAAGTTGAGATCGTCGAAGCGTGGAATTTCAGTATTGATCGTACGCAGCACCATGCCGACGCGCTGCTGCTGCAGGAACACATTCACGCGAAAGCGCCCGATCTCCTGCGGCGCAATCGCGAAGTTGCATTCGTTATGCGCCTCGAAGTTGCGCCGCTGCTCCTCGTTCATGATGCCGTAGGCCATCGCGCGCGACTGTTCCGGCGTCAACGCCTGTTTCGTGACCGGTACGATTTTACCGTCCACCTTAACGGAGGGCGGGACCCCGGCGGTGATGAACAAGTCCGAGGCTTTCTTGTGCTTCATCAACTTCAGCAGATCGCTAAAGTTCATGCCGGCTTCGCCCCCACCTTGGCCGCCGCCATGGCGCTCGCGTTGAAGAGATCCTTGTTGTTGGCGTACGTGCGCGCCTCATCGATGTTGACTTGGCGGGCGCGCACCAGGTCGGTCAGGCACTGGTCGATCGTTTGCATACCGACGTTCTGGCCGGTTTGAATCGCCGAGTACATCTGCGCGACCTTGTTCTCGCGGATGAGATTGCGGATCGCCGGGGTGCCGATCATGATCTCGTGCGCGGCGACACGGCCGCCGCCGATTTTCTTCAGCAGCGACTGCGAGATGACGGCGCGCAGCGACTCCGACAGCATCGCGCGCACCATGTCCTTCTCCGCGGCCGGGAACACGTCGATGATGCGGTCGATCGTCTTCGCCGCCGACGAGGTGTGCAGGGTGCCGAACACCAGATGGCCCGTTTCCGCGCCGGTCAGCGCCAGCCGGATCGTCTCGAGATCGCGCATTTCACCGACCAGGATCACGTCCGGGTCTTCGCGCAGCGCCGCGCGCAGGGCGTTATTGAAACCAAGCGTGTCGCGCCCGACTTCGCGCTGGTTAACCAGGCAGTTCTTGCTGGTGTGCACGAACTCGATCGGATCCTCGATGGTGAGAATATGTTCGTGCTGCGTTTCGTTGATGTGGTTCACCATCCCGGCAAGCGTGGTCGATTTGCCCGATCCGGTCGGCCCGGTCACGAGCACGATTCCGCGCGGCTGGTCGCATATCTTCTTGAAAATGTCCGGCGCGTTTAGCTGCTCCAGCGTCAGCACCTTGGAAGGAATGGT
Source organism: Acidiferrobacteraceae bacterium (assembly GCA_021323795.1). Taxonomy (GTDB): domain Bacteria; phylum Pseudomonadota; class Gammaproteobacteria; order Acidiferrobacterales; family Sulfurifustaceae; genus JACQFZ01. Next base: position 9,971 of record JAJPKH010000283.1, on the reverse strand, counting down.
GCGGAATACCGCGCCCGGACCGCGCTGCTGGTTAAAGGCGTTCACCCGGAAGCGCGCCACATTCGGCAGGTCGAACGAGAAATCGCATTCCAGAAACTCCTCGAAGTCTTTCTGCTGCTTGTCCGACATGATGTCGTACACCATGTTGTGGACGGTGCGGTCGTCCAGCGGATCCACGTTGATGCGCTTGATGTCGCCGTCCACGCGGATCATGGGCGGCAGGCCGGAGGACAGGTGCAGGTCGGAGGCGTTTTGCTTATAGGCAAATGCCAACAGCTCGGCGATATCCATGAGTATGTACGGCCGCGACGGTGGTGGGATTATCCGTTTCTGGCTTAATTTTTAGTCCATGCCCCGGGGGGATGCAACGCGCGGGGGCCGAGCGGCTTCCGTTGGGCCCGTGGGCGGCTTTACACTGGCAACCCTCATGGCGGCAAGAAAGACTAGAAGCCGGCAACGCGCGTCCACGACGCGCCAATCGCCTCGTAAGACGCGGTCGCGAACCGCTACCTCGCGCCGCCGCCCCCTCGTTGGTTTCATCGGTGCCGGAAACATGGCGCGCAGCCTCGCAGGAGGACTCATCGCCAATGGCTGGCCTGCATCGCGCGTCATTCTTTCGGACCCCGAACCAGCACAGCGTAACGCGGTCGAGGAGCGGCTTAACGTGAGAACGTATGCCGACAACGGGGAGGTCGCCGCCCGCGCGCAAATCCTGGTGCTCGCGGTCAAGCCGCAAACCATGCGAGCGGTAGCCGCCGGCTTGGCCGCCGTGGTGCGCGAGACGCGGCCGTTGATCATCTCCATCGCGGCCGGAATACGCGTGAGCGATCTTACCCGCTGGCTAAACGCCGAAGTCCCCGTGGTACGAGCCATGCCGAACACCGCCGCACTAGTCGGTTCCGGCGCCGCGGGACTCTACGCGAACGCCCTGGTGAACGAGCGCATGCGCGCCTTGGCGGAATCGATCCTGCGCTCCGTGGGCATTACCGTCTGGCTTGAGGAGGAGCCGTTGCTCGACATAGTGACGGCCCTTTCGGGCAGCGGGCCTGCCTACTTTTTCCTCGTAATGGAAGCGCTCGAGCGCGCCGCGATCGCCGAAGGGCTTGATGCCGGCATCGCGCGCCTGCTTACTCTCGAGACCGCCTACGGCGCCGCGAAAATGGCGCTCGAAGGGGCGGAGGAGCCGGCGACCTTGCGCGCGCGGGTGACTTCGCCGGGCGGGACTACCGAGCGGGCTCTCAAAGTGCTCGAAGACGGCGGTTTGACCCGGCTATTCCAGCAGGCAATACATGGCGCGACTCAACGTGCACGGGAGCTCGCCGATATGTTCGGGAAGGGCGCATGAACTATTTCAGCCAGGCGGGTCTTTATTTGGTGCAGGTAGTGTTCGGGTTTTACACCCTGCTGGTCCTGCTGCGCCTGCTGTTTCAGCTGGTTCGGGCCGATTTTTACAACCCCTTCTCGCAGTTCATCGTGACGCTGACTCAGCCCCCGCTCAAGATACTGCGTCGTTTCATTCCAGGTTTCTTCGGGATCGACTTCGCGACGGTCGTGCTATTGCTCGCCATCCAAGTCGTCGAGGTCTTTTTGATCACCTGGCTGCGGGGAATCACGCCGAGCGTCGCCGGCGTCATCGTTCTCGCGTGCGCGGAGCTGATAGGGCTGACCGTTTGGGTTTATATCATCTCCATCCTCGTTCGTGTCATTCTGTCCTGGGTTAATCCGTATGGGACGAGTCATCCGGTCGCTGACCTGCTTTACAGCCTGACCGAACCGATGCTCGCGCCGGCGCGACGCCTCATTCCCCCCATTTCCGGGCTCGACCTGTCGCCGATCGCGGTATTGGTGCTGCTGCAACTCACACTCATCCTGATCGTGCGTCCGCTGACCGATGTCGGCTACGCCTTGATGCTGCAATAAAATAAATAAAAGGAGTGCCTCACCGTTCGTTGCTCTCCGCAACGCCCGGGCATGGGCTCGAAAGTCCCCGCAAGGGCGCGCTGTCGGGTCTCGACTATATTCGTTAAGATGCGGCACGCTCTTAAGCTCTAGCTTTTTCTCAAATTCAACCGTTAAACTTGTGTTTCGATGGCCTTCTCGATGATCGGCGCTCAACCGATACCCAGCCGCGCTACGACCGCCATCAGCGCCTTTGGCAAACGCCTCTCCGACTACAAGAACTGGTGCAACGAACTGGCCGGAATCATCGCGGAGTACCAGGCGTGGATCGAAACACAAGGACTTGGAAGCGGCGAAGATGACCTGCGCGTCTACGAGCTCATCGATGCGCTGAAATCCGACAAGCTCACGCTGGCGCTCGTGGCCGAGTTCTCGCGCGGTAAGACCGAGCTCATCAACGCCATCTTTTTTTCCGACTTCAAGCAGCGCTTGCTCCCCTCCGACGCCGGGCGCACCACCATGTGTCCGACCGAGCTCCTATACGATGAAAAACAACCGCCGTGCGTGCGCTTGCTGCCTATCGATACGCGCAAATCACCGCTCACCATCGCGGAGCACAAGCGCAACGCGTCCCAATGGACAGTGTTGTCGCTCGACCTCAACCAACCGCGCGCGATGGCGGAAACGTTCCTACACATCGTCAAGACGCAGACCGTGAGCGCGCGCGAAGCGGAAGAGCTCGGGCTCTACAACCCGCAAGCGCCCGGCGTCACGCCGGCGGGAGACGGCAAGGTGCAGATTCCGGTGTGGCGCCATGCCATCATCAACTTTCCCCATCCATTGCTGAAGCAAGGTTTAGTCCTGCTCGATACCCCTGGCCTCAATTCCCTCGGGACGGAGCCGGAGCTGACCATGAGCATGCTGCCTTCCGCGCATGCGGTGTTGTTCGTCTTGGCCGCCGACGCGGGCGTCACCAAATCCGACCTCGATGTCTGGAACAACCACGTGTGCGTCGCGAAGCACGGATCGAACGAGGCGCGCATCGTGGTGCTCAACAAAGTCGACGCGCTGTGGGACGAATTGCGCACCGTGGACGCGATCTCCGCTTCGCTCAATCGGCAGATCGAGGAAACCGCGCGCGTCCTCGGCGTAAGCCGCCGCCAGATCTTCCCGGTTTCCGCCCAGAAGGGGCTGCTCGGCAAAATCAAGGGGGATCACGCGCTCATTACCAAGAGCGGTCTGATTCCGCTCGAGCAGAAACTGTCCGCCGACGTCATCGGGGCGAAACAAGATCTGATGCGCGAGAAAATCACGCGCGAGATCGGGTCGATCATCGACCATACCCGCGCCATGATCACGGCGCGCCTCGCCTCCGTGGATACGCAGATCGCCGAGCTCAAGGGCTTGTCGGGTAAGAGCCAGGAGACGATTCAGCAACTGATCAGCCGCATGCGCGAGGAAAAGCGGCTTTACGACCAGACCCTCGCGAGCTTCCAGACCACGCGCGCCATGCTGTCCGAGCAGGCCAAAGTCTTGCTCGATTATCTGAGCGTCGAAAGCTTCGACGGCCTGATGACGCGCTCGCGCACGGCGATGAAGGAGTCATGGACGACGCATGGGTTGCAGATGGGGATGCGCACCTTGTTCGAGGGCGCTACGGAAACCATGGAGAAGGCGCACCTGCAAGCGCAGCAATTCGTCGGTCTGGTGGAGGCGGTCTACAACAAGTTTCACACCGATCATGGATTGGCGAATATCAAACCCGCCGCTTTTTCCCTGACGATTTTCCGCGATCAGTTGCAGCGCCTGCACGATGAAGCGCAAGCGTTCAGCAAAAGCCCGATCATGGTGATGACGGAGCAGCATTTCGTCATCAAGAAGTTCTTCATCAGCTTGGCGAGCCGCGCCCGCCTGCTTTACACGGAGTGCAACGCCGCCGCGCGCAACTGGAGCAAAGCCATCATGGCGCCCATCCTCGCGCAGGTGCGCGAGCACAAAATCATGATGGATCACCGGCTCGAAAACTTGAAACGCGTGCACGAGAATCTGGACAACCTGAGCGGGCGCATCGCCGAGCTCGAGCACACCAAGCAAAACCTCGACAATCAGCTCATGATCATCGGCAACATGCTGCGCAAGATTAATCAGCCGCTCGGCGGGCGCCTCAACTCCTGATCACGGGTCCATCGGCGTTCGTCTGGTTCGGTTTTATCCCCCATCAAACGCACGGCCTTCTGCTAAACTGCGGCCGTGACGCCGCCGGCCGGAGACGGAGCCGGTTCCCGCGCGTACCGAATAACTCATGCAGAGGCTCCGGACATTGGCCAGACGCCGCCCACTCAGACAGCCGCGCTCCGCGGATAGCCCCGTAAAAAAGGAACCACCGGCCTGGCGCAGCGTATGGCTCGCGCTCAAGAGCTGGCGCACGGCGGCGGTCAGCCTGCTGTCGTTTTCCTCGGGATTGCCGCTCGGCCTGGTGTGGATCGCGATTCCGGTCTGGCTCGCCCGCGAAGGCGTCGATATCAAGATCATCGGGCTCTTCACGCTCGCGCAAGCGCCGTGGAGCTTCAAGTTCCTGTGGTCTCCTCTCATGGACCGCTACGCCCTGCCGCTGCCCGGGCTCGGCCGCAAGCTCGGCTGGACGCTCGCCGCGCAAGTCGGCCTGCTCGTGCTGACGTTGCTCCTGGGCGATGTCGCCACTCGACCCGAGGCGATTTGGATCGTCGGCGCCCTCACTCTTGCCATCGCATTCGCCTCGGCGACGCAGGACATCGCGATCGACGCCTATGCCGTCGAGGTGCTGCAGCCGCACGAGCAGGGGGTCGCCGTCGGAGCGCGCACCGCGATTTACCGCGCCGCGATGTTCGTCGCCGGCGGCCTCGCCATCACCCTGGCCGGCCTCTGGTCGTGGCCGTTCGTATTCGCGCTCCTGGCGCTGCTCTACGTGCCGATGCTTGTCGTGACGCTCTTCGCGCCGCGCCCCGACGTCGATCGCCTGCAAGCGCCGCCGTCGCTGCGCGCCGCCGTGTGGGAGCCCTTCGTCGGCTTTCTCACCAAGGCGCGCGCGCTCGAACTGCTCGCCTTCGTCGTGCTCTACAAGCTCGCGGATAACCTCGCCGGCGCGCTGGTCCGGCCGTTCCTCGTGCAGATGGGATTCAACGACTTCGACGTCGGCGTCGCGACCGCGACGATCGGTCTCGTCGCGACGCTGCTCGGCACCTTCCTCGGCGGCCTGCTCACGACCGCGATGGGCCTCGGCCATGCGTTGTGGGCGTTCGGCGTGCTGCAAATCCTTTCGAACCTCGGATACGTGGGGATCGCCGTGGTGGGCGCCAATCGGCCGCTCATGTACGCCGCCATGGGTTTCGAAAGCCTGACGAGCGGCATGGGCACCGGTGCGTTCGGCGTGCTGCTGCTGCGCATGACGATGAAGCGGTTCTCGGCGACGCAGTACGCGCTCTTCTCGAGCCTCTTCGCCTTGCCGCGGATCCTCGCCGGCCCGGTCACCGGCGTCATGGTCGATGCGATGGGCTGGCTCGATTTTTTTCTCTCCACCATCGCCATTGGCATTCCCGGCTTGATCATGCTGCACCGCTTCTCGCCGCTCGGCGTGCGCGACCCGGACCTCGACGTCATCGCGGAGCTCGCGCCGCGCCCGTTCACGAAGGCGCAGATCATGGCGCGCGCAATCGCGGGCGGCGCCATGGGTTTCGCGCTCGCGATCGGCTGCGTGGCGCTGCTCGACGCTTTCCGCCGCCACCACGCGATCCCGCAAGAAGGATTCGATTTCATCGCCCCGCTGGGTGCGATTCTCGCGCCTACGCACGTGTCCGATTGGGTCGTCCTCTTCGGCGCGGGTCTGTTCAGCCTCATCGTCGCGCTCGCGACCGCCGCGACGATCGTCGCGCGTTCTCGCCAACCGAAGCTGCGTTAGCGCGCTCGGTATCTCTCCGGATAGGAACGCGTCCCACAAACCGTAGAATGCCACTCGCCCATCTCGGGCCAGCCGAAACACGCAAATTATTCGCAAGGAGGCAGGGAACATGCCACGCACCAAGCACGTCCGGGAAAGTACGCGCATTCCGAGCACGATTCTTCATTCCGAGAAACACGCGCAACATCTCTGGAAGAAGGCACACGACAGCGCCGTCAAGACCTACGGCGACGGCGAGCGCGCGCATCGAGTGGCCTACGCGGCGCTCAAGCACGAGTACAAGAAGGCGGGCGACAAGTGGGTGCTCAAGGGCTGGAACGGGCCCTCCGATTCGCAGGCGGCCCAGGGCGCGCACGACAAACCGAAACCGACCGCGGGCGGTAAAATAGCGCGCACCGAGAAGGACGCGCGGCGCAAACGCAAGGAAGCGCGGCAGGAGTACGCCCGCAGTCGCCGGCGGCGCAAGAGCAGTACCCGGGCCCGGGCGGGATCGCGCAAACGCGCGTAGTCCGTAGCCAATGGGCGCAGTAGCGGTCTACTCCGCCCATTTCTCAAGCAGCAGCAACTCGCGCTCGCTGAATCCCGCCAGCCGCCGCGCCGCCAGGTCGAACGGCGGCCGCGGGCGCGCGTCATGCTCTTTCACCAACCGTTGGAACGTCGCGACGGCATCGACCCCGCGCTGCTCGCACAAATAGCCGTACCAGCGGTTGCCGATGCGCACGTGCTCGATCTCGTCGCGCTGGATGATCCGCATGATCTCGACCGCACGCCGGTCGCCGCAGGATTTGAGCTTGGTAATCAGCATGGGGGATGCGTCGAGCCCGCGCGCTTCGAGCAGACGCGGCACCAGCGCCATCCGTACCAGCGGATCGTGCGCGGTTTTCACGGCCATGTCCCACAAGCCGTTATGCGCGGTGAAACTTCCGTAGTCGTAGCCGAGCGTACGTAGATGCTCGCGCAACAACGCGAAGTGAAACGCCTCCTCGGCCGCCACCCGGATCCAATCGCCGTAATAGTCGCGCGGCAGCCCGCGAAAACGGTACACCGCGTCGAGCGCGAGATTGACGGCATTGAACTCGATGTGCGCGAGCGAATGAATCAGCGCCGCGCGGCCTGCGAGCGTCGACACCTTGCGGCGCTCCACCACGCGGGGCGAGACGAGTAGCGGGCGCTCCGGACGGCCCGGCGCGGTCACCGGCTCGACCGGCGTTTCTTCCGCTTCGCGGCTTAAACGACCCGTGTCCCAATCGGACCGCAGCGCTTGCGCCGCCGCGCACTTTTGGGCGGCATCGCGTTCGAGGAGCGCGGCGTAAGCACGAGCATGAAGAGGGAACATGGGGCGAATGATAGCGGCTGGGCGACCGCTCCGCTAAACCCCGGTGGCAGCGAACACCCTTTTCCGCCGACCGAGCGCGAGACTAAAACCCGTAGATCAATGACACCGCCGTGGTGGTATCGGTTTTCTCGACATCGATCGGGACGTCGCTGTTGTGCTTCACGGTATAGGACAGCGAAAGCGCGAGATCGCCCATGAGATTCGAGGTGACGGCGGTCACGCTTTCGCTATACGTGTTATCCGGGCCTTTCTCGGCGCGTAGCTGTTGCGAAAATTTCGCGTTATCGCTTAGCTTGAAGATATATCCGGCCGCTACCTGCACGATCTTTTCGTTCTGTCCCGTAGCGTCGGTGAGTTGCGTTTGCCGCGCGCCGGCGCCGGCCTGCAGATCCAGGGTATGCCTGTCGGTGTCGAGCAAACGGCGGCCGTAGCCGATCACCTCCGATACCCGCCGATCGTAACCGCTGAAGCGGTTCCTGGCGTAATTGAGCGCGCCGAAGACGTAGTTGTTGTCGCCGTAGACGTAATCCGTCTGCTCCGCCGCCTCGTATTCCTCGGCCGTCGTCGTTTGGTTGGTGGAACCCTTGACCGCTCGCAACATCGCGGCGTGCCGCCAGGGCGCGGCGATGTAGGCGAGCGAAGTCTTGGCATTGAGACTGGCGCTGTCCGTGTTCCCGGTATTGGCGAGATAGCCCGTCGAAACCGTACCGAAGAAACCGTCGCGCTTCTTGTTGCCGTTTGCCGCGTCCGCCAACAGGGTCGAGTTGGGGTTCACGCTCATCCACTCCGTCGCTGCTTGCACGGTCATCACCGGAAGTAACGCGACGGATGCGACCACCATCTTGGGAAAAGACAAGAGCACCTCCACTGTGCAAAGCGATTGGCCGTCGGGCGCGGCGGCTCGGGCGAATCTTATCGCAGCAACCGTCGGCGGGCAGGCATTAACCGCACGGAAAGGGCGGCAACTAGGCGTCGCGCAACACCGCCAGCGGGCTTTGTTCAACGACTCGCCTCGTCCCGATGAAGCCGGCGGCTCCGATGAGTGCGCCGCCTGCGAGCGGCGCGATGATCCATACCGGCCACTTCACGGTGTAGGCAATATCGAACACACGCGTGTACAACACATACGCGATCGCTTCGGTGCCGATCGCGGCAAGAAAGCCGGCGAGTACGCCGAGCGTCACGAACTCGGCCAGATGACCGCGCCGCAGTTGCCAGCGGCTCGCGCCGAAAGTCCGCAGCAACGCGCCCTCGTAGAAGCGCTCATCGAGGCTGGACGCGAGCGCGGCATAGAGCACGGCGAAGCCGGCGGCCAGGACGAACAGGAGCACCAGTTCCACCGCGAGCGACGCCTGTTGCACGATGGAACGAATCTGATCGAGGAACTGGTCGAGCTCCAGCACCGTCGCCGCCGGGAATTGCCGCACCAATGCCGCCAGCAACGGCTTCTGTTGCGGCGTGACGTAAAAGCTCGTCATGTACGTCGCGGGATAACTATCGAGCGTGCCCGGTGTGAAGATCATGAAAAAATTGGGATGAAAAGACTCCCACTTCACGCGCCGGATATTGGTTACCCGCGCATCGAGCATGGCGCCGGCGATGGCGAAGCCGAGCGCATCGCCCGGACGGATACCGAGTCGCTCGGCGAGCTTCTCTTCCACCGAGACCGAACCGGGCGCCGCCGGCGCACCCCACCAGGCGCCCTGCACCACCGCGTTGTCGGACGGGAGCGTCGCGGCCCAGGTGAGATTGAGATCGCGCCGCAACGCGGCGTTTGCCTCCTCGGATCCGTCCTCTTTGGTCACCGCCTGCGTCACCGGTTTACCGTTGACTTCAACCAGGCGTCCGCGCACCAGCGGATACAGCGGCTGCGTGCGAATGGAATGCGTTTGAAAAAATGCGGCAAGCGCCGGCACATCGTCCGGCTGCACGTTGAACACGAAATGATTGGGCGCGTCGTCGGGAAGCTGCTCGCGCCAGGACGACAGCAGGTCGGTGCGTACCAGCGCGATTACCGCCATGGCCATGAGCGCCAATCCAAAGGCGAGTATCTGCCCCGTGCTCGCATTCGCGCGCCGCTGCAAACGATCGAGTCCCTGCCGCCATATACGCCCGGAACCGCGGGGCAGCGAGCGCGCGACGCGCAGCAGTCCCCGCGTGAGGGCGAACAGAAGAACGGCCGCCGCACCGGCGCCGGCGAGCACCCCCAGGGTGAGCGTGAAGCTGCCGGTGTGCCGCCACATCAGCAAGACGATCGCCGCCGCTGCCGCCCCGATAACCGCCCACGCCGATATCGGCAGCGGCGCAAGCTCGCGGCGCAGCACGCGCAAGGGAGGAACCGAGCGCAACCGCAACACCGGCGGAGCCGCGAAGCCGGCGAGCGTGATCAAGCCCGCGGCGAGACCGAACACCGCGGGCCACGCGCCGGGCGGGGGGAGTTGCACCGGAAACAAACCTTTAACGATGTAGTGAATCGCTTCCTGCGCGAGGAGCCCGATCGAACAGCCGACGGCGCTTGCCGCTATGCCGAGCACGGCAAGCTGCGGCAGATAAAGTTCCAGAATGTCGCGCTGCGTGGCGCCGAGCGAACGCAGCATCGCGCTCGTGTCGTAATGACGCGCGCTGTAGCGCCGCGCGCCCATCGCGATCGCGACGCCGGCGAGCACGACGGCGAGCAAGCTCGTGAGACCAACGTAGCGCTGCACGCGATCGACCGCGCGCGCGATCGAGGGGTTGCCGTCCCGCGCGTGCAACAAGCGCATGCCCGCGCCGAGCCGCGGTCCCAACCAAGTTTCATAAGCC
>JAJPKH010000296.1 GCA_021323795.1 Acidiferrobacteraceae bacterium | reverse complement strand
GCGGCGCGCCGTAAACGCGCGCGTCGGCGTGCGGCATAACCGCGCGTGAACGCGTAGCGCCGCGCCGGAAGCGGCAATATCGACAGGGATGAACGAGCGCATGCGCCGGCGACGACTCGCTAGGCGGTCAGCCGCGCCCTATACCTCGCTGACGCGGCAACGGCGGTGTCCGGCCGGCAACGTAAAAGGAGCACGACCATGGCCAAGTACGGCAAGAAAGCGCAACAAAAGGTCAAGAAGGCGATGCACGAACGCAAGCGAGGGACGCTCAAGAGCGGACGCTCGGGCAAGAAAGTGAAGAGCCGCAAACAGGCGATCGCGATCGGGCTCTCGGAAGCTCGGCGCGCCGGCGCGAAGGTGCCGCCCGGAAAACGTTCGAAGAAAAAGAAGTAGTTCGGGAAACGGACTTAAATCGGAGCGTAACTGCACGGAGGAAATCTAATGAACAAACCGATCTCACTCACACTTATCGCCGTGGGCGTGTTGCTTATCGTCTTCGGCATCAATGCATCCAACTCCCTCAGCTCCGAGATCTCTCGGGCCTTCACCGGCTCGCCCACCGATAAAGCGATATGGTTGCTCGCCGGCGGCGTGATCGCGGCGGTTATCGGTTTGGTCGGGCTGTCGCGCGGATCGAGGTGACCGGAACGAACGCCGCGATACCGGACGGGTCTCAGCGAGACGCGCCGGAATCTCGGCGCCGGTCGCCGGCGTTCCATATCGGGGTCTTCCGAGGCGAGAACCAAGGCGGATGCACAGGGGCCGAGTCCTAAGAAACTGCTCCGGCATGGATACTGCAAGGATTCCGGCGTTCGTTTCGTTTGACAACCGGAGCCCCTATGCCGTCGCTACGATTCGCCGTTGCCGCGATCATCCTCTCCCTCTTCAGCACGAATGCGTTCGCCGCGTGCCTGGCATACAACCGGCATACCGGCTATTGGGAAAACGGCTGCGGATTTTCGGTCATCATCAACTATTACGCCTCGGGACCTAACTGTGCGTTCAGCAACGGCGGGAGCGCCGAAGGAACGGCCGGTCCGATCGGCGCCGGCGCCAGCGGCGGCTATAACCCGACGTTAAAGCGCTGCGGGCTGGAGTGGAACTCGTGCGACTACGCCGCCTGGCGCAAAGGCGAGTGCCGTTTGAAGACGTATCGGTAACCGGCGACCCATCTCGGTGGCCGAGGCGTTCTCGCCTCGTGCCACCGACAGCCGAAACGGCTGATCCCTGGCGGTACGGGACATTTATGGCCCTGGGTCCGGGCCGCCGAGCCCCTCGGTGGAACCATGCGACGTCTCACCGCTTGCAGACCGTCCCCGAGACGTTAACAATCGGCGGCGGTTGACCGAGCGGCCGGCGGCTCGGCGGTAGCAACGCCGATCGCAAGCGCCGCGTATCGAGGAGGATTCATGCAGAAACTTCCGCAAGCGGACGCGCTGGACCATAAACTCAAAGGCTACTCGAACATCATCGGCAACTTCCTGGTCGATGGTTTCCATTATCTGGCCTTATTCGCCATCGGCGCTTCCATTGTATGGTCGGCGGTGTTCGCCTTTATCGGAATGACCGAAAAAACGCACGCGGGCATCGAAGACATTCTGCTGCTCTTCATCTATCTAGAGCTCGGCGCCATGGTCGGCATCTACTTCAAGACGAACCACATGCCGGTTCGCTTTCTTATTTATGTCGCCGTGACGGCATTGACAAGAATGCTGCTCGTCAAGATACAAGCGCATCACGAACCCGACAATGGAATCATTTTGATCTCGGGCGCGATCCTGTTGCTCGCCATCGCGACCCTGGTGTTTCGCTATGGCTCGTCCAAATTTCCGTCGGCAAAAATGAACGATCACAGTGCGTAGAAAGCAAATCGTCGACGCCGCGTAAGCGGCGGCGGCGACGCCTGAGTGCCGACTCACCGTCAAAATTCCGGCGCGGCTTTGTGACGATCGGAGTTGTTTCCTTGCTTTAAAACAATCTTTTCGGCGGCCCGCGTCAACCCGTCGCGCACAAACGTCGCTCCACCCCCCGTTTGCTAGACTTACAGACAAGAGAGGCTCCGGCCTTTCTGCTGTAATGCATCAGGCAATTGCCAAGGATGAATCACATGGCCGCTACTGGACTGGCCCAAAGGGATTGCGCAGGCATCCTCCCCGCCGACGACTACTCCGTCACCGTTTTGCTGGTCGATGACCAGGCGACGGTCGGTCACGTAATACGCCGCGCGCTCGGGGATCTGCCCAATTTTTATTTTTACCATTGCGCCAATCCGCAGGAAGCGATCAGCCTCGCCGAGCGCATCAACCCCACCGTAATCTTGCAGGACCTGGTCCTGCCGGGCATCGACGGGCTGACGCTGGTCGAACGCTACCGCGCCAATCCGTTCACGCTCGATGTGCCGGTGATCGTCCTTTCGAGCGAAGAGAAGGCGGCCGTGAAGAGCGAAGCCTTCAAGCTCGGCGCGAGCGACTATCTCGTCAAGCCACCCGATCCCGTCGAGCTCATCGCCCGCTTGCGCCACCATACCAAGGCGTACCTGAACCAGGTCCAGCGCGACGAAGCGTACCGCTCGCTGCACGAGGCGCAGCAACAACTGATGCAATTGAACACCGAGCTGCAGCGCCTGACCAAGGTCGACGGTCTCACCGGCCTCTGCAACCGGCGTTATCTGGACGACTACCTGCTGATCGAATGGAAACGCGCGGTGCGAGAGCAAACCGCGCTCTCCGTCCTCATGATCGACGTCGATTGCTTCAAACCTTATAACGACACTTACGGCCACCTCTGCGGAGACGAAGTCCTGAAGAAGGTCGCGACCGCGATCCGGCAAAGCTTGTCACGGCCGGCCGACGTGGCGGCGCGTTTCGGCGGCGAGGAGTTCATCGGCATTTTGCCGAACACCGCGCTCGCGGGCGCGCGCCACGTGGCGGAGAAGGTGCGCCGGATCGTGGAAGCGCTGCGCATTCCGCACAGTGCCTCCGGCGCGGGGGCGCACGTGACGATAAGCATCGGCGTCGCCTCCGCGATCCCGCGACGGGACACCCCGTTGACCGATCTCCTCGAGGCGGCGGACGTCGCCTTGTACCGCGCCAAGAAAGCCGGCAAAAACCGCGTCGCCAGTTAACGCGACGGGCACGGACCGCCGGCCCGGCGCAACCCCGACAACGCGACTTCGGCAAGGATGCTGAACATGAACACCGCGGATTCGATCGGAACCGATTCGGAGGATATCGCTCCGCTCGATGAGTACGCCGTGACCGTGCTGCTGGTCGATGACCAGTCGACGGTCGTCGAAGTCATACGGCGCGCGCTCGCCGCACAACCGAATTTCTATTTTTATCATTCGCGCGATGCGCGGGAGGCGATCGGCCTCGCGGAGCGCGTCAATCCGACCGTGATATTACAGGACTTGGTCCTGCCGGGCATCGACGGCCTCACGCTCGTCGAACGCTACCGCGCCAACCCGGTCACCATGGACGTGCCGGTCATCGTGCTCTCGGCCGAAGAGACGCCGGCCGTTAAGAGCGAAGCGTTCAAGCGCGGTGCGAGCGATTATCTCATCAAGCCGCCCGATCCGGTCGAGCTCGTCGCCCGCCTCGAGCACCATTCCAAGGCGTATTTGAATCAGATCCAGCGCGACGAGGCGTACCATGCGCTGCGCGAAGCGCAGCAGGATCTCATGAAACTGAACACCGAGTTGCAGCGGCTCACCAAAGTCGACGGCCTCACCGGCCTCTGCAACCGGCGCTTTCTCGACGACTACCTCGCGACCGAGTGGAAGCGCGCGATACGCCAGCAGGACCCGCTCTCGGTGCTGATGATCGACGTCGACCACTTCAAGCGCTACAACGACACCTACGGCCACCTCGCCGGGGATGAGGTTCTCAAGAAAGTCGCCACCGCGATCAAGCTGAGCTTCTCGCGGCCGGCCGATCTCGGCGCGCGTTTCGGCGGCGAGGAGTTCATGGCGGTGCTGCCGAAGATCGCGCCGGCCGGCGCCAGGCATATCGCCGAGAAACTGCGCTGCGCCGTGGAAGATCTGCGGCTTCCCCACAGTGCTTCCACGACCGCGCATTACGTGACGGTAAGCATCGGCGTCGCCTCGACGATCCCGCCTCGCAACGGCCCGTTGACCGCGTTGATAGAGGCGGCGGACGCCGCATTGTACGAGGCCAAGAAGGCCGGAAGAAACCGGGTGGCCGTGTCGCCGGTGTAAACGGGCGACGCTACGCCCCGCGCATCCCGCTCTGCCGCTGTCGCGCACACGACCCACATCAAGCCGAACGTCCAACATCTGAACGCCTGACGCGTTTCCCTGGCGGCGCCCCGGTTGAATTAAGGGAACCTCTAATAATTCAACTGTAGGGTTGAGCGCAGCGATGCCGCACAGGATGTGCCAATTTCG
>JAJPKH010000225.1 GCA_021323795.1 Acidiferrobacteraceae bacterium | reverse complement strand
GAAGCAACCGAGACGCCGCTCGCGCCATTACCGCCAGAGTTTAATATCCCCGACCGGCCGCCTTTGACGTTCTCTTCGTGTTGCAGAGTGTTCGTGTGAAGAACAGCGAATGCCATCTAAACGCGGAAGACGGTCAATTTGGGAACAAGCGGCGAGGCTACAAGACAGATTTATTGGTGTCAATTAATCGCGCGGCGCATTCAGCAAACGTTCGTTTGACGAACAGACAGCGGCCGACGATGAACTCGTTCGAGCCGCGCGACGGTGCGCGGAAAGGCTTCGCGGAGCGCGGACGCGCTCTCGCTTTCAACAGGCGTTCAGTCCTGTTCCTTTTCGATCGCCTTCCCCTTGAGGAACATTTCCGACCAGAGCTTTTCCCACTTGCTCGCCTCGTCCAACACGAGCGCGGGGTCGATCGTTTCATAGGGAAATTTATTGAGCGAGCTGTCGACCGCGGTGCTCGAAGGGACGCGATTTCGCTGCTTTATGATCTCTTGGCCCTCGCGCGAGAGCACGAAATCGACGAACAGAAGCGCCGCATACGGATGCGGCGCGCGCTTCGCGACGCCGATGCCGGCCGGACGCCCGAACGTCGGCGCCAGCGGCTTCCATCGGATCGGCGCGCCCTTCTTAACCAAGCGCTCGATGCTATGGTTGTACGCCGTTGCGGCTAGAGGCACTTCGCCCGCCGCGATTTTTTCCGCAATCACCGTATGTCCGGAGATCATCTGTGGATTGTTGGCGGCCAGCTTGCGAAAGAACGCGAGTCCGTACTCCTCGCACATAGCCTTGGTGACGGCGGCGAACCAATCGACGTCGCTCGGCTCGACGGCGATCTTGCCCGCCCATTTCGGAGCCAACAAATCTTCGTAAGTATTCGGAACGTCGTTTGCTTTCACAAGGTTGGTGTTGTAGGCGACAACGAAGAAGTTAAACCGGTCGGCGACGTAGAGACCATTTCTAGCGAAAGCCTCGGGCGGGATGTCGCGGAAGTGCGGGCTGTAAAACCGCTCGAGTATTTGCGCCCGAGACAGTTCTTCCATCTCTCCTCCTTGGGTTTCGATCGCGTCGACCGCGAACACGCCGCTCTTCGCCTCGGCGAGAGTGCGCTGTAACACCTTTTCGTTGTGATCCCGCCAGAGCGTAACCTTGATGCCGTACTTTTTTTCGAACACCGCGACAAGCGGCTCCGAATCCTTCGTGTTCATCGAGGTGTACACGACCACCGCGCGCTCGCGCTTGGCGTTCTCGATAAGGCGTTGTTGACGATCCCGGCCCTGGTAAAGATAAATTTGCCGGTTGGAGGAGGAAGCCGTTTCCGATTTGGCCGCGTCGGGAGCCGCGACGCCTGATAACGGTAGCAGCAAAACGCTGGCGATTAAGCAAAGCTTGCGGGTAATCGTGTTCATCATGGCTCCCATTTTCAGTTCGACTTTCGGTTGTGTCGCGGCGATTGCGTTCTGGACAGAATCGAGCGCGCAGTTCTTCAGGAACGGCGCGCCGGCGTCTTCGGCGGTTCGGACATCGGCAGAAAGCCACCGCCCGAACCGATGATGACGGTCATTCCGACGTACTTGGAACCATTGTGATTGGTGGGCGAGAAGGATAGATAGAAATTTCCCAGATCGACCTTGTCGAACGTTTCCAGGGCGGCGATGAATTTCGGGCGGGTCAAATCCCGGCCGGCGCGCCGCAGGCCTTCCACGAAAGCCTTTGCGGCGATGTAGCCTTCGATATTGTTGAAGGAAGGTTTGGCCTTCACGTTTTGGGTGCGCGCCAGGCGGATGTATTCCAAGGCAACGCTGAAGGCCGGGTCCCAAGGATACGGGACGGTTTGCGAAATAATAATGCCGTGGCCTTCCGGACCGAGCTCCGCGGCCAACGCGGCGCCGCCGACAAAGGACACGTTCAAGTAGTCCGGTCGCAAGCCGGTTTTGTTCATGCTTCTGACGAACGCCGCGCTCGACTTATAGTCGCTCACGAGAATGACCGCTTCCGGTTTGACGGCGGCGATACTCTTCACCGCATTGTCGACTTCGTCCGAGTTACGATCGACGATACCGAGCGCGGTGATTTCAAGCTTGCGCTTTTCCATGGCCGTGCGGACTCCGTCATACCCGGCGCGGCCGTAGGAGTCGTTTTGATAAAAGACGGCAATTTTTTTCTTGCGCTGGGAGACGAGCCAATCCACCAGCCGCTCGGTCTCATCGTCGTAACTCGCCCGGATGTTGAAAACGTATTTGTTGAAGGGCGCTCGTAACCCGCTCGCGCCCGTAAACGGGGCGAAGAAAGGGACTTTCGCGGCGGCGACGACGGGTAAGGCGATATAACTGGTGGCGGTGCCGACATAGCCGAAAAGCGCGAACACCTTGTGCTCGTCGATCAGCTTGCGCGTGTTGCATATGCAGGGATACGGCTCCGCGCCGTCATCCAGCGATATCAGTTTGATCTTTCTGCCATGCACGCCGCCTTCGCTGTTGACGGTCTCGAAATAAACCCGCGCGCCGTCGCGTATGGCTTCGCCGAGCGCCGCGTTGGGACCGGTAAGTGGGGCCGATTGCCCGATGGTGATCTCAGTATCGGTGACGCCGATCTCGGCGAACGACGGGTGAACGGCGGCACCTAAGCAGCAAGCGACGGCAAGAACAGCGCGAATTTTCATGACTCCCTCTCCCGAGCGGGGGATAGGGATGAGTATAGTAACGGGCTCGCTCTAAGGGAGGGTCGAGGAAAGCGTTCAATGACTGACAATTAATTAGAGCGTGGGGGCATCGAATGCTTGATGCCCGCGCGTCGATCCGCCCCGGCGTAAAGCCAGCGGGTAACCGCCGCCGTTCGCGATGCGAACTAAACTTGCGCGAACCGCGGGCGACCCGCTTACGCCCGCTTCGGCGGCAACTCCGCGAGCTCGGCCTGGTAGGCCGTCTCCATGCGCGGCTCGAGTCCTCGCTTCGCCAGTGCGTCGGCGAACGTCGTGCGGATCAACGGGTCCTCATCGGCGTAATCGATTTGATCGCCACCAAGCCGTTTGCTGATCCACGCCTTCGGCACGCCTTGCGCGTTGCGGATCGAAACCACTTCATGCTTGAACGCCAAGTAGCGCGCCGGCGTCGTTCCGGTGTTGAAGTGCTGGTGATACCAGAGATTCGGCGGCACGATCATGCTGCCCTCGCGCCATTCGTATCTTTTCGGCGGCTCGCCTTCCGGCCACATCATGCTGTAGCCCTCGCCGCTCATGATGATCACATGCGCGCCGGGACCGTGGGCATGGGCCTTCTTGTAGGTGCCGACCGGAAACTGCGAGATGTGGCTGTTCATCGAACCTTTCGCCATATTGAAGCGGATATGGCCGCCGCCGGCGCCGCGCTCTTTGGCGCTGATCAACGGCAGATTAATGGCGTCCGCCACGAAATTGGTGTCGAGCAGCAAACCCTTTTGTTCGCCCTTGGCGCTGAAATAATCGTGCTCGCCGGCGAAGCGATTCTTGAAGTCGTAGGCGGTATTGAAGACGAAATTGATGTCCTCGTACAAATTGATCACGACGGGTCCGTTCGTAACCGCGACGAACCGCGCCGGCTCGCGCCCGGATCCGTTGAAGTGCTGGTGCCAGGCGTTGAGCGGAATGGCGAAGAGCGAGCCCTTCTGCCACTCGAAGGTGACGCGCCGGCCGGTGTCATTCCATACCGTCGTCGAGCCGACGCCGTCCAACACGTAGATCATCTCTTCGAACAGCTGCCGCTGCGGTTCGAGTTTTTTCCCCGCGGGAATCTCGCAGACGTAGCAGTCGTTGGACGTGCGCGACGCTTCGTGGTTGATGTAGACGCCGCGACCTCCACGCCGCGCCCACGGCTTCAGCTCTACGGTATGGAGGTCGTAAATATAGTGGGCGCTGATGATGTCGAGACCTTCCTGACGAACCCAGCGCGTGTACGGTGAATCCTTTTCGGTGGCAAATTTCTTCGCAAGATCTTCCGAAACAATTGCATCCTTCGTCATCGTTTTTCCTCTGCCACTCAACTCGGATCGTCTTCGCGCGCCTTGAAGCCGGCGCCCTCGGGCGTCGGTTCCGACGGACGCGGCTCGACCTGCTGCTGAAACAGCATGTTCATGAACATGTACATCGGCTTGGTCTTGATCACCAGGGCGCGCGCCGGCTTCACGGGATCGGCGTTGAAGTGCTGGTGCACGCAGTTGT
>JAJPKH010000164.1 GCA_021323795.1 Acidiferrobacteraceae bacterium | reverse complement strand
GAATCGCATCGAGGTCTCCTCCTTGGCTTTGTTGTGCTTCGTTCACAACTGGAAGACAGGTTATGCCTGCCAAGCCCGCGCTGGGGAGGGGCCTCACATGAGTATCACTTCATTCCAGCGGACCGGCTTCGCCGGCCGCTGAATTCAAACGTTTAGCTGGCCAACCAGTCGCCCCGCAAATTCAGTCTTCATCAAAAAAGGAACCCGCATGTCCGCTTATGAACTAGCCCAGCTCAACATAGCCCTGATGAAAGAGCCGCTTGAGTCGCCAAGAATGGCCGACTTTGTCGCCAATCTTGATCGAATCAACGCACTCGCCGAGAGCTCGCCCGGTTTTGTATGGCGTCTGAAGACGGAGGAAGGTAATGCGACCGCTTTGCGCCCGCTGGGTGAAGACACCTTGGTCAACGTGTCAGTCTGGAAGGACGTCGAGTCGCTGAACAAGTATGTGTACCGGTCGGCACATGTCGAAATCATGCGCCGGCGCAAAGAATGGTTTGAGCGGATGCGAGAAGCATGGGTCGTCCTGTGGTGGATACCTCGAGGTCACCGCCCAACGGTATCCGAGGCAATCGCGAAGCTTGGGCTTCTCCGCGCCATGGGGCCAACCAAGGAGGCCTTCACGTTCCGTCGTGCCTTTCTGCCGCCCGACGCAGCGCAACCGAGCGCACCGTTTGAGTTCGGCGATGAGTGTCCGGCCACCTAACGGCGCGTTGTTGACCGACGCCTTTCAATCAGCGTTGTGCGCTTCTTTCGGCGCGCAAACCGCGGACGTCATAGCAGCAGCCGGCGTCCCTTAAGCCTGGGAGATCAACCATGTCGTCTGGAGTCGCTGAAGTCACTCGCGTCGTCAATGCCTTTGCCGAGGCCTGGAATCGGCACGATATGAACGCTTTCGCTGAACTCTTTGCAGAAGATGCGGAGTTCGTAAACGTTGTCGGTATCTGGTGGAAGGGAAGGTCCGCGATCAAGGGCGCGCATGAGTTAACCCACCAGACGATGTTCAAGAGCAGTCGATTGAGCATGCAAGAGGTCGCGGTACGCTTCCCTACGCCGGACATAGCCATCGCGCGGTGTCGCTGGACGCTGGAAGGTCACGTGTCTCCGGAGGGTGGGGCGCTCCCCGCGCGAAACGGCATCTTGGTCAATACGCTACAGAAGCTTGGTGGCGCTTGGCGCATCATCGACTCGCAGAATACGGACATCGTCGAAGGCGTCTTGTCCAGGCCGCAGTAAGCGCGCGGGCATGTTGCCAATGACGCCTAACGCTTCGCTGCACCGGAAGCGCTACAGCCGCCTTCGGCGGCTTTCGCGTTCCGGTGAGATCAAACGTTAGGCGATCATCCGGGAGAAAAAAATGAAGGGTTTGAGGGTTATCGTTTTCATGCTCTTGTCACTCGCAGCCGCCTCGTGCGGGACAGTCGCGAACAATCTCGTCGCTAGCGAAGCCACGGCAGAGACATATACAAAATCCGGGACGACAAAGGGTTTGGTTATCCTCGCGATAAACTGGGGCCGGCGCTGGAACTGTGCCGGTTATGAAAACGCAGAGCTTATGAGTATTGGCTTCGACCGTCTCCCTATTAAGGACAGCGCCGACACTCCGCCAGAGGTATTCTTGGACGGGCCACCACGGTTAACGAAGAAACCCGTGTTCGAAAACTACGCGCTTCTCCTAGAACCCGGCGAATACGCTCTGACTAGTTTTGACGTAAAGGCGGCTCGCTCCGTTCGCGATGTCGGCCACTTTGTTGGGAAGCGTGCGCAGTTGGTCGAGAACAGCAAGCCGAAAGCCGGTTCTTTCCACGTGAAAGCCGGAGAAATCGTTTACATCGGAAACTTCTTCTTGGATTGTCACGAACAACCGATGATCTGGCGCTACTATACGGAAGGACGAGACGGATTTGCTTCACATATGGCTGAAGTAAAACAGAGGTATCCGTTCATTGAACCTGACAAGGTAACCTATCGCCTGTTTCGTACCTCGACGATCGGTCGAGATTATGAGCTACCGAGATGAACGCGCCTAACAAGCGCTTCGAGGCGAACGCGCAAAAGCGGCGCGCAGCGCCTGCCTAGCACAAGAGACGAGATCGCACCGACGATGAACCCAACGTCCTTCGTAGCGAGTGCCGCGGATGGCGGCGCTAACCGCACGTCCACCAACGGGGCGCGCGGCTGCCGCCCACTCGTCGGGTGCGGCTCAACTCGCCGCCCGTTAGGTACACCAATGCGTTTACGCTCCGTCTTAATTATTTTGACCATGCTCGCTACCGGTTGCGGTTCTATCCCTACGGTCGTCCAGCAATCGCCCGACGAAGTTTCCAGTACGTTAGCGGCAACAAACGCCGTCTCGATCGAAGAAGCCTTTGCCGCGAAATCGGTTAGTCTCGACGCCCGAAGAGTTGAAGTATCTGTCGTGCCAGGCGAGCTGCCGGTAGTTTCATTAAACAACGTTAAGCTACTGGTCGTTCCAGTGATTAATAACGGTTCAAAGCCGCGGAATATGAAGGTTCGGAGTTATGTCGTCCGGCATGGCGACGGGACACATGTGCTGTTCTACCCAATCGTGTCTTTTATTGATAAGAGTTACCGCGCGTACGAGACCGTAAAGCCGAAATACGAATTCGCGTTTGACGGAAATAGTCTTCTCAACGAATTTCAAATTCCGATGGGCGTGGAGAGGTTGCTTGTGCATACCGCTCCTCAATACTTTAGAAGTTCCTTTGCTGCTTCAACCTCCGCAGGGGAAGCACCAAAAGAAGCCTATGGCGTAGCAGGCGTTCTCGGTGGAGCCGTGGGCGCCGTATTGGTTCGCGCTGTAACAACGCCGAAATCGTCAAGAGAATTCGCGTTCGGCGAAATAGGTTTGCTCAACATTGATGAAGATTAAATTACTTTTCACGCAACCTGGACGCGCCGTGCGGAAGGAGAACATCAACGTCTTCGATAACGTTGGAGGACCCCGATGATAATTACCGTCTTTCGTTCTCGCGCCAACCCTGAGGCCCAACAAGAGTACCTGGAGTGGGCGAGCCGCATGAGCGCGCTCGCCAAGCAAATGCCGGGCTACATTTCCCACAAGAGCTTTATTGCGGAGGATGGCGAAAGGGCGACGATTGTCGAGTTTGCGTCCGAAGAGGCGCAGCGCGCTTGGAGTCTTCTGCCGGAGCACGTCGATGCCAAGAAAAAGGGACGGAAAGAGTTCTACCTTGAATACCGCCTGCAAGTCTGCAAAGTCGTGCGCGACACTGCCTTTCCGCAGAAATAAAACCGAGCTTTCTTGACGGACAAAAGGAGCGGTGGAGTAAGCGGCGCCTCATCCGCGAGATGGAGGACGTTCCTGCAAAAAAGTAAATTTGCCTTAGAATGGATACGTGCAACCGGAGTAATCTTCCCGCTGTTTAATTTCCACCAACACTCCATCGACGGCAAAGTCGAAGTGGTAGCGTAAGCGCTTTCGTGGGCGCGGCCCCCGGCGACGTGCCGGGGGCCGTGTAGCGCGCCGGCACGCGTCTTATACCGCTTGAACTTACCCGCTTGCCTCAAGCCGGCACAGGATGCGAAGCTCGACACACCGATGCCGCGAGCATCACATAATAAATTCGCCTGGTAAGCCATTATGAAGCGCGCGCTATTAGTTATCGACGTCCAAAACGAATACTTCACGGGCAAGCTGCCCGTGACGCACCCCGCCAACAGCCTCGAGAACGTGTTGCAAGCGATGGACGCGGCGCAACGGCGCGGCGTGCCGGTCGCGGTGATTCAGCACGCCGCCAAGGCGGCGCAGTCGCCGGTCTTCCAGAAAGGTAGCCCCGGGTGGGAACTGCACGCGGAGATCGGCCGCCGGCCGCGCAGCGTGTTGATCGAAAAAAACTGGCCCGATGCTTTCACGGAAACGCAACTGCAGAGCTGGCTCAAGAATAACGGCATCGATACCGTTACGGTCAGCGGATACATGACGCAAATGTGTTGCGACACGACCGCCAGGCGCGCTTTTCATCTCGGCTATGCGGTGGAGTTCCTCGCCGACGCGACCGGCACGCTCGCCTTCAGCAACGAAGCGGGAACGGTGACGGCGGAAGAACTGCACCGCGCGATACTCGTCACGCAAACGCGCTTCAGCAAAGTCCTGAAAACACAGGACTGGATTGAGCGCTTGGGCACAAGCTGAGGTGCCTTTTCCGTTGGCCGCAAACAGGACCCGGCCTTTACGGGTTGAGTCCTGAGTCGATGACATTACGCATGGATCTCACAGAAGAGCATGAAATCGCCGCCGCCGACGGTCAGCGGATCGTCGCGCGTTTTTTCGCGCCGGCCGGCTCACCCACGGCCGCGGTTCTCATCGTGCCCGCGATGGGCGTGGTGCAGGACTATTACGCGCCCTTCGCCACATGGCTCGCGGCGCAAGGTTTTCTTGCCGCCACGTTTGATTACCGCGGCATGGGTTTGTCGCGCACAAACGGTTTGCGCGGATTCAGGGCGACGGTGTTCGATTGGGCCGAGCTCGATTGCGCGGCGATGATCGAAGCGACGTCGATGCGCGCGCCCGGCAAGCCATTTTACTGGATCGGACACAGCCTCGGCGGCCAGATCCTGGCTTTCGTGCCCAATCACGGGCGGATCTCAAAGGCGGTGACGGTCGCGACGGGCAGCGGATACTGGCGCGAGAACGCGCTTGCGCTCAGGCGCCGCGCCTGGTTTCTGTGGCACGTCTTGGTTCCGTTGACCGTTCCCTTGTTCGGCTATTTTCCCGGCAAGCGCCTGCACATCGTCGGCGACCTTCCCAAGGGCGTGATACAGCAGTGGCGCCGCTGGTGTCTGAACCCGGAGTATGCGGCGGGCGCCGAAGGCGAGCGGGCGCGAAACTTATATGCGTCCGTGAAGACGCCGATCGTGTCGCTCTCGTTCACCGATGATGAGTTCATGTCCGCGCGCAACACCGCTTCCATTCACGGCTTTTATGTCAACGCGCCGCGCACCCTGAAGCGCCTCGCGCCCGGGGACATCGGCGTCCGCCGTATCGGACACTTCGGTTTCTTTCGGCCGGCGTTCGAGGAAACGCTGTGGCGGAGATACCTGTTACCCGAGCTGATCACGAGCAGGGCCGTCGCGACATAAGTGCCGCCGCATCGTGCGCTTTGCAGCCGCAACGAAATCGAATCTATCTCGCAATAGATTGTTTCGCTTCGCTCGCAATGACAACCTGGTTGTCATTGCGAGGAGCGGTGTTGGCGAGGAAGCAATCTCCAATATTTGGATTTTGAGATAGCGTCTAGTCTTTGAGGATGTAGAGCGCGCCGCAATACGGGCACTGCTCTTCGCCGCTCTCCTCGATCGGCAAATAAACCCGCGGGTGCGAGTTCCACAGGCTCATGCCCTTCATCGGGCAGTGCAGCGGGAGATCCGCGCGCGTGATCTCGTAACGGTTTTCCGCGTTCGGCTCGATCTTGGCATCGAGCTTCGGACCCTGGGTTCGATGCATGGTTTTTCCCGCCTCAAGCAACCGTTGTCAGCCACTCGGGATGTTTGTCCCGCCGGCCGTACACCTGGTCGAAATATAACGTCTGCAGCCGTTCGGTGATCGGGCCGCGCTTGCCCGCGCCGATGACGCGCCCGTCGACTTCGCGGATCGGCGTGACTTCCGCGGCCGTGCCGGTGAAGAACGCTTCATCGGCGATATAGACCTCGTCGCGGGTGATACGCCGCACCGAGGTCTTCAGCCCGATTTCTTCCGCGAGTTGCATGACGGTCTCGCGCGTGATGCCGTCGAGCGCCGAAGTGAGATCGGGCGTCGCCAGCTCGCCTTTGCGCACGATGAAAATATTCTCGCCGCTGCCCTCCGAAACAAAACCGTCGGTGTCGAGGAGCAGCGCTTCGTCCGCGCCGGCGGCGAGCGCTTCGTGCAGCGCGAGCATCGAGTTCATGTAGTTGCCGTTGGCCTTGGCGCGGCACATGGCGATATTGACGTGATGGCGGTTGAGCGAAGAGGTGCGCACGCGAATGCCGTTCTTGACGCCGTCCTCGCCGAGGTAAGAACCCCATTCCCACGCGGCGACGATGACGTGGACCTTCAGATTTTCCGCGCGCAGGCCCATGCCCTCGGGCCCGTAGAAGCACATCGGACGGATGTACGCCGACGCGAGCTTGTTCTCGCGCACCGAAGCGAGCACCGCCGTGTTGATCGTTTCCTTGTCGTAGGGCATGCGCATGTTGAGAATGCGCGCCGAGTTGAACAACCGGTCGGTGTGTTCTTTCAGGCGAAACACCGCGGTTCCCTTCGCCGTCTTATAGGCCCGTACGCCCTCGAACACGCCCATTCCGTAGTGCAGCGTATGCGTGAGGACGTGGGTCGTGGCCTCGCGCCACGGCACCAGCTTGCCGTCATACCAGATAACACCGTCACGATCGGCCATCGACATGGATCTACTCCTGCTCAAACACCTGGTTCCAGATCTTCAACACCGCGTCCGGCACATCGCCCAGCTCGGCGCGCGGAAGGCGCGCCCCGCGCTCCATTAGCTTGAGCCGTTGCTCGATGGACAGACAGCGGCGATACGCGTTGATAAGCACCTCGGCCCATTCGGGGGGAACCAGATCCCGAGCGGCTAGCGCTTCCATTATATGAATATTGTCCCGCGGCTCGGTCACTTCCGGAAATGCATGCGCGCGAGCCAACACCCAATATTGCACCATAAATTCGATATCGACGATACCGCCGCGGTCGTGCTTGACGTCGAAGTCGGCGTCGCCGCCGCCGTGCGCGGCCGCCATCTTCTCGCGCATCTCGCGCACCTCCTTACGCAGCGCCGCTTCATCGCGCGGGCGGCACAGCACGGCGCGGCGCGCCTCTTCGAACGCCTGACGCAACGCCGGCTTGCCCGCCACGGGGCGCGCGCGCACCAGCGCCTGGTGCTCCCACGTCCATGCCTGGTTTTGTTGATACCGGGCGAAGGCGTTGAGACTCGTCACCAGCGCGCCCGCGTTACCGCTCGGGCGCAGCCGCATGTCGACTTCATAAAGAATGCCGGCCGGCGTTCGCGTGGTGAGCAAATTGATCAGGCGCTGTCCGAGACGCACGAAGAAAAGCTCGTTCGGCAGCGGCCGCGCTCCGTTGGTGACGCCGCCCTCGACTTCGTCGTAGAGAAATATCATGTCGAGATCCGACGCGTAGCCGAGCTCACGGCTCCCGAGTTTTCCGTAGCCAATGACGACGAAGCCGGGGTCGGGATGCTGCGCGTTCCCGCCCGGCCGGCCGTGACGTTCCGTCAGCAGCCGATAGGACAGATCGAGCGACGCCGCGAGCAGCACGTCGGCGAGCTGCGACAGCTGTGCGCCGACCACGTCGGCGGGGAGACCGGGGCCGATGTCGGCGGCGGCGACGCGCAACAGATGCGCGTGGCGAAACTCGCGCAGCGTTTCCATCTGGGCCTCGAGATTATCCGCCTCGAGCGATGCCAACCGTGCTTTCAATTCCGCCTCGAGTTGCGCGCGGTCGGGAAGCTGATATAGACCGCGCGGATCGAGCAGCTCATCGAGCAGCACCGGGTGCTGGCTGATCCAGCCGGCGATCCACGGGCTGGCGGCCGCGAGATTGACGAGCTGCGTCAGCGCCATCGGGTTCTCGATGAGGAGCGAAAAATACGCGGTGCGCCGGCCGATCGACTCGCATAAATGAATGAGCCGGGCGATGGTGACGTCGGGATCGGCAGCGCGCGCCGTCTCGCGCAACAGTAACGGCACCAGGCGATCGAGGCGCGAACGCCCTTCGGTGGACAATGCCTGGTAACCGGAACTCTCCCGCAGCTCGCCGAGCAGCGCGGCGACGCGCTCGGGCTCGGCGTAACCGGCGTCCCGCAACGATTTGACGGCCCGATCCGCTTCCAGCGCGCCCGACCACAACGCCGCGAACGCATCGGCAGGGGCAGGCGCTTTTTCGCCGGAACCGAGCAGTTCCGCGAGATGCGCTTGCACGATACGGCGCTGTTGCTGAAGCTCGGTTTCGAACGCGCTCCAGTCGCGAAATCCCATGCCGGCCGCGACGCGCAACCGCTCGCGCGGGTCCGTGGGAAGCATGTGCGTTTGCTGGTCCGCCAGCATTTGCAGGCAATGCTCGGTGCGCCGCAGAAATGTGTAGGCGACGCTCAACTGCCGCGCGACGGCGGGATCAAGATGCTCCGCCTGCGCGAGGAGCGAAAGCGCTCTGACCGTCGCACGTTCTTGCAGCGCCGGTTCGCGTCCGCCGCGGATCATCTGCAACGCCTGCGCGATGAACTCGATTTCGCGTATGCCGCCCGGGCCGAGCTTGATGTTCTGCGCCATCGACTTGCGCTCGACTTCGCGCGCGATGAGCTCTTTCATGCCCCGAATGGCTTCGAGCGCGCCGTAGTCGAGATAGCGTCGATACACGAACGGTCGCAGGCGCGCGAGCAGCTCTTCGCCCGCGGCGCGATCGCCGGCGCTCACCCGCGCCTTGATGAGCGCGTAACGTTCCCACTCGCGGCCGTGCGTCTGGTAGTAATGCTCCATCGCGTCGAACGACAACGCTAACGGGCCGCTCGTCCCGAAGGGGCGCAAGCGGATATCGACACGGAAGACAAAGCCGTCCGCGGTCGATTCGCTCAGCACCCGGATGACCGACTGGCTCAAGCGCACGAAAAATTCGCTGTGGCTGAGCGACCGTTGCGCCTGGGTCTCGCCCTCCTCGGCGTAGACGAAGACCAGATCGACGTCGGAGGAGAAATTGAGCTCCTTGCCGCCGAGCTTCCCGAGGCCGAGCACGACCAGCCCGACCGGCGCGCCGTCCGAGCCCCGCGGCGTGCCGAATTCGGCTTGCAACCGCGGCATGAGCCACTGCAACGCCGCCTCGAGGCTGGCGTCGGCCAGCTCGGACAGCGTGGCGATGACCTCCCCGAGTTCCGCCTGCCCGGCCAGATCACGCCAGGCAATACGAACCATTTCGCGCCGGCGCACCACCCGCAGCGCGCGTTTCAGCTCCACCTCGTCACGGGCGGCGGCGGTTACCGCGGCCACGCGCGAAGCGAGCTCTCCCGCGGCGTAAGGGCGGTCGAGGGATCCGCTGTCGATCAATTCCCCGACGAGCTCCGGATGGCGCTCCAGCGCGAGCGCGACAAAATCGCTGCAGGCGAGCACGCGCGGAAGCGCCGCGAGCAACACGCGCACCGAATCGCTTACAGCACGGGCGACGACGGGCCCGAGCGCGCTCCAACGTCTTTGCGCGGTCTCGCGCAGCTCCGCCGGTAAACGTGCCGTTGTTTCGCCCGCTGGATCGTTGGGGGATTCCGAAAAGTGTGTTGCTGTATCGTCAGGCATTCGTAAGACTAGCGGGTACGTCGTTCGATTTCAGCTGAGGACACTATGGACACCATCGTTCCTCCCGCGATCGAGGAATATTGCGCTGCTCATTCCTCGGCACCCTCGTCGCTGCTCGAAGAGGTGCAAGCGTACACTACCAGAAACTTCACCGATGCTCAGATGCTCGTCGGTGCGCTCGAGGCGGCCTTCCTGCAACTGCTGGTACGTACGACCGGCGCGCGGCGGGTTCTCGAGATCGGCACGTTCACCGGCTATTCGGCCCTCGCCATGGCCGAAGCGTTGCCGGCGGACGGCCAAGTTATCACGTGCGAAATCGACGTCGAACGCGCCGAGACCGCCCAGAGTTTCTTCGCACGCAGCCCGCACGCCCGGAAGATATCATTACGCGTCGGGCCGGCGCTCGCTACGCTTGGGTCGCTGGCGCCGCAACCACCGCTCGATCTCGTGTTTCTCGACGCGGACAAAGAAAGCTACCTCGATTACTACGAACGGTCTCTGCCGTTGCTAAAGCCGGGTGGATTGATCGTCGCGGACAACGTTCTTTGGTACGGCCGTGTGCTCGAGGGCCAGGGCGGGGCGTCCGAGGCGACGCGCGCGATCGTTCGATTCAACGATCTCGTGCGCCGTGATCGTCGCGTCGAATGCGTAATGATACCGATGCGCGACGGAGTGAGCGTGATTAGAAAGCGCTAGCGGCCGAACAAAAACGAGGGGTATGGGCCGGGGAGCTGCCCCTAGGAACAGCTCCCCTCCCACCCCTCCCCCTCAAATCCGCCTTGTGGCGGCTCTTGTTATTTATCGATGCTCTGCGACGCGCTACTGCCTTACACCGTTTGCGTCGTACTTGGTAATGAACATATCCGCTCCGCCGACGTTCGTATTGCCGCCGAGCGCTCCGAGCGTGTAACCGACGACGAAAGCGCCGGCGTCCGCGGTGGAGTCGAACGGATCACGGTCGGCTGTAACCGCATACGGCCGGTCGTCGGTCGTCGTTCCCAACTGCCGACTCCACAGCTTGGTTCCGTCGCCGGCATATTTCACGAGGAAGATATCCGTCGTGTTTCCCGACCGGTCCGCATTTTTGTTACCGCTGAAGCTGCCGGTGGTGTAGCCCGTGATATATAGACTGCGGCCTGGCCCAGCGGCCATGCTGGTAACGTAGTCGTGGCCCGGCGAAATCACTTGCCGTATCCACTGCTGCGCGCCGCTCGCGTCGTACTTCACCACGAACATATCGTTGACGCCCGGGGTTTTGGGACAGTTCGAGGGGTCGGGCAAACAAAGGCCGGTCGAGCCGGCGACGTAGACATTGCCGTCGCCGTCCACGGCGAGGCCGCCGTTGCGGTCATAGCTCGACGTGCCGATTTGGTTGGTCCACACCTCGGTAAATGTTGCGGGGTTCGCCGTCGCGTCGAGCTTCATCACAAACGTGTCGGCGTCACCGGCCGATGTGTTAGAACCGAGACGGCCTAGAGTCGTGCCTGACACGTACACGAATCCGGCGGAGTCGATGGCAACGTGAAATGCGAAGTCGTTCGGCTGGGTCGTCGTTTGTATACTGCCGAACGTTGCTGTCTGAACCGGCGAGCCGGGAGGCGTCGTTAGCGAACTCAAATCCGCCGCCGGGAATTTAGCGACGAATATGTCATAGCTGGTACCATACGTGATGCCCGCCAAGTAGAGGTTACCGCTTCCATCGAAGGCGAGCGCGTTCCCGCGATCCGCGCCCGCTCCGCCGTACACGCCAGTCCAGAGCTTATTTCCATTGCTGTCGTACTTCGTCAAGAAATAATCATCATCGTTGTGTCCTAGCTGCCCATCGAACGCACCCTGGGAAACGCCGGTGACGTAAATATTGCCGCCGATATCGATCGCCACCGCATTAGCCTGGGTGTTGCCCGAATTTCCAAGCGACCCCTCCCATTTGAAATCGCCGGTTCGATCGTACTTGCGCACATACGCGCGCGCGTTGCCGCCCGGCATATCGCAGGTGCCCTTCACGTTGCCACTCAGCGCACCCTGATAGCAGCCGACGACGACCACATCGCCGTTGCTCGGGTCGACGGCAACGGCGTTCGCGACATCGTCCGCCGCGCTGCCAAACTGTTTGATGCCCGACCATTTCACCGTGCTGCACGTCACGGTCACGTTCGTAACGATCGCCCCGGCCAGTGTTCCCGTGCCGTTGGTGACCATGCAGGTCTGGGAGCTGGGTTGCGTCGCGACGGTGACGGTATAAGCGGACCCATCGGCGATGCGATCGGTAAACGTGAAGGCGCCGCTACTCGATACGCCCAGTGCGTTGCCGCCGTTAAGTCCCAGAACCAGGCCGGTGCCGCTCAGGCCGGTCACGGTGCCGCCTACGGTATACGTGTTGATCGCGCAATTAACGACGACGTCCGTAACGGCGCTGTTGCCTACCACGCCGCTACTGCGCGCGACGGTACAGGTCTGCGTCGGCGACGTGGGCGAAGATGCCACGGTGACCGCATAGGGCGCTCCGCTCGCCACCGAGCTCGCGAACATGAAGCTGCCGTTGCTGGTTATCGCGAGATCGTCCGCACCGTTGTTCCGCAGCGTGAGCGTGCCGCCGCTCAGGCCGTTGACGGTCACCGAAACCGGAAAGCTGTCGGTGTTGCAGTTCACCTGCACGTTGGAGACGTCGCCGCTCGCCGTACCGGTACCGTTCGTGACCGCGCAAGTTTGCGAAGGCGATGACGGCTGCGTGCGCACCGTCACGCTATAGGGCGAGCCGTCGGCGACGGGCGTAGTGAAGGCGAAGCCCGGGAGTGTGACGGAAAGATCTTCCGCGCCGTTCAGTTGCAGCCGTAGACCCGAGCCGGACAACCCGCTGACGTTACCGCGGATGGTGTAAGCCGTCGTCGCACAGGTCACCACGACGCTCGTTACATCGGCACCGGCGACCGTGCCGACGCCGCTCGAAACCGTGCACGTTTGCGCCGGCGACGACGGATTGGTCAGCACCGTCACGTTATAAGAGGAACCATCAGAAACCTTCGCCGCAGCCGGGAAGGTGAACGAGCCGCCGCCGGTAATCGACAGCGTGTTCGACCCGTTCAATTGCAGTTGCAAGCCGGAACCCGACAGCCCGTTCACGGTACCGCCGATACTGTAACTGGAAGACGACGGAGGATTGGTGACGCAGCTTACAATCACGTTGTCGACGTTCGCCCCGCCAATAGTGCCGGAGCCGTTGGTCACCGCGCAGGTCTGCGACGGCGACGTGGGATGGGCGAGGACGCTGACGCTGTATAAACCGCCGCTCGCGATGGCGATCGGGAATGTGAAGTTTCGGTTAGCCGACGTAACCGTGAGATTGTTCCCCCCGTT
>JAJPKH010000087.1 GCA_021323795.1 Acidiferrobacteraceae bacterium | reverse complement strand
TCGGGATGATATTTCATCGCCAGACGCCGGAAGGCCTTGGTGATCTCGGCCTCCGAGGCGTTGCGCGTCACGCCGAGCGTTTCGTAGTAATCCGCCTTTGACATTTATCTCCGCCTATTGCGAGCGCCGGATTTCAGCTGCTGGGGTTGCAGCAACCTGTTCGCAGCCCGATCCAACATGCGAAAGGCACAGTCAACCGCACCGTGCCTTTCACGCGCTTCCCATTTGCCCGAGCGAGCTCGCGCGCGCCCGCGGACATTACTTCTTGGCCTTGCCCTCCTTGACCTCCTCGAATTCGGCGTCGACGACGTTGTCCTTCTCGGCACCCGGCGCCGCCTCGGCCGCACCGGCCGCCGCGCCCGCCGCACCCGCCTCTTGCGTCGCCTTGTACATCTGCTCCGCCAGCTTGTGCGCCGCTTCCGTCAGCGCCTGGGTCTTTTTCTCGATGTCCTCTTTATCGTCGGTGCGCGTCGCCGCTTCGAGGTCTTTGATCGCCGCCTCGATGCGCTCCTTGTCGGCGGCCGGCAATTTATCGCCGGCTTCCTTCATGGTGCGGCGCACGTTGTGCACCATCGCGTCGGCCTGGTTGCGCGCGTCCGCGAGCTCGCGCGCCTTGCGGTCTTCTTCGGCGTGCGCCTCGGCGTCTTTGACCATGCGCTGGATCTCGGCCTCGGTCAGGCCCGAACCCGCCTTGATCTCGATTTTATTCTCCTTGCCGGTCGCCTTGTCCTTCGCCGAGACGTGCAGAATGCCGTTCGCGTCGATATCGAACGTGACTTCGATCTGCGGCATACCGCGCGGCGCCGATGGAATACCGGTGAGATCGAAACGACCGAGCGATTTGTTGCCCGCCGCCATTTCGCGCTCGCCCTGCAGCACGTGCACCGTGACGGCCGTCTGATTGTCGTCCGCGGTCGAGAACACCTGCGTCGCCTTGGTCGGGATCGTGGTGTTCTTCGGTATGAGCTTTGTCATCACGCCGCCGAGCGTCTCGATGCCAAGCGAAAGCGGCGTGACGTCGAGCAGGAGCACGTCCTTAACCTCGCCGCCGAGCACACCGCCTTGAATGGCGGCGCCGATCGCGACCGCTTCGTCCGGGTTCACGTCCTTGCGCGGTTCCTTGCCGAAGAAGTCGCGCACCACCTGCTGGACTTTGGGCATGCGCGTCTGGCCGCCGACCAGGATCACGTCGTCGATGTCTGCGGCCTTGAGTCCGGCGTCCTTGAGCGCCACCTTGCACGGGTCGATGGTCTTCGTAATGAGGTCATCGACCAGTGATTCGAGCTTGGCGCGCGTGAGCTTGATGTTGAGATGCTTCGGCCCGCTCGCGTCCGCCGTGATGTACGGCAGGTTCACTTCGGTTTGCTGCGTGGAGGAGAGCTCGATCTTGGCTTTCTCGGCCGCATCCTTCAGGCGTTGCAAGGCAAGCGGATCCTTGTGCAGATCGATACCGGCGTCCTTTTTGAACTCATCGGCCAGGTAATCGATGATGCGCTTATCGAAGTCTTCGCCCCCGAGGAAGGTATCACCGTTGGTGGACAACACTTCGAATTGATGTTCGCCGTCGACTTCGGCGATCTCGATGATGGAAATATCGAAGGTGCCGCCGCCCAAGTCGTAAACCGCGATCTTGGAGTCGCCCGGCTTCTTGTCCATGCCGAACGCGAGCGCCGCGGCGGTCGGCTCGTTGATGATGCGCTTTACTTCGAGGCCCGCGATGCGGCCCGCGTCTTTCGTCGCCTGCCGTTGGGAATCGTTAAAGTACGCCGGGACAGTAATGACCGCCTCTTTCACCTCGTGTCCGAGATAGTCCTCGGCCGTCTTTTTCATCTTCTGCAGCACGCGCGCGGAGATTTCCTGCGGCGCCATTTGCTTGCCGCGCACCTCGACCCAGGCGTCGCCGTTCTTGGCGCGCACGATCTTGTAGGGGACCATCTTGATATCACGTTGCACGACGTCTTCGTCGTACTTGCGCCCGATCAGGCGCTTGACGGCGTAAACCGTGTTCGCCGGATTCGTGATCGCCTGGCGCTTCGCCGCCTGGCCGACGATCACTTCGGCGTCCTCGGCGAACGCCACGATCGACGGCGTGGTGCGATCCCCTTCGCTGTTCTCGATGACACGTACCTTCGTGCCTTCCATGATCGCGACGCAGGAGTTCGTCGTACCGAGATCGATACCGATTATTTTCGCCATCGCACTGTCCTCAATAAAGTTCGGGTATTCCTGAAGAATGTTTGATTTATGGGGCCGGCAAGCACTTTTTCAAGATTTAGCGCCGCCTTCGGGCGCTTTTGCAACAACCACCATGGCCGGACGCAACACGCGATCGTGCAACAAGTAGCCCTTTTGCATGACGTTAACCACGTGATTGGGCGGCACTTCGGCGCTTTCCACCACGCTGATCGCATGATGCCGGGTAGGATCGAATTTCTCCCCCTTCGGATCGAGGGTAGTCAGCGAAAACTTGCGGAAGACGTCGTCGATGAGTTTCAAGGTGAGATCCAGGCCTTCGTGCATCTTTTGCAAAGCCGTCTGACTCTCCTGGCGAATGTCGACGGTGCGCGCGAGTTCGAGACTGTCGCGAACCGGCAGCAGCTCGCCCGCGAAGCGCTCGATCGCGTACTTATGGGTATTCGCGACGTCGGCCTCCGCGCGACGCCGCACGTTTTCCATCTCGGCGCGGGCGCGCAAAAATTTGTCGAGATTTTCCGCCGCCTGCGCCTTCGCCGCCTCGAGCTCTGTCTCAAGTCGCGCGACGTCGGTGGCCGCCTTGCCTTCGGAACCGTGCTCCGGGGCCCGATCCTCCGCGGCCGATCCGGCGGCGGGCTGCGCCTCGAATGTGGGCTCCCGTTTTTCAGACATGCTTAACCCCTCGCTTTACTCGTCGACGTCGAAAATGGGGTTAGGAGGCCGAGCTTTCAAGACGTGGCGGTTGACCGGAGGAGTGCGCGCTGAGCGCCGCGCTCAAAAGCCGGGCGGTGAGGTCCACGATCGGGATAATACGTTCATAGGACATACGCGTCGGTCCGATTACGCCAAGCGTGCCGACCGGACGATGATCGACGGTATACGAGGCGGTCACGACGCTGCAATCTTCGAGCACGGCATAACCCGATTCCGCGCCGATGAATATCTTGATCCCGTTGACACGCATGCTCTGATCGAGCAGGTGCAGCAGGTCGCGCTTCGCGGTGAACGCCTCGAAGAGTTTGCGCAATTTTTTGATGTCCCCGAGATCGGGAATATCCATCAGATTCGACTCGCCGCTCACGACCAGCTCGTCCGCGTCGCTCTCATCCGTCGCAAAGGCCTTGCGCGCCATGTCCATCGCAAGCTCCATCACGCGCTGCAGGTCGGAGCTCGCCTGCTGCATCTCCCGCACCAGCGCGCGCTTGACGTCCGCGAGCACCCTACCCGCGTAACTTTCATTGAAATAATTGGCCGCCTGTTCGAGCTCCGCGGGCGTGTATTCGCGATCGGCGGCGATGATGCGGTTGTCCACGTGCCCGTCTTCGGTGACGAGAATCACGAGGATTCGCCGCCCCGACATGCTCAGGAAATCGATGTGCTTGAACGTGACCTGCTCATCACGATGGGGGACGAGAACGATGCCGGTGAGCTTGCTGACCTCGGAGAGCAGGTGCGAGGCGGTCTCGATCAACTGCTGCGGCTCTTGCACGGGCGAGAGTTCCTCCTTCAGCAAGCGCACTTGCTGCTCGTTGAGCGGTCTCACCTTTAATAAGGTGTCGACAAACAACCGATAGCCGCGCTGCGTCGGAATCCTTCCCGCCGAGGTGTGCGGCGAACTGACAAACCCCATTTCCTCGAGATCCACCATTACGTTACGGATGGTCGCCGGACTCAGATCGAGGCCGGCATGCCGCGCAAGCGTGCGCGAACCGACCGGCTCGCCCTCGGCGATGTAGCGTTCGATCAACGTCTTTAACAAAAGCTCGGCTCGTGCGTTGAGTTGCATGTCGATTGTCCTGGAGCGCCCCGACAAACGGCGGAGCAGCAACGTTAGCTCCGCGCACTATGCAAGGGAATCTAGCACTCTGAGGTCCCGAGTGCCAAGCGGAAAAGCGTGGAACGCGCCACCTGTCGGCTGTTCCGCACGAAATCCCTACTCACTGGCCGGCTACGCGCCACGCATGCTAGGTTAACGCGCGAGGCCAGAGCATCGATGAAACGCGCTCCTATCAAGACCGTCGGGTTGTTTGGCAAATACCAGGACAGTAACGTGGCCGAATACGTGGCCAAGCTCGGCCGATTTCTCCACGGTCGCGGCCTTAACACGGTCGTCGACGAGAATACGGCCCGCGCCTTGCCGGAGCAGCTCGGCCCCGCCTTGCCGCTCGACCGTATCGGCTCCGCCATCGACGTGGCGGTGGTAATCGGCGGGGACGGCACCCTCCTCCACGTCGCGCGCACCTTGGCGGAAACGGGTGTGCCCGTCATCGGCGTCAATCAGGGCCGGTTCGGTTTCCTGACCGACATTCCCCTGGCCGACATGGAACGCGATATCGGCCGCATTCTGGACGGCGACTTCGACGCCGAGCAGCGCCTGCTGCTGCACGCCGACATCCGCCGAGACGGCCGCGTGATTCACGCTGCGCGCGCCTTCAACGACGTCATCGTCAGCAAGGGCGAGCTCGCTCGCTTGATCGAGTATGAAACGTATATCGGCGGCCAATTCGTCAACAGCGCGCGGGGCGACGGCATCATCGTGGCGAGTCCAACGGGTTCCACCGCTTACGCCATGTCCGCCGGGGGGCCGATTCTTCATCCGACGCTTCCGGCACTCGTGCTCGTTCCCATCTGCCCGCACACGCTGAGCAATCGGCCGATCGTCGTCTCTGCCGATGCCGTCATTGAAATCGTGATTCTCGGGCTTTCCAGCAGCCGCGCGCACGTCGCCTTCGACGGCCAACTCAATTACATGCTACAAGACGGCGACCGCATCGTGGTGCGGCGCGACCAACACTCGGTAGAATTGCTGCATCCCGCGGGGCGCAACCACTACGACGTGTTGCGCGAAAAGTTGCGCTGGGGAACCAAGTACTGATGCTCACGTCACTCTACATTCGCGATTTCGCGATCATCAAAACCCTGGACCTCGACATCACAAAGGGCTTGACGGTGCTGACCGGGGAAACCGGCGCCGGCAAGTCCATTTTGATCGATGCGCTGGCCCTGGCATTGGGCGGGCGCGCGGACGCCGGCAGCGTGCGCCACGGCGCGACGCGCGCGGAGGTGGCGGCGAGCTTCGCGCTCAAGCCCTCCTCCGACGCCCTGCGCTGGCTGAAAGATCACGACCTCGATGCGGACGGCGAGTGCGTGTTGCGCCGCGTCGTCGAAAGCGAGCGCAGCTCCAAGGGATTCATCAACGGACGGCCCGTGCCGATCCAGATGCTGCGCGAGCTCGGCGAGCATTTGGTCGACCTCCATGGGCAACACGAGCACCAGTCGTTGCTCAAGCGCGACGCGCAACGGCAAATACTCGACGATTACGCCGGCTTGAACGACGCGGTGGCCGCCGTAACGCGGCATTATGAAACGATCAAGGCGCTGGAAGCGCGCCTGCACGCGTTGAACCGCGAATCCACCGATCGCGAGGCTCGGCTCGGTTTGTTACGCCATCAGGTGAAGGAACTCGAGTCGCTCAACCTCGCGGCGGACGAAATCGCCGCGCTCGAAGACGAGCATGCGCGCCTCGCCAACGGCGCCGAGCTGCTCGAGAGCGCGCAAGGCGCGGCGCAGGCGTTGTACGACGATGATGAGACCGCGGTGGCGCATATCCTCGCGCAGGTTACCCGCCGGCTCGAAGCGGTCGCGCCCTACGATCCGCGGCTCGGCGAAATCGCCGCGCTTTTGAACGAAGCCGGCATTCAGATCGACGAAGCGGCGACGCGGCTGCATCACTACGTCGACGGCCTCGAATTGGATCCGGCGCGCCTGCAATGGCTCGATATGCGGCTCGGCGGCATTCACGATCTCGCGCGCAAGCATCGCGTGCGAGCGGAAGAGCTTCGGCCGTTGCTCGAGCGCCTGCGCACGGAGCTCGGCGATACCGAAGACCTGGAAGGAAACCTGGAGCGCCTCAATGCCGACCTCGAACAAGCGCGCGCCGAATATTTCAAGGCCGCCGAAGTCGTCTCGAGCGGACGCCGTCAGGCGGCGAAAAAGCTCGCGCGCGCGGTCACCGAGCGCATGCAGGATCTCGGCATGGCCGGCGGACGTTTTGACGCACAGCTAGCGCCGCTCGGCGAAAATGAGCTCGGCCCGCACGGGCGCGAACGCGTCGAGTTTCAGGTCACGGCGAACGCCGATCAGCCGTTGAAAGTGCTCGCCCGGGTCGCGTCCGGCGGCGAGCTCTCGCGCATCAGCCTCGCGCTTCAGGTCGTGACCGCCGGCCTCGGGCGCATTCCCACCCTCATCTTCGACGAAGTCGACGTCGGCGTCGGCGGGCGCGTCGCCGAAATCGTCGGGCAGCAGCTGCGCCGCCTCGCCGGATCGCGCCAAGTGCTCTGCATCACGCACTTGCCGCAAGTCGCCGCGCTCGGCGAGCATCATCTGCGCGTGTTGAAGCTCGCGGACGACGGCGCCACGCGCATCGAGGTCGAGGCGCTGAAGGCGGCGCAGCGCGTGCAGGAAATCGCGCGCATGCTGGGCGGCGTCGAAATCAGCAAGAAAACGATCGCACACGCGCAGGACATGTTGAGCCGTGCCACTGCCTGACGCCGAGAAGCGCGCCGCCGTCGAGCCGCTGCTACGCCCCGCGGCGATCGGCGACGTCCCGTACATTCACCACCTGATCGAGCAATACGCGGCGCAAGGAAACCTGCTGCCGCGCCCGATGAGCGAGCTCTATCGGCACTTGCGCGATTTCTTCGTCGTCGAAATCGACGGCACCGTGATCGGTTGCGGCGCGCTCGAAATCTTCACCGAGGATCTCGGCGAGGTCCGTTCCCTGGTGGTGGCGGACGAGCACAAGGGCCGGGGCTACGGGCAAATGCTGGTCGAGCGCATTCTCGAGGAAGCTCGCATGATCGGTTTACGCCGCGTCATGGCGCTCACTTACGTGCCGCCGTTCTTTCGCAAGCTCGGCTTTGAAACGGTACCCAAGGAAACGCTGCCGGAGAAAGTCTGGGGCGTGTGCGTGAAGTGCTACAAATTCAACAATTGCGATGAAATCGCGGTCTTGCGCGAGTTGAAGTAACGCGCACCGCGCTCCGGGACTTGAACCCGCCCAGAGCGAGCGCTAGTGTAGAAACCAATGAACCGGCGCGGCACCAAATCCCACCTTGCTCTCTGGCTTTTCGCCGTGGCGTTTCTCGCCATCCAGACGATCACGCTCGCGCACGAGATCAAGCACGACCTGCATCAGCACGACGACAAGGCGTGCGTGCTGCATTTACACACGAAAGATCATGGCCAAGCGGCGGCCCACATCGCGCCGTTCGCGATTCTAGCGCCGTGTGAAGCGCCCGCCCCCGTCACCGTAGCGAGCGTCGGCACCGCGCCTACGCTTGGCTACCACACGCGCGCCCCGCCGCTTCCCTCCGTCGACATCGTCGTTTAGTCCGCCCTTGGTTCCGGAAGCTTGCTTCCGGATCGATCGTCTTCCGGAGAACAACGCCAATGATGCGTTACACGCTGTATGCGGTCGCGCTCGCAACCGCCCTCCCTATTTCGGCGCTCGGCGCCGAACCGACGGACGCCGAGCAACGTTTACGTGACGTAGAACAGCGATTGGACCGCCTCGAAGCGCCCCCCGCGCCGACGGCGCCGGCGGGAACCACCGGCGCACCGGCCGGCTCTGCGACGAGCTTCAATCCCGCGATCTCGCTCATCCTGTCCGGCCTCTACACCAACCTCTCCCAAGATCCCGCCGACTATCGCATCACCGGCTTCCCGGTACCCGCTGACGTGGAGATCGGCCCGGGCAAACGCGGGTTCAGTCTCGCCGAAAGCGAGCTCGCCGCGTCCGCCAACATCGACCCGTACTTCTACGGCATGCTCGCGTACGCCATTCACCCCGACGACACCGCCTCGGTCGAGGAAGCATTTGTCCAAACCATCGCATTGTCCAACGGGTTCACGCTGCGAGGCGGACGCTTCTTTTCGAACATCGGCTATCTCAATTCACAACACGCGCACACCTGGGACTTCGTCGACGCGCCGCTCGCCTACCAGGCCTTCCTCGGCACGCAGTTCGGCGATGACGGCGCGCAGATCCGGTGGCTCGCGCCGACCGACCTGTTTCTCGAGCTCGGCGCCGAGCTCGGCCGCGGACGCGCGTTTCCCGGCAGCGACCGCGACAAGAACGGGGCCGGGGCGGCAACGGTATTCGGGCATGTGGGCGGGGATGTCGGCGCGAGCCACAGTTGGCGCGCGGGTCTCTCGCTGCTCGGTACGTCGCCACGCGATCGCACGTTCCCCGACACCAGCGCCGCCGGAACTACGGTGAGCAACGCCTTCAGCGGCGACACGCGCGTGTGGATCGCGGATTTCGTGTGGAAGTACGCGCCCACCGGCAACGCCACGTACACGAATTTCAAATTGCAGGCGGAGTATCTGCGGCGCCGCGAAGACGGCGACTTGACGTTCAATACGGCGGGCGCGCCGAGCACCGCGCCCTACGATGCCAGGCAGTCCGGCTGGTACGTGCAGGGCGTGTATCAGTTCATCCCCTATTGGCGAGTGGGATGGCGCACCGAGCAACTCGATCGGGGAACGGTCGATTACGCTGCCAACAGCGCGAACCTCGCGTCATCCGGCTTCGACCCCTCGAAAAACAGCGTGATGGTGGACTACAGCCCGAGCGAGTTCAGCCGTATCCGGCTGCAATACGCGCGTGACCAATCGCGACAGGGCGCGACCGATAATCAATGGTACTTGCAGTACCAGATGAGCCTCGGCGCCCACGGCGCCCACCAATTTTGAGTAGAGGAGCACGAGCATGAAAAATTTCATCGCAGCATGGCTCGCCTTCGCGACGCTCGCGTTTGCCCATTCAGCCGCGGCGCTCGAGGTTTTCACCTGCGAGCCCGAATGGAGCGCGCTCGTGCAGGAGCTCGGCGGCGATCGCGTCTCGGTGTATGTCGCGACCACCGCGTTTCAAGATCCGCATCGCATACAGGCGAAACCAAGCCTGCTCGCGCGTGCGCGGCGCGCGAATCTCGTCGTTTGCACCGGCGCCGAGCTCGAGATCGGTTGGCTGCCGTTGGTGCTGCGCCAATCGGGCAACAGCGCCATCCAACCCAACCGGCCGGGTTACTTCGAGGCGGCGAACTACGTGCAACGTCTCGAAATCCCGACCACGTTCGATCGCGCGGCGGGCGACATTCATCCAGGCGGCAATCCCCACATCCAGACCGATCCGCGCAACATCGCGCGCGTCGCGACGGCGCTCGCCGAGCGTCTCGCGGAAATCGATCCGTCGAGCGCAGCGCTGTATCAAACGCGCTACCGGGACTTCGCCCAACGTTGGGATGCCGCGATTAAACGTTGGGAACAGCAAGCCGCGCCGCTAAAGGGCGCGCCGGTCGTCGTGCACCACAAGGCGTTTTCTTATCTCGAGAACTGGCTCGGCCTGCGCGAAGTGGCGCAACTTGAACCGAAACCCGGCGTCGAACCGACGAGCACGCACCTGGTCGAGGTGTTGGACCAAATGAAACGGCAACCGGCGAAGATGATCCTGCGTGGACCTTACAATGACGCGCGTGCGTCAGAGTGGCTGGCGGAGCGCGCGAAGATTCCGATCGTCGTCGTGCCATTCACCGTCGGCGGATCGGACAAAGCGAAAGATCTGTTCGGCTTGTTCGACGATACCGTGCAACGACTGCTGGCCGCGCTTTCGTGAATCTGCAAGCGTTGGATTGGGGCATCCTCGGGCCCGCGTTCTGTGCCGGCCTCATCGTGCTCGCCACGCACGTGCCGCTCGGCCAGCAGGTGCTCCGGCGCGGCATCGTCTTCATCGATCTCGCGATCGCGCAGATCGCGGGACTCGGCGTAATCGCCGCCGATGCGATGGGCTGGGAGCCCGAGGGCTTGGCCGTGCAGATCGCCGCCGTTTGCGCGGCGCTGCTCGGCGCGCTGCTGCTCACCTTCACCGAGAAGCGCTGGCCGGAAGTGCAAGAGGCGTTGATCGGGGTGTTGTTCGTGCTCGCGGCTTGCGCCGGCATTCTGCTGCTCGCCGATAACCCGCATGGCGGCGAGCATCTGAAGGATCTGCTGGTCGGCCAGATTCTTTGGGTGCGCTACGACCAGCTCCCGGCGGTAGCGGTACTCACGGGCATCCTGCTGGCGATTTGGCTCGGCGCCGGCGCGCGGCTCGGCCGCCTCGGCTTCTATGGGTTGTTCGCGGTCGCAGTGACGGCATCCGTGCAATTGGTCGGCGTCTATCTCGTCTTCGCGAGCCTGATCGTGCCGGCGCTCGCGAGCCGCTTTCACGCGCCGCGCCGGCGCTTGCTCATCGGCTATGGCGTCGGCGTAACGGGCTACGCGTCGGGACTCGCCGCTTCCGCGGTGCTGGATCTACCCAGCGGCGCGGTGGTGGTGTGCGCGCTGGTCGTCATCGGTATCGCCGCGGGCGCGCTCGGAACCTACCGCCACGCGGCGGATTGACGTGGAAATGAACCGGTTACGCCGCGTCACCGTTTCGAGCACTTGCCGCGGGTCTTCATTCCTTCGCACACGCCGTAGAGATAAAGCGAGTGGTCCTCGATCATGAAGCCCGCCTTCTGCGCCACATTGCGCTGCCGCTGCTCGATCTCCGAGTCGTAGAACTCGAAGACCTGGCCGCATTCGAGACACACCATATGGTCGTGGTGCCCGCCCTGGTTGATCTCAAAGACGGAGCGGTCGCCTTCGAAGTGATGCCGGATCACGATCCCGGCGGCCTGGAACTGCGTGAGCACGCGGTAAACCGTCGCGAGTCCCACCTCTTCCCCCGATTCGCGCAGGCGCTGGTAGACCTCCTCGGCCGTCAGGTGAGGATGCTCGGCGGATTCGAGGATCTGCAGGATTTTCAGGCGCGGCAACGTCGCCTTCAATCCGGCTTTCTTCAGATCCATGGTGGTATCGGGCATGAGTTCCTGGGTCACTATGAGAATGAAGGTACCGGCGGCTTCCGGTATGATGCGGCAGTTTAATGCAGTTGAGGAACCGACGCCAAAACATGCGGGTACTTGCGCACATCGCGATGACGCTGGCGCTGTTGGCCACGGTGGGATGCGTCCATCCCTACAGGACCGAGGTCCAACAGGGTAACGTCATCACGCAAGACATGATCGACAAGCTCAAACCGGGCATGACCAAAAGTCAGGTGCGGTTCGTGCTCGGCACGCCGCTGATCATCGACGCGTTCCATCCCGAGCGTTGGGACTACATCTATCTATATAAGAAGGACGTGAACGCGCCGGCCGAGACCCGGCACTTCACCGTCATCTTCAACGGCGATTCGCTCGCCCGTATCGAGGCCGACGCATCGTTTCCGCCGGCCGCCACGGCGCTCGATCACGCCGGCGGGGCGAGCACGGACCAGGAAGCCAGCGACGCCTCAACGTCCGCGCGCGCGCTCTGAGCGGCGACGGCTGCGCGCGCGTTCACGGCGCATTTCCTTCGGATCGGCTTGCAGCGGACGATAAATCTCCACCCGGTCGCCGCTCGCCACCCGCTCGGTCAATCGCACGCGGTCGCCGAAGATCCCGACCGCTTGCCGCCCCAGATCAATTTCCGGAAATCGAGCGAGCAATCCCGACGCGGTGATCGCGTGCGCGACGGTCGCGCCCTCGGGTAAGTGCACGGTCTCGGTCACTTGCGCGTCACGCGTGGCATAGATAACTTCGACGGTGATGGGTTGTTTGGGCATCTCTACTGCCTTCGGCGAGCGCCTGTCGGAGACGCTGTCGTGGGTGTAGTTGGGTCCCGTATGGCGCGGTTCGAGCACCGCAAGGCATTGGGGTGAGCCCGTCAGGGGAGCGGTCAG
>JAJPKH010000161.1 GCA_021323795.1 Acidiferrobacteraceae bacterium | reverse complement strand
TTCGCGACCTCCGATGTGCCGCCCGGCCGGCGCGCGGACCAGCCGGTGCGGTTCATTCATGGTTCGCTCTTCATCAGCCTCGCCATCGACCGGCCGCGGGACACCGACGAAGGCGCGTTCGACCCCGCGCGCTGGGCATTGGTGCAACCCTACCTCGGCGTGCCGGCGCTCGGGATTTTCAATCAGCTCAAGGCCGTGGTGGAAGCGCAGCGCGACGCCTTGTTCCAGAAGCAGCAGGCGCCGGTAATCGCGGCGAACTGGGTGAATACGCTGCAGCTCGATCTCGGCGGCGTGCCGCTGCCCGCGGATTTCACGTTGGCGACGCGCTACCAGTTCAACGGCGTCGTGCGCGTGGATTTTTCCGTGCCGGTGCCGGCGGCGATGAACGTCACCCGCGCCATGTTGTCGGCGCTGCGCTTGAGCGCGACCAAGGACCTGACGCCGGGGTCGGTGGCGAATCTGCAAAGATTTTCGTTCACCTACCAGACCGACCGCTTTCAGCGAGCGGTGGCGGGCTCGATCGGCTCGGACGATCTCATCGACGTGCAATCGGGCGTGCGCGACCCGAGCGGCGCCTCGATGGCGACGTTCCCGGACGAATGGGAGCTGCGCGACGTGCGCGCGGAGATGATTGCCGCGGTGCAGAACCTGGTCGAGCATTTGAACGAGCACGTCGAGTATTACCACAAGTGCATCTGGTGGAACATGGACCGCGACCGGCTGTTCATGCTGATCGACGGCTTTTATGTTCCCGGAACCAATCAGATCAGCATCGCATCGGTGGTGGAGCGCGAACCGATCGCCATCATCGGCAACGCGATCGTGTTCCGCGTGTCCGCCGGTTCGTTTCTGGGCATCGGCGACATCAAAACGCCGCAAGATCTTTACAACTACTACGTGTCGCACCAGGCGCCGTCGGAGCCGATGCTCATCAGTCTGCCCACCGACGGTCTCTACGCCCAAACCGTCATGGATGAATGCCCGGCGCTCGAAGAGCACTTCGGCAACACCGACTGGGTACTGAACGATCCCGATCCGGCGCTGACCGAGATCGCACCGGAGCTTTTGGCCAGCCGCCGCGCCGAGCCGCAGGCGACCACGCCGACGCCGCTGCCGCAAACGCTCATCAACTTGCAGAACGCGCCCGAAGCGCCGGCGCCGAGCGGGCTTGCCGGCGCGCTCG
Source organism: Acidiferrobacteraceae bacterium (assembly GCA_021323795.1). Classification (GTDB taxonomy): domain Bacteria; phylum Pseudomonadota; class Gammaproteobacteria; order Acidiferrobacterales; family Sulfurifustaceae; genus JACQFZ01. The sequence goes on along the minus strand of JAJPKH010000161.1, from coordinate 2,866 downwards.
CGGCCGTCACCACGCCGAACGCGTTCCGCGACATGGCGGGTCTTGCGGGCACGCAGGCCAATGCCGCGGCGGCGTTCCAGACGGCGGCGAATCTCGCGCAGAATTTCGGCAATCAAGCGGCGGCGCTCAAGCTCGCCGAAATCGCCGACAAAGCCCACGCGACCCAGACCGCAGATCAAAAACTCGCGACCGTGCAGCGCGCGGTCGACAAGAACCTGACGACACCGGAAGACGCGCAGCTTCACACCTCGCAAATTCTGCAAGATTTGCACACGTCGCCGACATCCGAAACAGCGCAACGCGAGGCGGCGACGCAGGCGATGAACGCGGTCGCGGGCAAGCCCGGTTCGACGGTGGAATATCAGGACGCGCTCGGTGCCACCAAAGTGGCGTTCGCCGACGGCGGTGGCGGAGGCGGAGGAGGTAGCGGTGGCGGCGTCGGGGGCGGCGGGCCGGGAACCGTGGCCGTGGTGGATCCCTTCCCCGTCGCGAATGCCATCCCGTTTAGCGCTCTCGATCCGGCGCTCGTTACCTGTATCGACACCGCGTCGAACGTGGCGAACGTGAAAGATCTGTGCACCGGCGTCATCGACCTCACCGGACTCGGAGCGAACCCGGGGACGCTGCCCTATCAGGGGCACAACGACTCGGAGCGGCTTTACGTCGGCAGCATCGCGAAAATTTACCCGCTGCTCGCGGCGTTCGAGCTGCGTCAGCGCGTCACGTTGCAGGCGACGGCGATGATTCTGCTGCACGGTCTCAATACATCGACCGCGGGTTGGCAGACGAAAGTATTCGATACGATCCAAAAAGCGTGGCAGCCGCAACTCGATGCGAAATTCCCCACCTTGCCGAAGGGCAGACATCCGAATTTTGCCGCCATCCTGGACATTGCTCCGGACGGTACCGCGAGCTTCCGCAATCAATTTACCGACTGGATCAAGCTCGCAACACAGAACAACGACGAAGCGGCGGCGGGCAAGTACATCCGCGCATTGAGCTATCCCTACATCAACGGCGTTCTCGAAGGAGCCGGGTTCTTCGATTCGATGACCAACACGGGGCTTTGGATCTCGGGCGACTACAACGGCAACGACTGGCTGGACAACGATAAGGCCGGAAAGCCCATCGATCCGAAGTGGCAGAAACCGGGCCATAAGGTGTCAAATTTTGTCGGCACGGCGAAGCAGTTAACGCGCTACGTCGGATTGATCGCAACGGGCAATCTGGCGACTTCGGCCTCGAGCGTGGACATCGAGGCACTGCTCGGCAGGCCATGGCTCGATGATATTCTGACGAATGCCACGCCTTCGCGGGACCATACCTCGGCTGTCGGGAAGGTCGGAATTGGCACCTGGGATCTGCGCGACCACGACGCAGGGATATTAACCTGGGAGCGCGATCCGACCGACGCAACGAAAACCATCCGCTACGTCGTCGTGGTGCTCGGTTCGGACCGGCAAAACACGCAGATGGCGCAGCTCGAGCTCGCCTACCACGATTGCATCGTCGCTCAGCATCCGTAGAGTGCGCATGCGTTAGCCAGGCGGCGGATGTGGACGCCGTAAAGTCATGTCGTATGCGGCGTGTCATGACGGCAGCGGCTTGAGTGCGGCTGCGGACGAGGGGCGATATCGTCGGTTGTCGCTTGTCGCCAAACTATAATTGATACGGAGGTGGCAGATGACGGGCGAGCGCAAAGGGCGGTTTACGTTTCGTTTCGCGGCAGTGTGCTTCGGGCTGTCGGCCCTATGGGAGTTGCTGTCGCTGCAAGGGGAGGCGCCTCTGTTCGGACAAGTCGTCGGCGGGACCGGCGCGGCTGTTTATCACTTTGTTTACGCCGCGCTCTTCGCGTGGCTGGCCGTCAGCCTTTGGAGCGGGAGTCGGTCGGGTTATTACATCCTGTTCGCCACGACCATTCTGTACACCGTAGATCGCCTGCAGTTGCTATTCATCGATGATACATTGGCAACGCTCATCCGTCGGCAGCTCGCCGGCAATGAGCAGCTGTTGCAACTCGTCAGCGTGAATGATCTTTTGCAGATCTTGACCGTCGCCATTATCGTGATCGTATTGTGCTGGTGGGGGTTCGTCGGTTACGCGTATTATCGGCGGGATTACTTCGGCATTCGCCGCAACTCGCAGGCGAATTAATTCAACTCAGCGTCAGGAAGCGACATGAAAAATTCCAGGGTTCAACAGGCGATGTATTTTGCCGGTACGATTGCCGTTATCGCCGCCATCGCCCTCGCTGGCTGCCAACGCAAGTCCGCGCCCGAAACTGCCGCGCCCTTGGGCAATACCGCCTCCTCGGCGGAGTATTCGCTGCCGGCGCCCGCCACCGATCAATCCGCGCCGGCGGGCGCATCCCTCAAGGTGACGGTGTCGTTGAGTCCGGCGATGGCGAAGAAGGCCGCGGCCGATGACGCGGTATTTATTTTCGCGCGCGCCGCGAGCGGTCCACGCATGCCGCTCGCGGCGGTGCGCAAGCAAGTCAAGGATCTGCCCGCCACCGTGGTCCTGGACGACAGCACCGCCATGAACCCGGAGATGAAATTGTCGAGCGTGCCCGAGGTGATTGTGGTGGCGCGCGTGTCGAAGTCCGGCGACGCGATCGCGAAAGCGGGCGACCTCGAAGGCACGAGCGGGCCCGTCAAGAACGGCGGGGCCGTCGCAATCACTATTGCCAACGCGCTGACCGGCCGGTAGCAGCGGGCCGCGGCTCGGGACTCGGGATATCTGAGGGTCGTGCAGCGCTGTCGGAAGCCGCGCGTGGCCATCACATTATCCGGTTGTCGGTGGCGATCCCGCCGCCCGCATCGTTTCGGATACATAGCCGAGAATCGCTCGAAACGCCACAGCGCTG
>JAJPKH010000024.1 GCA_021323795.1 Acidiferrobacteraceae bacterium | reverse complement strand
GCCTGCGATCTCGAAAGTGGAATCGACGCCTGCTACGAAACGCAAACTAGCGAAAACGACCGAAGCCGTTGCCGTAGCGACGAAGCAGACGGCGATCCCGGCGGCCCGCGCGGTTTCGATGAAGCGCGAACCTGTAACGCCCGTACAGGTCGCGACGCCAAGCCCGGTCTTCCGGAATATACAGGCGCGCAAAGCCGAGGCGATTGCAAAAACCAAGCTTGCCGCGGAGACGGCGCCGCTCAGCCCGGCGGCCGCTCCTGCGCCGGCGAAGCGCGCGGAAACACCCGCTGCATTACCGCCCGTAACCGCATCCGCCAAGAATCCCACGCAAGAATGCCCGAGCTGCACGGCCACCGTTCCGGCGGAGCTGGAGAAATGTCGCTGCGGCTACACCTTCTCGCAGTCGACGAAAGAAGTGCCGGCGCTCACGCTCGACGCCGCCGCTCTCGCCATTCTCACCGACGGCATCGCTCCCAAGAACACGTCCCGCCGGCGCTGAAGCCTCGGAGCGCGGCCGGCGCTACGGCTTGAGGACGGCGGTCAACCACAGATCATTCAGCCGGCGCACGAACGCGGCCGGATCGTCCAGCTGGCCGCCTTCGCTCAGCAGCGCCTGATCGAACAGCAGATGGCTCCAGTCGGAGAAACGCTTGTCGTCTTTCTCGTCCTTGAGCTGCTTCACGAGCGGATGCGCCGGATTGATTTCCAATATCGGCCGGCTCTGCGGCAACGTCTGACCCGCCGCTTTGAGCAGGCGGCTCAGGTTCACGCTGAGATCGCGCTCCTCCACCACCAGACAGGCGGGTGACGTCGTGAGCCGGTGGGTGACGCGCACCGCCTTCACGCGCTCGGACAACGCCTGCTGCAGGCGGTTGACCAGATCCTTGAACTCGGTCTGCGTCTGCTCGCGCTGTTTTTGTTCCTGCTGGTCCTCGAGCCCACCGAGGTCGAGCCCGCCCTTCGCGACCGACGCCAACGGCTTGCCCTCGAACTCGGTCAAGTGCGTCATCACCCATTCATCGATGCGATCGTACATGAGCAGCACTTCCACGTCCTTCTGGCGGAACACTTCCAGATGCGGGCTGTGCTTCGCCGCGCCGAAGGTTTCCGCGGTGACGTAATAAATTTTCGCCTGCCCCGGCTTCATGCGAGCCACGTAGTCGGCGAGCGAAACGTCCTGCGTCTCCGTGTCTTTATGGGTGGAGGCGAAACGCAATAAGCGGGCGATCGCGGCGCGATTGCCGTAATCCTCCACCACCCCTTCCTTGAAGACCGCACCGAACTCCTTCCAGAAGCGGGCGTATTTTTCCTTATCCTTCTCGGCGAGATCCGCCAGCAGGTCGAGTATTTTCTTAACCGAGCCGGCGCGGATAGCCTCGATGTCCTTGCTGTGCTGAAGAATCTCGCGCGAGATGTTGAGCGGCAAATCGTTCGAGTCGACCACGCCGCGCACGAAGCGCAAATACGCCGGCAGCAGTTGCTCGGCGTCGTCCATGACGAAAACGCGGCGCACGTAGAGCTTCACGCCGTGCCGGCGGTCGCGGTCCCAAAGATCGAACGGCGCGCGCGCCGGGACATAAAGGAGTGAAACCCATTCCTGCTTGCCCTCGACGCGCGAATGCACGTGCGCGAGCGGCGGCTCGAAGTCGTGCGCCACGTGCTTGTAAAACTCCTCGTACTCCTCCGGTTTGATCTCGTTCTTCGGGCGCGCCCACAGCGCCGAGGCGCGGTTCACCACTTCGTCTTCGCCCTTCTTGTCCTCGGACGCCATGACGATCGGAATCTGAATGTGATCCGAGTATTTGTGAATGATCGCGCGCAGCCGGTAGCCGTCGAGGAACTCGTCCTCGTTTTCGCGCAGATGCAGGATCACCTCGGTGCCGCGCCGGGGACGCTCGACGGTCTCCACCGTGTATTCGCCGCGGCCGTCGGATTCCCAGCGTACGCCGTGCTCGGCGCCGAGACCGGCGCGCCGCGTGTGAATCGTCACGCGGTCGGCCACGATGAAGGCGGAGTAGAATCCCACGCCGAACTGACCGATAAGGCGCGCGTCCTTCGCCTTGTCGCCGGAAAGCGCCGCGAGGAATTCGCGCGTGCCCGACTTTGCGATGGTGCCGATGTTGTCGATGATCTCCGCGCGGCTCATGCCGATGCCGTTGTCCGCGATGGTGACGGTGCGCGCCTGCTTGTCGTAGCTCACGCGGATTTTCAGATCCGCCTCGCCTTCGAAGAGCGCGTCGTCCGTCAGCGCTTCGAAGCGCAGTTTGTCCGCGGCATCCGAGGCGTTGGAAATCAGCTCGCGCAGGAAAATTTCCTTGTTGCTGTAGAGGGAGTGAATCATGAGGTCCAGCAATTGCCGCACCTCGGTTTGAAATCCCAGAGTCTCTTTGTGAGTTTCGACGGTCATCCGCTGGTACTCCTTCTTGTCCGGCTGGCAGAACCAGCAGCAAATTGGGGCTAAACCGTTCCCGATTCAAGCCCGCCCACCCGTCGGGCCGCCGCTTCCAGCTATCGTCCCCGTCCGGGGTTTTACCGGCTCTGCCGACCCCACGCGCCTATACTTTTTTTATGTCCAACGCACCTGAAAGAGCCATGGCCGCCCACAAGAATACCAACGCGATCCCCTGTCCGCGGTGCCAGGGAAATCACGCCGCGGACGCCGCATGTCCCGGAGTTCAACATACCGGTATCAAAACCGGCACCCCTTCTTCCGGCCCCTTGATGGCACAGGCTGAATCCCTGTTCGAGTCGTACCTCGCGGCGCGACTGGTACGGGCGCGCCGCAACCTGACGGAGGCCAAAGTCGCGCTTCTGCGCGATCCGCGTAATCGCGACAAGCGCGCCGCGCTGTTTCGCGTGGCGGCGGAAGCCCAGCGACTGGAGACACAGCTGCTGGAGCAAGCGCGCCGTGCCGCCCACGCGCGCGAATCCGCGCCCGGCAATCAATTCCCCCGCCCCGCCGCGTCGCCGGAACCGACGAGCGCGCATTCCTCGCAAGCGACGGAAGACTTCCGCAAGCTGCAAGCCGCGAAGGCCGGCGTCAGTCTTATATCGCGCGCCTCCGCGCCCGACGGCGTGCGCGCCGGTTACCGCGACTGTCCGCGTTGCGGCGCCCGCTTGACGAGCCACGCATCCACGTGCGGTTGCGGCCATCAATTCGCGCCGCGCCAGGACGGCATAGCCGAACCGTTCCTTAGCGAAGCGGAGCTCGCCGCGCTGCGCGCTTCGAAATTCACCGACTGAGGAGAAGGCGTTGGAGACCGTCCAATTCAAATCGGAAAACGAAACCGCCGAGCCGCAGGCGGTGACCGATGAGGAATTGTTCTGCGATTACCTGGCGGCGAGATTGGAACAGGCGCTCGATGCCTTGAACGCCGCGCGCGATGAGTTGAGCGCGCGACCCCAGGATTTCAACCGCGCGTCGGACGTGATGCGCAAAGTTTACGAATTACGCGACCTGAAGAAGCAGCTCGCGCTTCAGCGCGAGCGCGTCAAGGCCGCGCGCGCGAGCGCCGGGATGGAACCGCTTCCGGAAACGCCGGCGACGAGCCCGACGCCGGAGTTCCGCGCGGTGCAGGCCGAGCAGGCGGAACAAATCATGGCGGCTCTGTCGGCGCAACCGCGCACCTGTCCCTCCTGCCAGGCGCCCATCCTCGGCGAAGCCGGGCAGTGCCTATGCGGACGCGCGCTCGCGAGCCCGCTCTCGGACCCGCACGACGACAACACCGACGCGCCGCACGAACCCGTCGCGTAGCCCCTTATTTCGCCGGCGCGTCAGATGATGATGCGCCGGCCGAGTTCGACATTCTCCTCGAGCGCCGCTTTAGGCGCGGTCTTCGTCTTCTCCGGCACGTTCAAGCCGCGTTGTACCGCTGGCCGCGCCTCGAGCGCCTGCAACCAGCGCTGCACGTTCGGAAGATGATCGATCGTCAAGCCGGCCCATTCATAGCGGCGCACCCACGGAAACGCGGCGATGTCCGCGATCGACAATTCATCGACCAGAAATTCGCGATGCTCCAGCTGCCGTTCCAACACCTCGTACAGTCGTAGCGTTTCCTTTTGGTAGCGCTCGATGGCGTAGGGAATTTTTTCGCGCGCGTAACGCACGAACACGTGCGCCTGACCCTGCATCGGCCCGATGTTTCCCATTTGAAACATCAACCACTGAATGACGCGCGAGCGCTGCTTGGGATCGCGCGGAAGGAATCGGCCGGTTTTCTCCGCGAGGTAAACAAGGATCGCACCCGACTCGAAGACGACGAAATCGTCGTTGTCATGATCGACGATGGTCGGGATGCGGCCGTTCGGGTTGAGGCGCAGATACCATTCCTGCTTCTGCTCTTTCTCGGCCAGCTTGATGGCCCGCACCGTGTACGGCAGACCGAGTTCCTCGAGCATGATCGAGATCTTGTACCCGTTCGGCGTCCCGGCCGTATAGAGCTCGATCATTCGCGCCTCGCTCAGGGCGTCAGGCAGCGGTACACGTTGAACGTCTGTTTGCCGTTTTCCATCTCCGAGGCGGGCACGATGGTGTCGCCGCCCATGTCGGCGGCGGCGTTTTGCGCGTTCAGCGTGACGTCGTCCTGCACCGCCTCGCGACTGCGCAGAATGGCGCCGACGCGGTCGGCAACCGTGGAAGTCAGGGCCCCGAGCGAGCGGCAGCGCTCCACTTCGCCCGCCGTGAGCACGCGCACTTTTTTTCCGCTCTCCGTCGGCTGCACGAACACGCAACCGGCGATGGTCATCGCCGCGGCCAAGGCCGTGAGTGTCTTCATTTTACGCATAGCTGGCTCCTGGTTCTTCATTCTTTGAGCACGCACTTGGTGTAGAGATCCTTCAAGCGCCCGTCCGGATCATATTTGCGCTTCAGGCGTTCATACGCCGAGCGGTTATAGATTTGCCAGAATTCCTCCTCGGTGAAAAAGGAATCCGAATAAAGCGATTTCATCCCGCCGAGCTCCCGCACCTTGCGCTCGACCTGCCGGTTGTAAAACCCCTCGGGCAGCGGCGTGCGCCCACGGATGACGTCCCAGAAACCGAAGTTCACGTAAAGCTTGCGCGGATCGAGCCGGTAAAGATCGAACTGCGCGTCGGCGCGGTACGCGCGCGTGGGACACACCCAAACGGGCAGAAACCGGATCGTATCGTGGTAGAAGTCGAAAAACTCGGCGCAATTCTCGATCGGTATTTCCACGTCCTGAATGACCGATTCCGTGTGTGCGCCGAGCAACCGATTGAGCGCATGCGTCAGCTTCCAGCGGCTGTTCCAGCGCATGATTCTCGTATACGTAACCGAATTCAGCCGCGCTCGGCCGTACAACCGGCGAAGCAACGGGTGCTGCGCGCCGAGATTCTTCGAGCACCAGAACCAATCGGTGTCCCAGCGCCAAAGATAATCCGCCGTCGTCAGATAATCCGTTTCGCGCTCGCGGATCGAGCGATAGTAGATTTTCTCGTAGGTGTAATCGCTCGTGTAGGGCGCCGTATCGCTGAACCGGCCGAGCGTCAGGTACATCTCGTTGCGGCCGAAGATGACGCCGTCCACGAAATCGACGTCGCTGTCGCAGCGGCGTTGCAGGTCCGCGAAATACGCGCGCGCGTCGCTGTGGCGCACATGGGTCAGCTGCACGAAGGGCTTAACCGGGATGGCCTTAGCCTTGAGGCGCAGCGCGTAACCGAGCGTGCCGTAGGAGTTCGGGAAACCGAAAAAAAGATCGCGCTGCTCGTTCGTCGGACTGGCGAGCACGATGCGTCCGTCGGGAAGCAGGATTTCGAGCTCCTGCACGGTCTCGTGCACCAGGCCGTAGCGAAACGAGGACGACTCGATGCCGCATCCCGTGACGGCGCCGCCGATGGTTATCGACTTGAGCTGCGGCACCACCGTCGGCATCACGCCGTGTTCGAGCGCGGCGGCGACCAACGTCGCGTAAGGCGTCATGCCCTCGACCTCGATCACGCCGGCCGCGCGATCGACGTTCAACACGTTGTTGAAGTCGCGCACATCGAGGCGCTGCGCGGGAGTCGCTTTGCGGTCGCGGAACAGATTGGACGTGGTCTTCTCGAGTCTCACGCCGCCCGCGCGGTTGACACGCAGGAATTCGCTCAGGCGTTGTTTTCTTTCTTCGTAAGCGAGAGTCGTCATGCGAACACCGAACGTGGAACTATCTATTCTTCGTGGGCGAAACTCTTGATGATGTAGCCGCCCGACTTTTCATCGTGCTCGAGCTCGAGCAGCTTGCGTGCCTGCGCCTCCTCGAGCAGCTGGCCGAAGGTGCGGAAACCGTAGTAGGTCTCGTCGAATCCGGGCTTGCGGCGCTTCAACGCCTGCTTGACCATGGAGCCCCACACTTTGTCTTCCGCGCCCCGTTCCTTGAACAACGCCTCGACGGTCTCCATCACCAGCTCGAGGCCTTCCTGTTTCTTCTCGTCGTCGCTCTTGGTGTCCGCCGGCGTCGCGGCCGTCTTCTTGCCTTCCGGCTTGCGAGTGCGCCGCCGTTTCCTCTCCTCGCGCACCAGGTCGTCGTAGAAAATGAACTCGTCGCAGTTCGCGATCAAGAGATCGGAGGTCGCGTTCTTGACGCCGACGCCGATCACGACCTTATTGTTCTCGCGCAGCTTGCTGACGAGAGGGGAGAAATCCGAGTCGCCGCTGACGATGACGAAGGTATCGACGTGCGACTTCGTGTAACAGAGATCCAGGGCGTCCACCACCATGCGTATATCGGCCGAATTCTTCCCCGACATGCGCACATGCGGTATCTCGATCAGCTCGAACGCCGCTTCGTGCATGGTCGCCTTGAATTCCTTGTAGCGCTCCCAATCGCAGTAAGCCTTCTTGACTACGATCGCGCCCTTCAGCAGCAGCCGTTCGAGCACCTTCTTGATGTCGAAGTCCGCGTACTTCGCGTCGCGCACGCCGAGCGCGACGTTCTCGAAATCGCAGAACATGGCCAGATTTTCGGTCGTCGTCTTATGCGTCACACCAATCCCTCGCTTGAGTGGCGGCTATTGTCGCATGTTTGCCCGACCGCGCGCAGGTTTCCCCAATCAACGCGTGGGACGTTCCCCGTCTTTTCGTTTTAGAATGCGGACCCTACCCGGAGGGGCGCCCAACCGCGCCGGAAGCAGCGCAAAGGAGATGCACATGGTCGATATCCAATTCGGTGGACTGCTCGGTTTTATCATCCTCGTCCTCGACATCTGGGCCATTATCACGGTGATCCAGAGTCATCGCTCGACGGGAAGCAAAGTGTTGTGGGTGGTGCTGATTCTGGTGCTGCCGGTGGTGGGGCTGATTATCTGGTTCCTCGCGGGACGCGGCGCGGGCGAACCGCACCGCGCCTAGCGGCGGCACGGGCGACGACGCATCGCTGCACGGGCGCGCGCGATTCTATATTAAAGAAATAAGAGAACAACCCGCGGCGCTAGCTACGCGGTGCCAAAGCGCGTTTCCACCAGCACGCCGATGTCCTTGAGAAACGGCGTCGGCAAAATGCCGCCGGCGCAGACGATGACCGCGTCGTTCCGCAACTCCGACGTCCTGCCCTTCTGCTCGAGCGCGACTTTGTCGGCCAGAATCTGTTTGACATTGGATTCGAGCAGCACGCGCAACCGCCCCTGAGCTTGCGCCGCTTGCAGGCGGTCGCGGTTCTTCGGCTTCACGCGCCCGAACGCATCGCCGCGATATGAAAGCGCCACCTGCGCGCCGGCCACGCCGGCCACCGCCAGTGCCGCCTCGATCGCGCTGTCGCCGCCGCCGACCACCAGCACGTGGCGACGGCGGTACTGTTGGGGATCGACCAGACGATAGACGACTTTCGGTTGCTCCTCGCCGGGAACGCCGAGTTTGCGGGGCGTTCCCCGGCGGCCGATCGCGAGCAGCACGTTGCGCGCGCGGTACTCGCGCTTTGACGTATTCACCACGAACCCGCCGCCGTCGCGCCGGATGGTTTCGAGGCGTTCGAAGAAATTGATCGCGAGCCCGGTTTGCTTCAACACGCCCTGCCAGAACTCGAGCAGTTTCTCCTTGCTGACCTCGCCCATTTTCATCTTCCCGAACAGGGGAAGCTCGGCCGGCGCCGTCATGACGATCTTGTTACGCGGATAGTGATACACCGTACCCCCGAAGGAATCCTCCTGCTCGACGGTGACGAACCGCAGCTTATGTTGCATCGCGCCGAGCGAGGCGGAAATTCCCGCGGGGCCGGCGCCGACGATCAGCACATCGAGCGGGAACGCGCCGTTGCGGCGCTTCGCGATCGATTCGATCGCCTGTCGCCCCTGTTCCACCGCCTTGCGGATGAGTCCCATGCCGCCCAGCTCGCCCGCGATGAAAATTCCCGGAACGTTGGTCTCGAAATCCGGCTTTACCAGTGGAATATCGACACCGCGGCGCTCCGTGCCGAAGACCAGCCGAATGGCGTCGTGCGGGCATGCGGCCATGCAGGCGCCATGGCCGATGCAGGCGGACGCATTCACCAAGTATCCCTTGCCGTCGATGATGCCGAGCGCCTGCTCCGGGCAGGCTTTCACACACGCGCCCGAGCCGAGACATTTGCGCGGATCGATGACGGGGTGCAGCGTCGCGGGCTCCGTCAGTCCTTGCGCAACGGCGTCCTGCAACCGCGTAACGTGAATGGTGCGCGCCCGCCGGTGACGCCGCACGTAAAACCAGAGCACCAGCAACAGCGGCGCAAGGTACAGTCCGTAGTACAGAAGTTGGGTCGACATTGACGTTCGCGCCGTGCTCTCGCTGCTTGTTTAAATAGGATACACGGTGGCTCTCGGCGTTGATCGAGCGAGGATGACGTTCGTCCGGTGTGTTGCACACGCCGCGCCATTGGTCCGGCGATTTTGCCTGTTCGTGCGACCGGCCTTTGCCTATTCCGGCAACGCCTGCTGAGATTCGTCCTGGGAGGCCGCTAAGCGCGGACCACATACCAATAAATATATGGCGCATCACGCGCATGCTATCGCCCCGGACATACCGGCGGCCACGACGTCGAGCGCGCGCAACGGAATGTCCGTGCGCGTCATTTGGTCCGTCGTCGCGCTGATCGTCGTCGTCACCTGGCTCGTCGGCCGCAGCGGTCTCTACAAACCCGGTTCTGATTTCGGCTACTACCTCGGCCTGGCGGGCGCGCTCGCGATGCTCGCGCTGCTGCTTTATCCCTTACGCAAGCATGTGCGCTGGCTGCACGCTCTCGGCGCCATGCGCCAGTGGTTCCGGCTGCACATGTTTCTCGGCATCGCCGGCCCGACGCTGATCCTGCTGCACTCGACATACCATCTCGGCTCGGTCAATGCGACGGTGGCGTTCTACAGCATGCTGATCGTCGCCGGCAGCGGCATCGTCGGGCGTTTCATCTACGGCAAGATCCACCACGGCCTCTACGGCCGGCAGGCGACGCTGCGCGAGCTGCAAACGCGTCTCGGCTTGCGCGAGGGCGAGATGAGGTCGCGGCTTTACTTCGCGCCCGCCGTGGAGGAACGGCTGCGCGTGTTTGAACAGCGGGCGTTGGCGCCGGGCGCGGGCCTACTGAGCGAAGCGTGGCGATTTTTCACGCTCGCGCCGCGCGCCCGCTTGCTTGCCTTTATCTGCCGCCGCGGCGTCGATCGCGCCTTGACGCGCCGCGCCGAGAAACGCCGGTGGCCGCCCGCGAAGCTCAAAGCGCGCCGGCAAAACGCGAAGGCGATGATCCGCGATTACCTGCACGCGGTCATCGATACCGCGCAGTTCAACACGTATGCCCGCCTCTTTTCCTGGTGGCACGTCCTGCACGTGCCGCTCGTGTATCTGCTCGTGGTAAGCGCCGTTGTCCATGTCATCGCCGTGCACATGTACTGATGTTCCGGCTCGTCTTGTTTCTGGCCCTGAGCCTCACGCTGCAAGGCGTCGCCCGCGCCGATACGGTCGAGAGCGTGCTCTCGCCCGGAAAACTGATACACGGGCACGCGGACATCGAGGGCGACTGCGCGCAATGCCACGTGCGCTTCAACCGTGCCGCGCAGACCGGGCGCTGCCTCGATTGTCACAAGGACGTGGCGCGCGACGTGCAAACGCACCAGGGCTATCACGGGCGGCTCGAGGACAACGAATGCCGCGCGTGCCACACCGAGCATAAAGGCCGCGACATGAACATCGCCCCGCTCGACCCGCGCGCGTTCGATCATCGGATGACCGATTTCCTTCTCAAAGGCGCGCACTCGGGACCGAAAATCGAATGCCGCGACTGCCACAAGCCGGGCAAGAAATTTCGCGAGGCGCCGTCCGAGTGCGTGGCATGCCACAAGAAGGACGACAAACACAAGGGCAGCCTCGGTCCGGCGTGCGCCGACTGCCATACCGACATCAAATGGAAACAGACGCGCTTCGATCACGGCAAGACGCGCTTTCCGCTGACGGGCAAGCATAGCGACGTCAATTGTCGCGATTGTCACGCCGATCCAGGGTTCAAGGGAGCGCCGACGCAGTGCGTCGCGTGTCACCGCAAGGACGACACGCACAAGACCAAGTTCGGGACCAAGTGCGAGAGTTGCCACACCGACAAAGACTGGAAAGTCGTCCTGTTCAATCACGACCGCGATACCAAGTATCCGCTGCGCGGCAAACATCGCTTCGCGAAGTGCGAAAGCTGCCACACCGGGTTTCTTTATAAAGAGAAGCTTCCGACGACCTGCATCGCGTGCCACAAGAAGGACGACGTGCACAAGGCGCGCTACGGCGAAAAATGCGCGTCCTGTCACAGCGAGAAGGACTGGCGCGCGCTGTTGTTCGACCACAACCGCGACACCCGATATCCGTTGCGCGGCAAACACGCCTCGGTGAAGTGCGACAGCTGCCATACCGGCAACCTCTACCGCGACAAGCTCGCGAGCACCTGCGTCGCCTGCCACCGGAAAGACGACAAGCACAAGGGCCAGGAGGGCAACAAGTGCGAGAGCTGCCATAGCGAACGCACGTGGAAGGACACGCGCTTCGACCACGGCCTCACGCGCTTTCCGCTGCTCGGCGCGCACGTCAAGGTCGAGTGCAAACAATGCCATCCGACGGCGGCGTTCAAGGACGCTTCCACGCGCTGCGTCGCCTGTCACGAGAAGGACGACAAGCACAAGCGGAAACTCGGACCGCAATGCGAGCAATGCCATAACGCGCGCACGTGGAAAGCGTGGGACTTCGATCACGACCGGCGCACGCATTTCAAGCTCGACGGCGGCCACCGCGGATTGCATTGCGAGGCATGCCATCAGCGACCGATGCCCGCGAAAGTTTCCCTGACGACGACATGCGTCAGCTGTCACGAAAGCGACGACGTCCACGACGGCGGTTTCGGCAAGCAATGCGACCGCTGCCACGTGACGTCGTCGTTCAAGAAAGTGCGCGCGGGTATGGGCCTCGCGCGATGATCGCGAACAACAAGTGTAAGGGAGGCGTCGTATGAAACGGCACACGAAAGGACCGGCAGCGTCGAATTTGGCGGCTGCCCTGGTGTTGCTCGTACTGTGCGCGGCGGTCTTGATCCGGGCGGACGCCGCCGAACCGCGGCGCATGAACTTCGATCACACCCAAACCGGATTTCCGTTGATCGGACAACATGCGCGCGCGCAGTGCGAATCCTGTCATATCGGCGGTATCTTCAAAGGCACGCCGACGCAGTGCGCGAGCTGTCACATGCAGGGAAGCCGCATCGCCGTGACGGTCAAGCCGGCGAATCACATGCCGACCAACGCACCGTGCGACCAATGCCATACCTCCACCGTCACGTGGACCGGCGCGCGCTTCCGGCACATGGGCGTGCTGCCGGGCAGCTGCACGCAGTGCCACAACGGCAGCATGGCGCCCGGCAAGCCCGCGAACCACGTGCAGACCACCGCGTCCTGCGACACCTGCCATCGCACCAGCGCGTGGGTGCCGGCGACCTTCAACCATGCAACCGTATTGCCGGGGACATGCGCGCAGTGCCACAACGGCAGCCAGGCGCGCGGCAAGCCGGCGAATCATATCCAGACCACGGCGTCGTGCGACACCTGTCATCGCACCAGCGCGTGGGTGCCCGCCACGTTCAATCACGCCAGCGTATTGCCGGGAACTTGCGCGCAATGCCACAACGGCAGCCAAGCGCGCGGCAAGCCGGCGAACCACGTGCAGACCACCGCGTCCTGCGATACCTGTCACCGCACAACCGCGTGGATACCGGCCACCTTCAGTCACGCCACCGTAACCCCCGGCACTTGCGCCCAATGCCACAACGGCAGCCAGGCGACCGGCAAACCGAGCGGTCACTTCGTCACCACGCGCTCATGCGATGCCTGCCACAGCACCACCGCGTGGACGCCGGTCTTGCGTTACACGCACAGCTCGCCGAATTACAAGCCGCATAACGCCGGCGTTACGTGCAAGCAATGTCACACAAGTAACGGCGAAACGATCACGTGGCCGTTCGCGGCGTACCAGCCCGACTGCGCGGGCTGTCACGCGTCGCGCTTCAAGCCGGACGCGCACAAGAAGACACAAACCCCGACCACCGTCTTGTATACCGTGAGCGAGCTGCGTAACTGCGCCGGCAGCTGCCATCTCTACACGGACAACACCTTCACGACGATCAAGACCACGCGCTCGAGCCACCACCGCTCGACCGACGGCGGGTTCTGAACGTGATCGCGATGCAGCGCTGGACGAAATACATCATCAGGGGCGTCGCCGTTGCCTGCTTGTTTGCGCTGCCGCTTTGGGCGCAGACCCCGCTGCTCGACAGCGTGACGACGCACGACGTCAAGGACGGTATGGAGATCCGCATTCGTTTCACCGCGCCGGTGCGGTACTTGCGGCACTTCCCGGCGCGACAAGGCGAGCTGCTGCAGATTTATTTCCAGGTCACGGCGCTCGACGGCCAGGACCTGAGCGCACGCGAGGAAGTGCGGCGCGTGCGCGCGAAGCACGGATTGCCCGGCTTCACCGTTAGCTACGTGCCTCCGCTATCGCGCGACGCCACGCGCGAGCCGCTTTCGGTTCTGCTCCAGTTCGACCGGCCGCTGACGTATCAAGTGCACGAAGGCCGCGATAAACGCAGCCTCTACGTGCGCGTCCCGGTCGTCTCCGCCGAGCCAAACAATCGGTAAACCCACCAAGATCTTCGAATCGAGAGACGCATGCGAGCTTCCCTGTCGGTGATGGCGCTGACGGCGCTGATGGCGATCGGCCTCATACCCCTGTCGGTGGCGCGGGCGCAGACCGCACCCACCGAACAAAAGCCAGCGGCACCGGCAGCCACGCGCTACTACGCAGTGACGCTCGTCACGGCGTTTGCGCCGATCCAGGATGTCTCCGCCGCGCAGAAGCAATTTCCCGGCCTGCGCGTGTACGTCAGCCGGGGCAAGATCGGCAAGCTCGACGCGTATCGTTTGCGCGTGGGCTTCTTCACCGATCCGGCCGCTGCCGATGCCCTGAAGAAAAAAGCGATCGGCGCGTATCCGTACGCTTGGGTCACGGAAATACCCGCGAGCGAATACGCCCGCGTCACCGGGGACAGCAAGCGCGCGCAGCCGCCGAAACCGGCCGCCGCTCCGTTGGCCGCGACGCCTGCGCTACCGGCTCCCGCGCCCCGAGCGGCGGCCGCGCCGGCGCCAAATAATCCGGAGGTGGATCGCATCGCCGCCCCGCTCCTGTCCAAGGGGCGCGAAGCGCTCACGCGCGGCGACAACGCCGCCGCCATCGCCGCCTTCGATCAACTCCTGCGCCTGCCGCCCAATAAATATACGCCGGATGCGCAGGAGCTCGCGGGTCTCGCGCACGAGCGCAACGGCGAGATCGAGACCGCGCGCGCCGAGTACCGGACCTACCTGCAGCTCTATCCCGAAGGCGAAGGCGCCGAGCGCGTGCGCCAGCGCTTAGCGGCGCTCACCGCCGTCGCGCCGACGCCCGCGCTGCGCGCGCCCGCGCGCAAGGAGACGAACGAGACGACGGTCTACGGCGGGCTGTCGCAGTACTACTACCACGGCGCGAGCAAGATCGAAACGACGACCACCACGCCGACGACGGTCGACCAGTCCACACTGTCGTTGACCGACCAGAAGGCGCTCGTCAGCAATCTCGACCTCACCTACCGCACGCGCAGCGAGAACTTCGACAACCGCATCGTGTTTCGCGACACCTCGGTCAACAATTTCCTGCCCGGGCAGGACGACCGCAATCGCGTCAATGCCGCCTATTACGAGGTCAAGAGTCGTCCGCACGATTACTTGCTGCGCCTGGGGCGCCAGCCGGGCTATTCGGGCGGCGTCCTGGGGCGCTTCGACGGCGCGCTCGCCGGGTACGCGGTACTTCCGAAGTGGCGCGTCAACGCCGTCGCCGGCAAGCCGGTCGACGACTGGTCCATTGATACCAGCCGGCACTTCTACGGCTTGGGTCTCGACATGGGAACGTTCGTCGAACATTGGGGCGGCAGCGTCTACACCATCAAGCAGATCGCCGACGGCGTCATCGATCGCCAGGCGGTCGGCGGCGAGCTGCGCTACTTCGATCCGAAAAAATCCGTCTACACGCTTCTCGATTACGATACCGCGTTCAACGCGCTCAATATCGCGCTGCTGCAGGCGAACTGGACGATGCAGAGCGGCACCGCCTTCAATTTGCTCGCCGATCACCGCAAATCGCCGGCGCTGCAGCTCACCAACGCGCTGATCGGCGAGCCGACGACGTCGATCAGCACCATGCTGCAAACACGCAGCTACGAAGAACTCAAGCGGCAGGCGCTCGCGCTCACGGCGACGTCCGATCTCTATCTGCTCGGCGTCACGCAACCGATCACGACCCAATGGCAGATCGGCGGCGACGTGCGCATGTGGCGCATCTCGAGCACCACCGGCACCGTCAACCAGCCCGCCATCCCGGCGACCGGCGACGTCTACGCGTACACGCTGCAGGCGATCGGCACCGGGGTGTTCGCGCGTCGCGACATTTCGGTATTCAGTTACACCTTGATCGACGCGCCCACTTACAACGGCCACTCGGCGTCCGTCACCAACCGCTCGCGCTTCACGGACAAGTGGGCGCTCGATACGGCGGTGCGCTGGTACAAGCAAACCGATCAGCAGGGCGTGACGCTCACGCGTCTCACCCCGACGCTGCGGGTCACGTATCAATGGGGCGAGCGCATCGCGCTCGAGGGCGAGATTGGCGTCGAGGATTCGACCGTAAAGAGCAGCACCACCGAAGACGTCACCCGGCGGAACTACTGGTCGCTCGGCTACCGCTGGGATTTCTAAAAGCGGTTTCAAAATCCCACGGTAGTGGGGATTGCTTCGTCGCAACCCGCTCCTCGCACTGATGAACGAGCGTTGTCATTGCGAGTGAAGCGAAGCGATCTATTTGAGATAGGTTCTAGTGATAATGCAAACCGGCGTCGGCCTTGTGCCGGAACACACGGTACGTGTGGATCGTGTAACCGAGCACGAGCGGCAGCAGTAAACCCACGCCGACCAGCATGAACGCCTGCGTCGTCGGCGACGACGCCGCGTCCCACACGGTCACCGCGCGCGGAACCGCGTAGGGCCACGTGCTGATGGCGAGACCGAAGAAGCTCAGCAGGAACAGCGCGACCGCGTAAATGAACGGCGTCAGCTCGCGGCGGTTGCTGATCGACCGCCACAGCGCAACCGCGATGGCGGCGGTCAGCAGCGGCACCGGTGACAAATAAAGCAGGTTCGGCCAGCCGAACCAGCGATCCGCGATCTCCGCATTGGTGAGCGGCGTCCAAAGGCTGACGAGTCCGATGAACGCCAGGACGACGAGCATCAGCCACCGCGCCACCCGAAAGCACCAATCCTGCAGCGCACCCTCGGTCTTGTAAATCAGCCAAGTCGCGCCGAGGAGCGCGTAACCGGCGACGAGCCCGGCCGCCGTCACCGCGCTGAACGGCGTGAACCAGCCCCACGGCCCGCCGGCATAGCGTCCGCCTTGCACGTCGATGCCGTGCACGAAGCTGCCGAGCATCGCGCCCTGCGCCACCGTCGCCAGCAACGAGCCGAGGCCGAACGAATAGCCCCAAAGCTGCTTGCGCCGCGCCTGCGGACGGAACTCGAACGCGACGCCGCGAAAGATGAGGGCGAACAAGAACAGGAGCAGCGGCACGTACCATGCCGGCAGCAGCAGGCTGTAGGCGCCCGGAAACGTCGCGAGCAGCATGGCCCCGCCGAGCACGAGCCAGGTCTCGTTGCCGTCCCATACCGGCGCGATGCTGCTCATCAGGAGCTGGCGATCGCGCTCCTCCCGGGTGAAAAGAAACAGAATGCCGACGCCGAGGTCGAAACCGTCCAGCAACACGTACATCGCGATGCCGAACGCGATCACGAGGGCCGAGAGCAGCGTGAGGTCCATGCTCATTGCGGACGCAGCCGCCACACCGTACGCGGCGCGCCGCGTATCTGTTCCGGAATCTCGTGCTCCGGTCCGCGCCGCGCGATGCGGTACGCGAACACGAGAAACGCGGCGAGCAGCACGCCGTAGGCCAGCAAGAACAACGTCAGCGACGACGCGACGGAACCGACGGGCAAGGGCGTGGCCGCGTCGGCGGTGCGCAACAACCCTTGCACGACCCAAGGCTGCCTTCCGCTTTCGGTGGTCACCCATCCCGCGATGACGGCGATGAAGCCGAGCGGCGTCGCGAACAAGCAGATCCGATGATAACGATCCGCAGCGTCGAGACGCCCGCGCCACCACAACGCCAAACCCCACCACGCGAGCGCCAACAGGAAGAAACCGATCGCGAGCATGACGCGGAAACCGAAAAATACCACGGCGACCGGCGGGCGATCCTGCGGCGCCACGGCGTCGAGTCCTTGCACGCGGCCGTTCCACGAATGCGTCAGGATCAAGCTGCCCGCACGCGGAATTTCGAGCGCGGCGCGATTCGTCGCGTTCGTTTGGTCCGGCAGCGCGAACACGACAAACGGCACGTTCGCGCGCGTCTCCCACAACGCTTCCATCGCCGCCACTTTCACCGGCTGGTGGCGCAGCGTGTTGAGCCCGTGCAGATCGCCGAGCAGGATTTGCGTGGGCGCGAAAATCGCCGCGGATACGACGGCCAGGCGCAACGCGCGCGCGGCGAGCTCGGTGTGCAGCCGCCGGCGCAGATGCCAGGCGGAAACGCCCGCGATGAGAAACGCGCCCGTGAGCAGCGACGCCATCAGCATGTGCGCCAGGCGATACGGAAACGACGGATTGAATACCACCGCCCACCAGTCGAGCGGATGAAACAGGCCGTTGCGGAGCTCGAAGCCGGACGGCGTCTGCATCCAGGAGTTCGCCGCGAGGATCCAGAAGGCGGAAAGCATCGTCCCGAGCGAAACCATCAGCGTCGCGAAGAATTGCAGCCGCGGTCCCACGCGCCCCCAGCCGAAGAGCATGATCGGCAAAAAGCTCGCCTCGAGAAAGAACGCCATCAACACTTCGTATCCCATGAGCGGCCCGATGACGTTCGCCGTCGCCGCCGAAAAGCCGTTGAAGTTCATGCCGAACTCGAACGCCAGCACTATGCCGGAAACCACTCCCATGCCGAAACCGAGCGCGAACAGCTTCAACCAGAAGCGATACAGGCGCAGATAGGCCTCGGCGCCGGTCGCGAGCCATGCGCCGTGCATCATCACGAGGAAGCCGGCGAGGCCGATGGTGAACGTGGGAAACAAAATATGAAACGCGAGCGTGAAGCCGAACTGCAGGCGTGACAGCAATACGGCGTCGAGCTCCATGCGTCAGCGATCGCTCATGCGCCGCTCGGCGCGGATTCGTTCGGCTTGCGCTGCAGGACCCAGCGCTTGAGGCCGTAGGTCCCGAGAAAGATGAGCGCCAATACGGCGGCGAGCAGGAGCGCGCTGCCGATGCCGGGATTTTGAATGGTGGCGCTCACGCGGTCGACGAAGAGCGCGATCATGAGCATGCCGGGCCCCATCCCGAGCAGCGTGCCGAGCAAATAGTCGCGCAAGCCGATATGCGAGGCGCCGGCGACCAGGTTGACGACCGTGAACGGCGCGACCGGCAGCATGCGCAACAGCGCCACGGCGAGCACGCCGCGCTCGCCGAGGCGCCGGCTCAGACGGTTGAGACGCGAGCCGGCGAAACGCCGCACCGTGTCCCGGCCGAGCGTGCGACCGAGCAGATACATCAGGAGCGCGCTGGTGACGCCGCCGATGAGCGAATAGAGAAACCCTTGCAGCGGCCCGAACGCGAGCGCCGTCGCGACGACCATCAGCGTCACCGGCATGACGATCAAACCGCCGACGATAAACGCGCCGATCGCGAGGAGCGGCGCGCCGGGATAGTTACGGAAATTGGCCAGATAGTCGCTGAGGAGCCCGACGTCCAGCCACGCGCGCATCGGCGTCCACTTCCATGCGGCGGCGAGAACCAGCAGCAACACCAACATCGAAACGGCGAGGACGAGACGGCGGTGCGTCGGCGCGTGTTCTTCCGGCGGAATGAACTGCTCCGTCAGCTTGGCGGGATCGATCGGCCGCTCGGGATCGAGCACTTCGGGGTTCGGCAGCCAGGTGCTCACCTGCTCCGGCGCCGGCGCCGGCAATTCCTTGAGCGTGCGGCCTGCTCCGCGCAACCGCTCGATCGCCCCGCAAAGCGAGCCGGCGGCTTTGATCGCCGCGCCGACGCGTTCCGGGGTCGTCTCCAGATGCTCCGCCAGCAGCCGATCGCGCAGCCGCGCGATGCCGCGTTGCGCGCCGGCGTCGCCGCGGCTTTCGCAGGCGACGTCGCATTCGGTATCGATTCCCATGGAACGGTTATTGAGGTTCGCGGAGCCGACGCGCGCGAAGTCGTCGTCCACCACCATGATCTTGCTGTGCACGTTGATGCACTGCGGCGCGAGCCCGGGAACGTCCGGATAATAGACGCGCAGGCGCTGATGATGGTCCGCTTGGCGCAGTCGATAGACCATGCGGTCGCGCAGCACGTCCATGGTCTGCTGCGACAGCCATCCGTCCGTGCGCAGCGCGAGCACCATCACGATCTCGGGCCCGTCGGGTTCCTGGAGGCGCTGCTCGAGCGCTTCGACGATCGAGTTGGCGGTAAAGAACTGGTTCTCGATATAGATGTGCCGCCGCGCCGCACGTATGGCGTCGCGATAGAGCAGCTCCACCTCGCGCACTTCCGCGCGCCCATTGAAGGCGGGGTCGGTGCGCGCGACGGCGACGTCGATGTTCTCGATATCGGGGGCGACAGGCGCCGGCCACGCGTCGCCGCCGGCCGCACCGGCGCACGGCAGCAGACGCTGGCCGGTCGCGCGCTCCCAGCGCTCGCGCACCAGGTCGCCGAGCACCGCGGCGATCTCGCCCTCGAGCAACACCTGCACGTCGTGAAACGGCCGGTACGGCACCGAGCCGCCGACGTCGACGCGGCGCGGATCGTCCGGCCGATGCTCCTGCGTGTCCCAGCGGGTGTGCGTGAGATCCATGCCGCCGACGAAAGCCAGACGATCGTCGATGACCACCACTTTCTGGTGATGCGAGCCGCCGGGCGGATGTACGCCGTCCATGCGGAAGTGCAGCCGGCGATGCGTGCGCCAATCAAGTTTGTAAATCGGCAGCCACTCGCGGTCGAGCGCATAGAGCATCGCGAAGTCCCACGTAAGGACGTAGGCATGCGGACCGCGGTGCCGGGACACGACGGCATTGAGGAACTCGCACAACGCCTCCGGCATGTCGTCCGGTTCGCCGTCGCGCACGAGCTTCACCCGGCTGTCGATGTCCCAGCCGATCATGAGCAGGTTGCGCTGCGTGCGCGCCGCCACCGCGCGGAACGCGCGAAAGTACGCGGCCGCGTCGATCAGAAACGCGACGCGGCGCGCGCGCGCGATGCGCCAGCAGTTGTAGCCGGGCTTGAGAATGGTGTATCCGGTCATGAAGCGCGCGCCTCGGCGCCGGCGCGACAGCGAATCGCCACCGTCGGGCTCGGGCTGCTGACGCGGACTCGCGCGTGCGCGCGCTCGACCGCCGGTACGAGCGCGGCCAGCGGTTCCAGACCGTGGATGGCGCAAAGCCGCGCGAGCAACTCGGCGCCGCCGTTGACGTCGACCGCTTCGACGTTCGAGTGGGCGTCGGGCGAACGGAAATGGGCCGCCACCGCGTGGTGAAAACTCGCCGGCAAGTGCAGCGCGACGTCGGTGGAGCGCCGCACTTCTGCGCTCGCGGCTTCCACGGTGTCCGCGCCGTGCCACATGAGATCGATTACGCGCGCGGCCATGGCGTTACAGCTCCCTGCGTAGAACACCGGGTAGCCTAACATACGCGATTTGAGGTTTGATACCGCCGCGTACCGACGGCAACGCATAGGGACATGAAGTCCGAGACTATAAAAACGAATTCCCGGGCGACCACATCCGCGCCGCCACCGCGCGGTCCCGCTTCCTCCACGCCGTACACCGGCGCGGTGCGCGGCTGGGTGGTGACCGCGCTTTTCGTGCTCGCCGTTTTCTACACGCTCTATCTCACGCGCGGCTTGACGCTGCCGATCGTACTCGCGCTGTTGTTGCATTTTTTGCTGCGCCCCGTCGTGCGCGCGTTGCAGCGCGTGCGCGTGCCGGTCTACTTGGCCTCGGCGCTCGTTGTATCGGCGCTGCTCGGGGCGCTCGGCTACGCCGGATACGCGCTGAGCGAGCCGGTCGCGCAATGGGTGCAGAAAGCGCCGCAGGTCGTGCAGCAGCTCGAACACAAGCTTCGTCCGATCAAGGAGAAAGTGCAGGAGGTCGATAAAGCCGCGGCGCAAGTGGAGAAGATCACTAAAGTGGAGCCACCGCGTACCGCGACCGTGCAAGTGCACAATACCAGCGTGCGCGCCATGGTCTGGGCCCACGCGGAACCGCTCCTCACCGGTACCGTCGTCATGTTCTTCCTGCTGTATTTCCTGCTCGCGACCGGGGAGCGCCTGATCCAGCGCGTCGCCGACATCGCGGTGACGCGCGCCGGCGCGCAGCGCGTACTGGACATCACGGCCGGCGTGGAGCGCAACGTCTCCGGCTACCTCGGCTCGGTCACGCTCATCAACGCCGGGCTCGGCGCGTGCACGGCGGCTCTCACCTACGCCTTCGGCATGCCGAATCCGCTGCTGTGGGGCGCGCTTGCCATGGTGCTCAACTTCATTCCCTATCTCGGCTCGATGGTCACGCTGTCGGTGTTGACCGTCGTCGCCCTGCTGACCTTCGACACGTTGTCGCACGCGCTCCTCGTGCCCGCGTGTTTCCTCGTGCTTGCCACCGTCGAGGGACAAGTCGTAACGCCCCTCGTGCTCGGTCGGCGTCTCGCGCTCAATCCCGTGGTCGTTTTTCTCGGTCTCATATTCTGGGGCTGGTTGTGGGGGCCGGCGGGCGCGCTGCTCGCCGT
>JAJPKH010000124.1 GCA_021323795.1 Acidiferrobacteraceae bacterium | reverse complement strand
GGTGCGGCCGCTTAAGGAAGCGACGGAGTCCGGCGCTTGTGATCAGGAAAGCAGGACGCCGCGGTTTCCGCCCGCGCGCGCCTGATGCAAGGCCTCGCTGGCCCGGCCGAGGAACTTCGCCGGATCTTCGCCCGCCGAATACGTGATGAGCGCCCCGGCAAAAGGCGGCAACGGAATGCTGCGGCCGTCGTGGTTCAGGTGCGTCTCGACCGCGCGCTTGTAGGCCTTTTCGAGCGCGCGCCGCGCGCCTTCCTTGGGCGTGTCGGGAAACATGACGATGAATTGATCGTTGTCGTACATGCCGACAATATCGTACGCACGAAAATTCGACAGCACCTCTTCCGCGTAGCAGCGCAACGCGGCGGCCGCGGCCTGTTGACCGTGCTGTTCCATCAGCACGTCGAGATTGTCGACGCCGATCAGCCCGAGCGCGAGCGGCGCGCCGGAGCGCTTGATGCGCTTGATCTCCGCCTCCAGGCTTTTGATGAATCCGTCGCGCTTCGGCAGCGGTCCGGGGCGATTGCCGCGCGATAACAGGCGGGGAATCGACGGTAGCCGCGCGCGCTTGGGAGTTTCCGTGCGTGCGCTTTGTAATTCCGTGCGCACCTTGTCGTGCTCGACCTCGAGCTTGGTCAACTGCTCGGTGGTCTTGAGGAGCTTTTCTTCCAGTGCGTCGCGCTGCCGCGATAATTCATCCAGACTCTTGAGCCAAGCGTCCTTCAAGTGTTGATAATCCTTGACGGTTCCGTAGATCGCCTGCCACGCATCTTTCTCGGAGCGCAACAGTTGCTGATATTTCTCCGTGCGCTCTTCCGCCGCCGCTTGCTCCTTTTCGCCGGGACGTTCCAGCACGCCTTCGACCGCGGTGTTTCCCGCCGCTTCCGGCGCCACCGCTGCCGTCGTCGCGGGCGCCGCCGGGGCCGGCGCGAGCGTGATCTCTTCTACCACCGGGTGAACTCTCGCTGTTTCGGCCGCCGGCGCGGCTCGCGTGGTGTCGGACAACGAATCGAGCTTGAGATCGGAAATGTACGGCGCGATGTGCTGCTGCAATAACCGCGCGCGGATGCGCATGCTCGGCAGCGACACGGCATCCCGCGCGTACGCGTCGAGTTGCCCGTACAGGTCGATCAGATAATCGGGGCCGAGCGGACCGTTGCGGGAATGGCGCCGCAGCGTGCGGGCGATGAGGCCGTGAAGCTCATCGCCGTCGACCGAGCTGCGGAGGGTCTCCAGGTAACGCGTAATGGTATGCATCACGCGTGAATCGCCTGACAGGACCTGGCTCGCCGTCAAACTTGGCTGTCTCCCGACTTTTGTTAGAGGGGCAGGACGAACGCAAGTAAATGTACCGGCGGAAATGGAAAAGCACAATATGTCGTGTGAAAAATCTGTCGACTCACAACACGACCGGACGATCGGAAACTTCGTTGGCGGGTTTGCCGCTCGAGGGGTAATGGCGCGCGAGATGGGTGCCCACCGCCTTGATGCCTTCGATCACGCCTTCCTCGAACCGGCCGTCGTGAAACGCACGTTCCATCTTGCGGCAGATTCCCTCCCACTCCGCCGCGCCGACACGCGGGTGGATGCCGCGATCCGCGAGTATCTCGACGTCACGGTCGGCGAGCAGCAGGTAGATCAGCACGCCGTTGTTGTGTTCGGTGTCCCAAACTCTCAGTTGCGAGAAAACATCGACCGCGCGCTCGCGCGCCGAGCGCCCGCGCAGCAGCGGCGCGATTTCCAAGGCGGCTTCGACGGCAAAGCAGATTTGTCCGCTGTGCGTCGCTTCGGTGTGTTTGATCGCGGCTTCGATGGCGGCGAGTGAAGCGGCGGGGAATTTACGCCGCACCTGCCAGCGCGGCGTACCCAGGTGTCGCAACAGGCGTGTGATGTTCATCACCACCGTCCCGAGGCGCCGCCGCCCCCGAAGCCGCCACCGCCGCCGCTCCATCCCCCGCCACCCAAGCCGCCTCCCCCCAGACCGCCGCCGCCCCAGCCGCCGCCGAACCCCCCCGGGCGACTCGACCACCCGCCGTAACCGCCGCGCGCGGGAAGGCCGAGGATCAGCGTGAACAGAAACACGAGAACGCCCAGAACCACCGCCACCCCGAGTGAACTCGCGATGAACCAGATGACGAGTGTCGCGATCCCGCCGGCGGCCGTTGCCCCGAGCAGGCGTCCGAAGATCGCGCGCAGGATGCCCCCGAGCACGAATACCGCGATAAACGCGAAGGGCAGCGCCCGTTCGACGCCGGACCAGCCGGTGTCGCGGGCGGAAGGCGGCGGCAGCGGTTCGCCGTTGATCAGGCGCATGAGGCGCTGCACGCCCGCGTGGATGCCGCCGTAGTAGTCGCCCTGCTTGAAGAACGGCACGATGACTTCGGCGACGACGCGCTTCGCGACCGCGTCCGGTATCACGCCCTCGAGGCCGTAGCCCACCTCGATGCGCAGCGCCCGATCCTTCATCGCGACGATGAGTATCGCGCCGTCGTCCACGCGTTTGCGTCCGACCTTCCACGCCTCGCCGACGCGGATGCCGTATTGCTCGATGGTCTCGGGTTCGGTGCTCGGCACCAGCAGCACCGCGATCTGCGACCCCTTGCGCGCTTCGAAATCGGCGAGCTCGTGCTCGAGCGTGGCGCGCTGTTCGGGGGTGAGGGTGCCGGTGAGGTCGGTGACGCGCGCCTGCAACGGTGGCACCGCGACCTCGGCATGCGCGGAGGCGAGCACGCAGAGCAGCAGCACCAGCACCACGTGCCGCGGAAAGCGGGACACGCCCCGCACGGCGTCAGCGGCGCTCGGCGGGCGCCGGACTCGGCGTCGCTCCAAAATCCACCTTCGGCGGACGGGCGATTTCGCGCTCGTTTTCGACCGCGAAGTTCGGCTTCGTTTTGAAGCCGAAGACCATGGCCGTCAGGTTGGTCGGAAAGGAACGGACCGTGACGTTGTAGTCCTGCACCGCCTTGATGTAACGGTTGCGCGCGACCGCGATGCGGTTCTCCGTGCCCTCGAGCTGCGCTTGCAGATCGCGGAAGTTGGCGTCGGACTTGAGCTGCGGATAGTTTTCGGCGACGACCAACAAACGCGACAGTGCCGACGTCAACTCGCCCTGCGCCGCGACGAAGCGTTGAAACGCGGCCGGGTCGTTCACCAGCGCGGGCGTCGCCTGGATGGCGCCGACTTTGGCGCGCGCTTCGGTGACGCCGAGGAGCACCTGCTGTTCCTGCGCGGCGAAGCCCTTCACCGTGTTCACCAGATTCGGCACGAGGTCGGCGCGGCGCTGGTACTGGTTCAGCACCTCCGACCAGGTGGCGTTGATCTGCTCGTCATTTCTTTGCAAGGTGTTGTAGCCGCAACCGCTGAGGAGCAGCAGGGCGGCGAGCAATCCGAACCAGCGAAAATTACGCATGTCACCTCCAGGGACGACGGCGCGAGCGCGAATTATACAAGAGCCGGGCGGCGCGATTCCTACGGGGCGCCCAACAGGCCGCACAGACGCTCCACCACCGTCGGTTTGCCGAAGACGGCGCTGTAGATGGGAACGCCGTCGACCACGAAGCTGCGCACCACCCGATAGACTCCGCCCGCTTCCTCGACGGTGATCTGGCTCGCCGCGAGATCCCAGGGCGTGTCGTGGTAATCGACCATCGCATCCACCGCGCCGCTCGCGACCAGGCTGTGCCCGTAGCAGGAGCGATAGACGCGGTGATTGGGAAAGGCGCGGGTGAGGGCGTCGAAGCTGGGTCCTTCATCGCGATAGCGGATGAAGTTGCCGCGGGCGCTGAGCACGAGTCGCACCTGTTCGTTGGCCGTTTGCTCGGGCAGATCGGCGAGCGTCACGCGCTCGCCGTTCTTGCGCGTGCCGCGCCCGCGCGCGGCGTCGCAGCGCAAATCGAGCGCGGGATGATCCAGGACGCCGACCACGGGCGCACCGTTGTCATACAGGGCCAGAATGCTCCCGAAGGTCGGCACCCGATGCACGAAGTCCTCGGTGCCGTCGATCGGATCGAGAATCCATTGGAAGCGCGCACCGGGGCGCGCGGGTGGAAATTCCTCGCCGAGGATGCCGTGCTCCGGATAGCGCCGCGTGATCAGAGCGCGCAGCCGGTCTTCGACTTCGAGGTCGACGTTGGTCACGAAGCTGCCGTCGCGCTTGCGCTCGACGCTGAAGCCCGAACGCCACGCGCGCGCAATGATGTCGCGCGCGACGTCCGCGAATTCAAGCGCCGCGGCATGCAGCTCCGCGACTTCGTCCACGGCAAGTACGTTGCGCAGCTCGTTCATCCGGGCATTCTAGCGCGCAGCGTATGATTCTTCAGTCAATCAATAACCGGTCGCGGTGGACGGGTTGCGACAATCGGCTTTAATTCCGCACGATACTCGAAAAGAGTGGTCTTTGTGGGCGCGCCGGCCTCTGCATTTTATTTTCTATTGCCGCTCGCTTTGTGATCCCTGCCGGCGTGGCGCCGCTCGGGCGGTACGCCTAGACTGTAAATACCGTTTCAACGTAACCCGTGCCGATGCTTCGCCCCAGGCGTCTACTGTTGTTGCTGTTGTTGCTAAGCGCCGCCGGTGACATGGCAATCAGCGCCGAACGACCGGACTCCGCCCGCCGCAGCGATCATAGCTCCAGCGCCGTTCAGAATGCCGAGCCGCCGCGCGTGATCACTATTCCGACGGAGCTGGTCGTCCGCGTCGATGCAAACCGCGCTCTCGGAAGCGCGTCCGCCAAGGTTGCCATCGTCGAGTTCGGCGATTATCAGTGCCCCTACTGCCGCGCGTTTCACGTCGGTACCTTGCCGCAGCTCCAGACCGCTTACATCGACACCGGCAAGGTGCGTTACTTTTACAAAGACTTTCCCCTGTCCATCCATGAACACGCCTTTGGCGCGAGCGTGGCGGCGTATTGCGCGGGAGCGCAGGGACGGTATTGGCAGATGCAGGAGCTGCTGTATGCCGAGCAGGCGCGATTGGGCGTGGAGCTCTATGGCGAGCTCGCGGGCGAGCTCAAGCTCGACCCCGAACGCTTCCAGGCGTGCCGCAAGTCGGCTGCGGCGCGCGGCGCGGTGAGGCGCGACGTCGGCGAAGGCCGCGATCTCGGGATTAACGCGACGCCGAGCTTCATTCTCGGTTACATCGAACAGGACCGCGTTGTCGTTAAGCGCACGGCGGCCGGCGCGCCGTCCTTTGAAGTGTTCGCCAAGGAAATCGAAGCGCTCAACCGCTGAGCGCGTCTGGTCAATTCATCGCGATGACGCGGTTACGCCCGCGCTGTTTGGCGAGATACAGCCGCCGGTCCGCGACTTCCAGCAGGCGTTCGAGGCTCTCCTCCCCGTCGAGCCCATAGGCGGCGACCCCGGCGCTGGCCGTAACCGTAATCGCGTGTTCGCCTAACTGGAACTGACTCTGCTGGATCGCGACGCGAATGCGGTCGGCGAGCAGGGCGGCGCCGGAGCGCTTGGTGTTCGGCAGGAGGATGCCGAACTCCTCGCCGCCGAGGCGAGCCGGCAGGTCGCTCGCGCGCGTCTTGCTCGTCAGCACGTGCGCCACGCTCATCAGCACCTGATCGCCGGCCGGGTGGCCATAGGTGTCGTTGATCTTCTTGAAGTGGTCGATATCGAGGACGATGATCGACAATTCGATGTCGTGGCGCTGCGCGAGCGCGAAGTGCCGCAAGCCGAGCTCCGCGAACGCGCGGCGGTTCTTGAGCCTGGTCAGCGGGTCCGTGGTCGCCTGCTCCTGGAGCATCTGGCGGCTGGTCTCAAGCTCCCGGATCGTGCGCGCCAGCTTCTGATGGACGGTCACACGCGCTCGTAGCTCGAGTGCGTCGACGGGTTTGACGAGAAAATCGCTCGCGCCGTTCGTGAACGCCTCCTGGCGCGCGTTGTCGTCATTGCTGGTGGTCATGACGAGCACCGCCATGTCCTTGACCCGCGGCACATCGCTATGGCGGATCTTGCGCAGCAGATCCTGGCCGGACAACCGCGGCATTTGCACGTCGGTAATGACCACCTCTATCTCAGGATTCGCCGCGAGCAAGTTCCAGGCGTCGAGACCATCGCGCGCGTGCAAGACTTCGAACTTTCCCTGCAAGTGCCGGGCGACGATGGCGGCGGAGGTTTCGGAATCTTCTGCGAGCAGAATTCGGGGTAGCGAGCGCGGGGGCGATGCCGGGTCGATCATTCAGTGATGCTGCATTTCTTGTTGTAGGGAATCCGAAACAGCCGGTTAATCGGACCTTCCCTAGCTTTGTGCGCGCACTATAACCGAGATTTCGCGCGGCGTCAGTCTTTCGTGGGGTGCCACGCTCTCGGCCGGACGTTTCGTCGCCGGAATTCACACGACCAGCCGCCGGCGGGCGAAGCGAACCGCGATCAGGAAGGCCGGTACGGCATAGAGAACCAGCACGCTCAAATGCAGACCGATTTGGTCGGGAACCCGACCCGCGACCAGCGGGCGCACCAGCTCGACGGCGTGGTAGAGCGGCAGCACCTGAACGATCGACTGAAGGACGCCGGGGAGCGCGCTGACGGGATAGAACACGCCGGACAGAACGAACATCGGCGTGACCACGAGGGTCATGTAGTAGCTGAAATAGTCGTAGCCGTTGGCCATCGAGCTCATGATGAGCCCGAGACAGGCGAACGCGACGCCGACGACGAAGAGCACCGGTATCACCCACAGCGCCGGCCAGCCGTGCACGCCGCCGAGGAGCGCGGCGACGAGCAGGATGCCCGCCCCGCTGATCACGCACTTGGTGGCGGCCCAGAGCGCTTCGCCGGCGAGCACGTCCTGCACCTCGAGCGGGGTGGCCAGGATGGCGTCGTAAGTGCGCTGCGGCACCATGCGGGTGTAAACCGAATACATCGCCTCGAAGCTCGCCGTGTTCATGGCCGATGACGCGAGAATGCCGGAGGCGAGGAACGTGAGATAGGGCATCTGCATGGTGTCGCCGATGAAGAGACCGAGTCCGTAGCCAAGGCCGAGCAAATACAAAAACGGCTCGCCGAGGTTGAACAGGAGACTCGGCACCATCAGCTTGCGCCATACCAGCACGTTGCGGCGCCACACCGCGAAGGCGCCGTGGCGCAGCCGCGGCAACACCAGGTAGGCGGCGCTCATTCGCGCAGCTCCCGGCCGGTCAGCTTCAAGAACACGTC
>JAJPKH010000139.1 GCA_021323795.1 Acidiferrobacteraceae bacterium | reverse complement strand
TGATGCGCTCCATCGGCGTCGAGCCACGCGGGGACGAGCTGCTGTTCGTACTACGCGACGAGGACCGGCAAGGCGCCGCGGAGCTGCTCACCGCTTTGCCGCGCCCGCTCATCGGCGTGCACGCCGGATCGCACGATCCACGCCGGCGCTGGCCGGCCGAGCGGTTCGTGGCGGTGGCGCGCGCGCTGCTGCGCCGCCACGGCGGCACGGTGATCTTGCTCGGCGGTATGCACGACAGCGACGCGGCGATAGAGCTCGCCGCGAAAATCGGCCCGGGCGCGTATAACCTCGCCGGACGCACTTCGCTCGGCGTGCTCGGCGCCGTTATCGCGCAGCTCGCCCTGCTGATCACCAACGACTCCGGACCGGCGCACATCGGATTCGCGCTGCGCGCGCCGACTATCGCGATTTATCGCTCGGGCGGCATGGAACGTTACGGTCCGCTGCTGCCGGGTCCATTCGCGGCCCTCGAACCTTCGGCGGACGCCGAGGATCCGGCGGCTGCCATCGTCGGCATCGCGCAAGTGCTTACGGCCGCGGATCGCCTGATGTCCGCGGCAACCACCGAGACGGAGTTGCCACTATGCCCACCGGACAACGCGTCGATGGCGTACGCAAGATAGCCGTGGTGCGCGCGAACGGCATCGGCGACTATTGCTTCGCCGTGCCCGCGCTCGCCGCCTTGCGCGCCGCGTATCCCACGGCCGAAATCGTTCTGCTCGCCAAGCGCTGGCACCGTGAGTTTCTGCGCGAGCGCCCCGGCCCGGTCGATCGTGTCATCGCGCTGCCCTCTTACGGCGGAGTGAGCGTCGAACCCGGGGAGCCGGAAAATCGGGATCAAATCGAGAAATTTTTCGCGGCCATGCAGGAGGAGCGCTTCGACCTTGCGCTGCAACTGCATGGAGGCGGCCGTTACTCCAATCCTTTCACGCAGCGGCTGAAAGCGCGCGTCAGCGCCGGGCTGCAAGCGCCCGAGGCACCGGCGCTCGATCGCGTCATACCTTATATTTACTTTCAGCCGGAAGTCCTGCGCTACCTCGAAGTGGTTGCGCTGGTCGGAGCGTCGCCGGTCACCCTCGAGCCGACCATTGCGCTAACGGCCGCCGACGAGGCGGAAGTCGAAGCGCTCGGTCTCGGGCGCGAGCCGCTCGCCGTGCTTCACCCCGGCGCGACCGACCCGCGCCGGCGTTGGCCGGCGGAAAATTTCGCCGCGGTCGGTCGGGCGTTACTCGACGCCGGCGCCCGCGTCGCGATCATCGGCAGCGGCGAGGAGCGCCCGTTAGTGAGCGCGGTGGCGCAAGGCATGGCGGGCGCGGCGCTCGATCTGTGCAACCGCCTGACGCTCGGCGGACTCGCGGCGCTGCTCGCCCGCAGCCGCGTCGTGATCAGCAACGATTCGGGGCCGCTGCATCTCGCCGCCGCGGTCGGCGCCGCCACGGTCGGCATCTACTGGTGCGGCAACATGATCAACGGGGGTCCGACCACGCGCCGCCGGCACCGACCGTGCATTTCGTGGCGTCTCAATTGCCCGCTCTGCAACCGCAATACGCTGTTCGACAACTGCGCGCATCGCGCCTCGTTCGTCGCCGACGTGGCGCTGCGCGACGTCGTAGCGAATGCGCTGCAGCTCTGGTGCGAACAGCCGAAGCAGCGTTCTATTGCCGCTTGATGATACTGATGCGTCCATCGCCTTCCACGCTCGCCTTTTTCACTTCGGCGATGTTTTCGATGCCGGCTTCGCGCAACTGGCTCAGCAGCTCTTCCTTGGAAACCGATTCCTTGCGCATGTTGCGCCACAAGATTGCTCCGTCACGAACCAACGTTAGCGGCGGCGGATGTATGAAGCGTTCGAAACGGGGAAAGTGGAATGACAGGCGATCGAGCGCATAATTCCAGAAGATGATCGTGCCGACCAGAACGGCGCCGTCGGTTATCGACTTATAACCGCTCGTCATGGCGTTCTGCGAGGCGTCGGCGATCAGCGTGATCATCAAGAGATCGGGCAACGAGATGGCGCCTGCTTCGCGTCGCAGCAAAACGCGCAGCACGGTGAAGATTCCGATATACATCAAGGTACCGCGCAGGAACAGCTCGAGCGGCGACACCGTCGAAGTGAACATCTCCCGCCAATCGAGTGCCATTGCTTCCATGGTCGTCCTGTGACGAATTTTAAAGGCAGCCGCCCGGGTTAAAAACGGCGTTCCTTGAATGGGCGCGCGTCGTGGACGTTGAACCAGTCGGCCGCGATCCGGACGAAAGCAATGAACACTAACGACTTCCCGCCATGACGGATTGGCTCAATCCTCGTCGGGTCATCCCTCCCGAGGAAATCGAGCGCGGTTTGCGCCTGATCATGTACGACGGCGTCACCGCGCAGGTCATGACGACTCTGACCGGCGGCGCCTTCCTGGTGGCCTTCGCGCTGCTGCTCGGCGCCCCTCCTCTTATTATTGGCGTCATCGGCGCGTTGCAGCCGCTGACCCAGCTGCTGCAAATTCCGACCATTTATCTGGTGGAGCGCATCGGCTACCGCAAGCTGCTTGTGGTGATCGCGCTTACCATCTCGCGCCTGTCTTGTTTCTCGCTCGTCGCGCTTCCCTGGCTCGTACCCGAAGCCTATCGCCTCCCCGTCCTCATCGCGGCGCTGCTCCTCTACTACGGCTTCGGCACCATCTCCGGCGTCGCCTGGAACCCCTGGCTGCGCGACTTGATTCCTGAAGCGCGCCTGAGCACGTACATGGCGACCCGGCTGGCCATCACCACCGGCATCGGCGCCGCGCTCGCGCTGCTCGCGGCTTTCGGTGTCGATTGGTACGAGGCCCGCTTCGACCTCATCGGCATTTACAGTATCTACTTCGGCCTCGGCGGCATCGCCGGCTTATTCGGCATTTTTTTTATCAGCCGCGTTCCGGAACCGAAGCTCGACCACAATCCCAATCTCTCGATCGCCGCCCTGATCGCCGAACCCATACTCGACCGGAATTTTCGTCAGTTGCTGATTTTCCTCGCGAGCTGGAACTTCGCGGTCAACTTCGCGGCGCCCTTTTTTACGGTGTACCTGCTGCAGCGTTTGCAACTCCGGATGAGCGTGATCCTCACGCTGTCGGTGCTGAGCCAGGCCGTGAACGTGCTGTTCTTTCGATTGTGGGGACGGCTCGCCGAACGCTTCAGCTACAAGTCCGTGCTGGTCGAGGCCGGCCCCCTGTTTATTTTGACCTTCATTCTGTGGCCGCTAACCTCCTTCGGCAATTGGCCGGCCTTCACGCTACTCGCGCTGATCTTCATCTACGCGCTCACCGGCATGTCGACCGCCGGGGTGCAGCTGTGCACCGGCAACCTGGCCATGAAGCTCGCGCCGCGCGGCAAGGCGACGGCCTATCTCGCCATCAACGCCCTGGTTTCGGGTATCGCCGCCACTATCGCCCCGGTGCTCGGTGGTCTCGCCGCCACTCTCTTTGAAGGCGAGGAACTGACGTTCACGCTGCATTGGGCGTCGCGAATCTTCGGGTTCGAAAGCGACTTCATCCCCGTCAAGCTGCGCGGGCTCGACTTCGTGTTTCTGCTCGCCTTCGTGTTCGGGCTGTATTCGCTCCATCGGCTCGTGACCATCCACGAGCAGGGCGAAGTCGAAAAAGGCGCGGTGCTCCCGGAATTCCAGAGCCAGGTGCGGCGGGCGATCGACCACGTCTCGAGCGTAGCCGGCATACGCGATTTGTTTTCCTTCCCCTACGCCCGACTGATAGAGCTGTTCAACCGGCGCAAGACGAAACGCATTCCTCTCGAATAAAGCACCCATCCGCCCGGCCCACTGTATTAGCACTGCTGGTCATGGGGCAATTCTGTATATCAAAAGGTCAATGACCGTATACAAGTGGGATTACTTTATATAAATTGATTCGCCACCTTACTATTAGGACGGCTTGCCGAAGACCGCGCGGTAATGCGAACCATGAAACCAAAGCGCTCCGATCAGTTGCGGGAAGCCATCGAAGAAAAGATCGCCGTGGGCACCTATGCGCCGGGCAAGCGCCTGGACGAGGCGGAACTGTTGAAGAGTTTCCGGGTATCGCGCACGCCCTTGCGCGAAGCCCTTATCCAGTTGGCGTCGATGGGATTGATCGAGATTCGCCCGCGCCGGGGCGCGTTCGTGGCGCAAATTGATCCTCAGCGGCTGTGCGAGATGTTCGAGTTGATGGCGGAGCTCGAAGCCATGTGCGGTCGCCTGGCGGCACGACGCCTGACCCCGGAGGATCGCACACGCTTGCTCGCGGCGCACCAAGCCTGCAAGACGGCGGCTGAGGCCGGCGACCCGGATTCCTATTATTATGCGAACGAGCGCTTCCACCATACGATTTATGTCGCGAGCCATAACTCCTATCTTGCGGAACAGGCGTCCCAGCTCCATCGCAAGCTGCGCGTCTACCGCCGGTTGCAGTTGCGGGTGCGCAACCGCATCGATAATTCGTTTATCGAGCATGATAATGTCGTCAGCGCCCTATTGGCCGGGGACGGTGAGTTGACCGCCCGCCGGTTGCGCGAACACCTGCTGGTGCAGGGGGAGCGCTTCGGCGATTTGATCGCTTCCCTGTCGATGCTTGCCGCCTGACGAGTCGTGAGGGAAACGGTTACGCACAAGAAAGAAACGCAAATTTTTCGCACAAGGGGTTAACGACCCGACGGAGCTTGTACATTCCGTCGCCAACATGCTATTCACCCATCGAAAAAAGAGGAGAAAATATGAATCGCACCCGTCGCCACATTCTTCGCGGCCTTGCCGCTGCTCCCGCCATCGCCACCTTGGGCCGTCACGCCTTCGCCGCCGAGGCACGTACCATCAAGATTTCTCACCAGTTCAAGGGCGGCACCATCGAGCAAGGCGACTTCCGCGACCGCCTCTGCCGCATGTTCGCCAAGGAAGTCGAGGAGCGCACCAAGGGACAGCTCAAGTTCCAGATCTATCCGAGCGCCTCGCTCTTCAAATCGAAAGAGCAGTTCAAGCCGCTCGGCGAGGGCGCGCTCGATATGACCTTACTCCCGCTCGCCTATGCCGGCGGCATGGTGCCCGAGGTGAATATCACGCTCATGCC
>JAJPKH010000235.1 GCA_021323795.1 Acidiferrobacteraceae bacterium | reverse complement strand
GTCGCGATGTGGGTCGGCAAATTGGAGACGTGCGCAATGCCGCGAATCTCCCGCACCGTACCCGGCGCTTCCAGCCGCAGCGGCCGAAGACGCCGTGGCTGTACGGCAACCGTGATCTCACCGCCCCCGCGAGGGTAGTAACCGCGACGAATGAGCGTCGCGTCTATTTCAGCCCCCATGCGCGCGAGCAACGGCAACAGCACGAAACGGAAGTAATCCAGCGGTGGCGCCGCGCGGATGTCGGTGCCGCCGATCAAATGAATTCGTACCGGCATACCGCTCGCAATGGCGGCCGGAAGCAATGCTTGCAGCACGAGCGTAACGCTTCCCGCCGTTCCCACGTCGAAGCGGAATTCGCCGCCGCGCAGCCGTCCCGGACGAAAGACGACGTCCTGCGAGCGCAATTCGAGCCCCTCGACATCCGCCTCGCAAAGCGCCCCGACCGCCTTCACCGCCATGAGATGTTGGGGCGCGAGTCCCGACGGCGCACGCCGCGCCCGGACGTTACGGACACGGATCGCTTCGCCGGTGATCGCGGCAAGCGCGCACGCGGTGCGCAGCAGCTGCCCGCCGCCCTCGCCATAGGAGCCGTCGATGTCGCGCATTGCCGCATTATCCACGAGATCCGCATGCCGGCGATCTCGACGTCACCCGCGGTTCCCCGACCACCACTCGAGCCGACGATCTAACTCGCCCGACGCACCAGTTGCTGAATATCGGCGAGCCTCTCCTCGGCGGCGCGCCGGCCGGCCGCGATGGCCTCCTTCGCGCGATAGAATTCGAGCACTCCCACGTCCCCTACCATCGGGGTCAACAAAAGATCGGGCGGTTGCCGTTCGGTGCGCAGGCGCACGATTTCCGCCTGAGTGAGGTCGAAGACACGATCGAGCACACGCCGCGTCGTCCATCCGGATTTCGTGTTGTTTAGTCCCTGGTGACTCTCGATCTGGCCGAGAAGCCAGGCGCGCAGCGCCGGTGCACGCGCCATCCACGGTTGATCGAGCAATTGCTGCGCGCGACGAAACCATTGCCCACTTGGGCGCGATCGTCGCCGGCCACCCGCGCACCTCCGCCGCCGAGCGCCAACACGATACCCGGCGGTTGCGGCGTCGAGCGCTCGCGCCGTGCACCGACAGTTTTTTCAATGAACGGCATGGCTGTGAGATAGCTCCGAGGGATAGCGTTAGTGACTAGTGGCTGAACTGGCCGTAGTCCGCCGGCCGGAGCAGGCGCACGAAATCTCTTCCGTCGACGCATATCAGCCGATCGTGATCGCCGCCGGAGAAGCAAACGCTCTTCCGACCGATGAGACTTTCATCCACGATCGTTTCGATGTTGTAGGCCGGCCCCATCGGCGGTATGACGCCCGGCTCGCAGTCTTTGAACATCGGCGCCATGCTGGTGTCATCGACCAGCTTGAGCCGCCGCCCGAGCTTTTTGCAAAGCGTATTCAGCTCCACATGGCGGTCGCCCGGTATGACCGCCATGAGATAACCGTCCTCATCCGCCAGCACCACACCCTTGGCGATATGCCGCAGCGGCACGTGCGCCGCCTCCGCGGTCTGCCGGCTCGATATCGAGCGTGGATGTTCGACGACGGCGTAAGATACGACGTTGTCTTTCAGATAACTTTCGATCGTCCTTGCGATAGTCATTCCATCCTCCCGCCCGACCGCGACTGCTTGTGGGTTTGCG
Organism: Acidiferrobacteraceae bacterium; assembly: GCA_021323795.1. Taxonomy (GTDB): domain Bacteria; phylum Pseudomonadota; class Gammaproteobacteria; order Acidiferrobacterales; family Sulfurifustaceae; genus JACQFZ01. Next base: position 15,882 of record JAJPKH010000235.1, on the reverse strand, counting down.
CAATCACCCAACGACTCATTTGGTTATTCTGCCTGCGCCGCGCGTTGAAACTCTTGATGCCCGTCAAATCGGCCCCGGCGCCCTGGACTCACGGGTAATACCTTAATGGGAGCGCGGCTTCATCTGCGGAACTTGGAGCGGCCGCTTCCGGGAAGTCGCAGTAACCAGCGAGCCTACTTTGACATCGATCAACAAGACGTCCGAACGCAGCGGATATTCTGGGGCGCTTCTAAACGGACGAGACCAATGGAATGTCCGCGCAAACGCGCCGGGACCTCGAATACGTCTTGCTCGCGACGATCAGGGAGCTGAGTAACGAGCTGCGTCCCAACCGGCCGTCGTTTCCCGTGTCGCTCGACAGCTCCCTCGAACGCGACGTCGGGCTGGACAGCCTTGCGCGCATCGAGCTGCTGGCGCGCGTCGAAACACGCTTCGACGTTGTCTTGCCGGAAAGCGCATTTGCAACCGCGGAGACCCCGCGCGATCTGCTGCGCGCGTTAACGGCCGCCCGCGCGCCGCGGGCGCCGGCCGTCGCCGCAGTCTCCGCGCCGGTTGCTCCTATCGCCGAAGGCGAAGCCGCGCCTCTCGCCGCACAAACGTTGGTTGAGGTCCTCGCCTGGCACGCCCGCCGCCACCCCGAGCGCCTGCACATTCGGCTCTTGCTCGAAGGCGGCGAAGAAAGCATCACCTATGGCGCGCTGCAGCGCGAGGCGCTGGCCGTTGCCGCGGGCTTGCAGACCATCGGTATACAACCCGGACAATCCGTCGCCCTGATGCTGCCGACGTCACGCGCCTACTTCGTAAGCTTCGTCGGCACGCTGCTCGTCGGCGGCGTTCCGGTTCCGATCTACCCGCCCGCGCGCCCGAGCCAGATCGAGGACCATATCCGCCGCCACCGCGGCATTCTTGCCAACGCGCTCGCCGTTCTGCTCATCACAACGGCGGAGGCGAAAGCGATCGCGCGTCTATTGCGTGCGCGGGTGAGCACGCTCGCGCACGTGATGACGGTCGAAGAACTGGCGGGCGAGCCGGCCGCCTTCAGCGCGCCGGCGCTCGGCGCCGCCGATACCGCCTTGCTGCAATACACCTCGGGCAGCACCGGTAATCCGAAGGGCGTCGTGCTGACGCACGCCAATCTGCTCGCGAACATTCGCGCGATGGGCGAAGCGATGAGCGTCGCTCCCTCCGATGTGTTCGTCAGCTGGCTGCCGCTTTATCACGACATGGGCCTGATCGGTGCGTGGCTCGCGCCGCTCTATTATGCGATCCCGCTGGTGCTGATGCCGCCGCTCGCTTTTCTGTCGCGGCCGAGCCGCTGGCTGTGGGCCATACATCGGTACCGCGGGACACTCTCGGCTTCGCCGAACTTCGGTTATGAAATGTGTCTGCGCCGCGTAGCGGACAGCGAGATCGAGGGGCTCGATCTCGGCTCGCTGCGCGCGATGTTCAACGGCGCCGAGGCGGTAAGCCCGGCGACCGTCGAGCGATTTTGCGAGCGTTTCGCGCGCTTGGGCTTTCGCCGTGAAGCGCTGACGCCGGTCTACGGCCTGGCCGAGAACGCGGTCGGCCTCGCCTTTCCACCGCTGAACCGCGGCCCGTTGATCGACCGCATTCAGCGCGACGTGTTCATGAGCACGCGATGCGCACAACCGGCGGCGCCCGATGATACCGCCGCTCTGCGCTTCGTGGCCTGCGGCGAACCGCTGCGCGCGCACGAGATCCGCATTGTCGACGACGCCGCGCGCGAGCTGCCGGAACGCGAGGAAGGCCGACTGCAGTTTCGCGGGCCGTCCGCGACCACCGGTTACTTCCGCAACCCGGATGTCACGCGCAAGCTCTTCGTCGACGGCTGGCTCGACTCCGGCGATCTCGCCTACATCGCGGGCGGGGACGTTTACATCACGGGACGCCGCAAGGACGTCATCATCCATGCCGGACGACACATTTACCCGGATGAAATCGAGGAAGCCGTCGGCGATGTTCCCGGCATCCGCAAAGGCCGCGTCGCGGTGTTCGGAAGTCCCGATCCGGCCACGGGGACGGAACGCTTTATCGTCATGGCGGAAACACGCGAGCAAGACGCGGCCGCGCGCGCGGCTCTCATCAATCGAATCAACGCGCTGGCCGTCGAGCTGCTCGGCACGGCGCCCGATGATGTGTGTCTCGCTCCTCCCCAGACGATCTTGAAAACCTCGAGCGGCAAGATTCGCCGCGCCGCGAGCCGCGAGTTGTACGAACGCGGTGCGATCGGAGGCGCACCGCAACCGGTCGCATGGCAAATAGCCCGATTGCGCGCAAGCGCCGTGATCGCGCAACTGCGCGCCCTCCTCGCGCGCGCGGGCGCGACGCTGTATGCGGCGTACGCGTGGGCCCTGTTCGGTACGATGGCGCCCCTCGTATGGGCGCTGGTTATCGCGTTGCCGAAACCCGTGCAGCGATGGGCGGTGCTCCGACGCGCGGCGCGCCTGTTCGCTCGCGTCTGCGGCGTGCCGCTGGTGGTGCATGGACTGGGAAACCTGCCTCCCCCCGATCGCCCGTGCGTGCTCGTCGCCAACCACTCGAGCTATCTCGACGGCTACGCGCTGGTGGCGGCGCTGCCGTGCTCCATCAGTTTCGTGGCCAAGGCGGAGTTCGAGCACTCGCGCCTCATCGGACCGTTTCTGCGCCGCATCGGCAGCGAGTTCGTCGAGCGTTTTGATCGCGCGCGCGGCATCGCGGACGCGCGCCGGCTGGCGGGCGTCGCGAACGTCGGCCGCCGGCTCGCGTTCTTCCCGGAAGGCACCTTCACCCGCGCGCCCGGCCTGTTGCCGTTTCACATGGGCGCGTTCGTCGCGGCGGCCGAGGCCGGCGTGCCCGTTGTTCCGATCACGCTGCGCGGCACGCGCTCGATCCTGCGCAGCGGCTCGTGGTTTCCCCGGCGCGGCGTCATCGCCGTCACCATCGGCAGGCCGCTCGAGCCCGCCCTGCTCCGGGTTAAGCCAATGGATACCTGGTCCCTCGCGCTGCAACTGCGGGATGCAGCGCGCCGCGAAATCCTGAAAACCAGCCATGAGCCGGACATCGCCTATGCGCCGCCGGCCACTTGACGCGCGTTTTGATCCAGATCAGAACGATACACCGAGAGGTTGCTAGCATGCGGATGAACCGCAGGACAGGGCGATGAGCCGCCGGAAAAAATCCAAACGGCTATTCTCCGCGAAGGCGTGGGCCGCCATGCTTCCGTTTGTGGGCGGGCTGCTGCTCGCGCTCGTGCTGCTCTATTTATTCGCCCCCGACATATCGGGCACGGAAATCAGCTACACCGAATTCAAGCAGCACGTGGGACGCGGGGACGTCGCCGAAGTCACATTGCGCGACGGGGAAGTTGACGGCCGCTTTCATGCGCCACAACCGCTCGGCGCGAAGGGCGCGGAGAGCATCCGCTTCAACACTCGCATACCGGCCTTAGGGGACAGCGAGCTCTTGCCGATGCTCGACCGGCAGAAGGTCGTGGTACGCGTCGCCGAGGCGGCGGGTCCGTGGTCGCGTTTTGTCTCCCTGCTTCCCTGGTTGCTCATCGCGCTGTTCGTGTGGTCATACATCCGCACCGCGCGCGTCATCGGCGGCGGATTCGGCCGCGAGGGCGATCTGCAGCGATTTCTTCAAAGTGTCGTACGGCAGGCGGAACACCCGGAGGTAACCTTCGCGGACGTGGCGGGCCAGGAGAACGCGAAGCGCGACGTGCAAGAGCTGATCGATTACTTGCGCGATCCGAGGAAATTCCGCCGCGTCGGCGCGCAAGTCCCGCGCGGCATATTGCTGATGGGTCCGCCGGGGACGGGCAAGACGCTGCTCGCCAAAGCTCTCGCCGGCGAGGCCGGGGTTCCTTTCTTTTCCATCTCCGGCTCGGAATTCATTGAAGTATTTGTCGGCGTCGGCGCCGCGCGCGTGCGTAACCTGTTTCAAGCCGCCAAAGAACGGGCGCCTTGCATCATTTTCGTCGACGAGCTGGACGCGGTCGGACGCACGCGCGGCACGGGCCTCGGTGGGGGTCACGACGAACGCGAGCAAACGCTCAACCAGATCCTCGCCGAGATGGACGGCTTCACTGCGCATGAAGCGGTCATCGTGCTCGCCGCCACCAATCGCCCCGACGTGCTCGACCCCGCGCTGCTGCGGCCCGGGCGTTTCGATCGCCATGTGATGCTCGATCTGCCGGATCGCAAGGACCGCGAAGCGATCCTCGCCGTTCACACGCGCACGGTGCCGCTCGCGGGCGATGTGAAGCTGCGCGAGATTGCGGCGACCACGCCCGGGTTCTCGGGCGCCGACCTTAAGAATCTGGTGAACGAGGCAGCCATCCTCGCCGCGCGCGAAAACCGCGGCGACGTCGCGCACCAGCACTTCGATGAGGCGCGCGACAAAGTTCTGCTCGGCACCGCGAGGTCGCTCGCGATTCAGCCCGAGGAGCGCCATCGCCTCGCGATCCATGAAGCGGGACACACGATCGTGGCCTACGTCCTTCCCCACGCCGACCCGCTCTACAAGGTGAGCATCGTGCCGCGGGGGCGGGCGCTCGGCGGCACGCAACAACTGCCGGAGCAGGAGCGGCATACACTGCCCGAGGACTATCTCAAGGATCGGCTCGCGGTGATGCTTGGCGGACGCACCGCCGAGCGCGAGCTGCTCGCGACGACGAGCTCGGGCGCCGACGATGACATCCGCCAGGCGACCGCGCTCGCCCGCTCGATGGTCGCGCGTTGGGGCATGTCGGAAGCCATCGGACCGGTCGATCTGCGCGACAGCGAGGAACATCCCTTCCTCGGCCGCGAAATCGCGCAGCCGCGGCGCTTCTCGGAAACGTCCGCCCAAGCGGTCGATAAGGCCGTACGCGATCTGCTGAACGAAGCGGAGCAGCGTGCCGCTGCGATACTGCGCGAGCGCCGTGATACCATAGAGCGGCTCGCGCGCGTATTGGAGGAAGAGGAAGATCTCGACCGCGAACGCATCGAAGCCCTGCTTGGCCCGCGCGTGCGCGCCTCGGCGGCGCCCACCGAACGGGCGGCCCTACATTAAGCGCGCGAAGGAAAAGCGATGCACGCCGCCCTCGATCTCGACGTTCCCCATAAGTCGAAAGACGTACTGAATACGCGGCCACTCACACCGCCGCGGCTGTCGCTTCGTCGAACCACGGATCGACCGGCACGAGAACCCGCCCCATCGCGAAGGGTCTATTCCGTGGAAATCTCGCGAGGGCCGGACCGTGGCTGAGGCAACCGGAAATGTTCGACTCGCTTCGGGCGACGCGCTGATCGTGGTCGACGTGCAAAACGACTTCCTCCCCGGCGGCGCGCTTGCCGTGCCCCGCGGCGATGAAGTCATACCCGTGCTGAATGACGGCGCCGCGGCGTTTGACAACCGCGGATTGCGCGTCTTCGCAACGCGCGACTGGCATCCGCCGGATCATTGCTCGTTCCAAGCGCGAGGCGGCCCCTGGCCGCCGCATTGCATTGCCGGCACCCGCGGCGCCGAATTCCCGCCGCAGCTGAAACTGCCGCCATCCGCGACCGTCATTTCCAAGGCGACTCGACCGGACCGGGACGCTTACTCCGGCTTCGAGGGCACGGACCTCGACGGGGCGCTCAAGCGCGCCGGCGTGCGCCGCGTGTTCGTCGGCGGTCTCGCGACCGACTACTGCGTGCTCAACACCGTGCGCGACGCGCTCAAGCTCGGCTACGAGACCTACGTGATCGCCGACGCCATACGCGCCGTCAACGTACGTTCGGAAGACGGCCGCAAGGCGGAAGAGGAGATGCAGCGCCTCGGCGCCAAACGTATCGAGCTCATGCGGCTCGCGCCATGATCCCGCCGGAGAGAAGCGCACTGCTCACCGACCTGTATGCGCTCACGATGCTGCAGGCGTACTTCGAGCACGGCATGATCGACACCGCCGTGTTCGAATTTTTCGTGCGCCGCCTGCCGCCGGGACGCAACTTCCTGCTCGCCGCCGGGCTCGAGCAAGCGCTCGAATTTCTCGAGACCCTGCGTTTCAGCGACGCGGAGCTGGAATGGGTACGGGGCTCCGGCAAGTTCAGCCGCGAGCTCGCCGACCAACTCGCGCGGTTCCGCTTCCAAGGCGACGTGCACGCGATGCCGGAGGGCACGGTCTTTTTCGCCAACGAACCGATCCTGCGCATCACCGCGCCCATGCCACAGGCCCAATTCGTGGAGTGCCGTCTCATCAATATCCTGCACCTGCAAACGCTCATCGCCTCGAAAGCCGCGCGCTCGGTGCTCGCCGCTCCGGGGAAGCTATTGGTGGATTTCGGATTGCGCCGCGCGCACGGCGCGGAGGCGGGACTCATGGCGGCGCGCGCCGCTTACATTGCGGGCTTCGCCGGATCCTCCAATGTGCTCGCCTCCGCTCTCTTCGGGATTCCCGCGTTCGGCACCATGGCGCATTCCTTCATCGAGGCATATGACGATGAAGCAGCGGCCTTCGAAGGATTCGCGCGTACGCATCCGCAAAACACCACGCTGCTCATCGATACCTACGACACCGAAGCCGCCGCGCACAAAGTGGTGGCGCTGGCCCATAAGCTGCGTTCCTCGGGCATCGCCGTTCGCGCGGTGCGCATTGATAGCGGGGACTTGGGCGCGCATGCCAAGGCGGTGCGCGCGATTCTCGATGCGGGGGGCTGGCGAGAAATCCGCATTTTTGCGAGCGGAAGCCTCGACGAATACGCGTTGCGCGATCTCATCGCGCGGGGCGCACCCATCGACGGTTTCGGCGTGGGCACGCATCTCGATACTTCATCCGACGCTCCGTTCCTCGATTGTGCCTACAAACTTCAGGAATACGCCGGCCGCGCGCGGCGCAAGCGTTCGATCGGCAAAGCCACTTGGCCCGGTCGCAAGCAAGTTTTTCGTCGTTACGACAACGCCATATCGAGCGCCGACATCCTCACGCTGGAGACCGACGCCCAAGAAGGCGAAGCATTGATTAAGCCCGTGATGCGCGCGGGCAAACGACTGGCGGCCGCCGAATCTCTGGAAAATATTCGCGCACGCGCGGCGGAGCAGCTCGCCCGCCTGCCCGCAGAGCTGCGTTCGCTCCACGACGCGCCGCCCTATCCCGTCACCGCGGCGCCCGCGCTACGCGCGCTCGCCGAGGCGGTGGACGCGCGACGCTGATCGCAGGGTGCGGCCGACGCGCCGCCGCTTGATGGCGGTTTGATACAGATCAAAATCCGACCTGCCGACAGCGTTTAAAGTAGCCGCACGTTCTCGTAACGTAATCGTGAGACTTTGCCGATCAACCCCTTGGAGGAATCCACCATGACCGAAAGAAAGGACACCAAGAGCAGCGAGAAGGCCGTGACCGAACAGCGGCCGGCGATGATGCGTCCGTTCGAAGAGATGGAGCGGTGGTATGAAAACCTTTTTCCACGCGGATGGCTGCGTCCGTTCCCGACGGACTGGCCGTCGCTGCGCAGCGCCTCCTTCGTACACCGCATACCCGCCGTGGACATGCTCGATCGCGAAAACGACGTGATCGTGCGCGCCGAAGTTCCGGGCGTGCGCAAGGAAGACCTGAAGATATCCGTCAGCGACAGCACGCTTACCATCAAAGGCCACACCGAGCACGAGGAAGAGGAAAAACGCGAGGACTACTACTGTCACGAACTGTCGTACGGGGATTTCAGCCGCACGCTCGAACTGCCGGCCGAGGTGGACGGCTCCAAGGCCGAAGCGAAGATGAAAGACGGCATGCTGGAAATCCAGATCCCGAAGCTCGAACACGCGAAGCGCCGCGAAGTCAGCGTCGAGATTCACTGAGCGTTGCCGGAAGCGGGCCGGGCCGAAACGGAACCGACCGTCCGCATCGAGCGAGATCGAAACATGCGCACACGACGCGCGCCGGCGGATGCCGGCGCGCGTCGCCGATACCCAGGTGCACAGGAGACGCGTGCCATGCATTCCGCCACGATGGAAGTATTCGCTCCGACTATCGAGAAAACCGGTCAGTGGATCGACGACGTGATGGCCGAAACGGGTTGGGATTCCCGGCGCGCCTATTCGGCGCTACGCGCCGTGCTGCATGTCTTGCGCGATCGGCTGACGCATGGCGAGGCGGTCGACCTCGGCGCGCAACTGCCGATGCTGGTGCGCGGCCTTTACTACGAGGGCTGGCAACCGGCGAAGCAACCGCTGAAGTATCGTCACAAAGCCGATTTCCTGGAACGCTTCAGCGAGCACTACCCCGGTCTCGAGGAAGACCAACGCGACCTGGCGGTGCGCGCCGTATTTAAATTGCTCGCCCGCCACGTCACGGGCGGAGAAATCGAGCACATAAAGAATCAGCTGCCGGCGGAAATACGCGAGCTCTGGAAGACGGCGCTTTAACGCCGCACGAGCAGCACGGCGCAATCCGTGCGCTCGAGCAATTTACCCATGGACTCCCAGCCGACGGCTTCGATATCCGCCGCCAACGCGAGCGCGCCGATGCGCTCCTCGCGGATCGCCCGCGCCGCCGCCTCGGGACTCGCCTGCACGAGCCAGCGGTAGCGCGCGTTCGTCATTGCCCGATCGAGTCGCGATTCCACGCCCTCGCGCAACCGTTGTTCCGACTCGGTGCTATCGGCCAATAGCAACACGACGAGCTCCGCCCCTTGTAGACGGGCGGCGAAGTGCACGGCGAGCGCAAGCGCCTGTTGGGACAGCGGCGAATCATCATAGATCAAGCCGATCGGCGCGCGGATCGTCGCGCCGCGCGGCAAAATCAACAACGGCCGCGTTGCGCGCGCCATGAGCGCTTGCGCCGTGGAACCGAAACGCCCGACGCCCCTGCCCTCCCCGCTCGTCGCACCTACCGCGACGAGATCAGCCTCGATCGCCGCGCTCAGCAGCTCCGCCGCGATTTGACCGCGCGCGACGCGAAAAACCGACCGTACTTGAAAACGCGCCGCCACCCGGGCCAACGCCGACTGAGCGCGCACCGCTTGGGCGCGTAGACGTTGTTCCATTTCTCCCGGTGTCAGCGGCCGGGCGCGCGCAGACCAGATGCTCACTTCGGCCGCGAGGGGCAGACCCGCCAGGTGCAGCAGGTTTATATCTTCAATGAACAAACCCAGCAGCTCCGCATGCACGCGCGCGGCGAGCGTCGCCGCCGCTTCCAGCGCGGTTAAACTGCCGGCCGAAGCGTCGAGCGCGACCAGAATGCGGCGCACCGGCGGCGCGGGATCGGCGAGCGTCATTTCCGCTCCATGCCATCGTCGCGCCGCGCGGCGAAGGCGCGGGCATGTTCCGCCAGCGCCGCGAGCCGCTGATCCACGCGTTGATTGATGCTGTCCTTTGTAAATGTCCCCGTCGAGTCGCGCGCACCGGCCGCCACGCCGGTGAGCTGCTCGATCGCCTCATCGACGGTTCGAACCGCGTAAACCTGAAACCCGCCGTCGCGGCAAGCGCGCACTACCTCGTCCCGCAGCATGAGGTGCTTCACATTCGATGCCGGGATGATAACGCCCTGGTGGCCCGTGAGGCCGCGCGCCTTGCAGATATCGAAAAAGCCCTCGATCTTCTCGTTCACCCCGCCGATGGCTTGCACCTCGCCATGCTGGTTAACGGATCCGGTAATGGCGAGCGACTGCTTTACCGGAACATCGGCAAGCGCGGAAAGCAGCGCGCACAGTTCCGCGCACGACGCCGAATCGCCCTCGACCGCGCCGTAGGTTTGCTCGAACACCAGACTCGCGGAGAGCGACAGCGGCCGGTCGCTCGAGTAGCGCGCCCCGAGGAAGCCCGCGAGAATCAGCACCCCCTTCGAATGAATCGGGCCGCCCAATTCGACTTCCCGCTCGATATCGATCACCTCCCCCTTTCCCAAACGCACGCGCGCGGTGATGCGTGTCGGGTGGCCGAAATCGATCTCGCCGAGCGTCGTGACCGACAGCCCGTTTACCTGGCCGACCTTGTCGCCTTCGGTGTCGATCAGGATGGTGCCACGCTGTATTTCCGCGTGCAGACGCTCGCGGATGCGGTCCGATCGGTGGATCCGCGCGTCGATCGCCCGCTGCACGTCGATCGCCTGCACCACCTCATGTTTCGCTTCACGCGCCCAATGATCCGCTTCCTGCAACAGATCGGTGACGTCCTGCACGCGAATCGAAAGCCGGGTCGCGTCGGCGACGAGCCGCGACCCGTGCTCCAGTACCCGCGCCACCGCATAGCGATCGAATGCCAGCAAATTCGCGCGGCGCACGAGCGTGCCCACGAGCCGCGCGTAGAGCAGCTGCGTCTCCGCGTTGCGGTCGATGGCTTCGTCGAAATCCGCGGCAACCTTGAACAGCCGACGAAAATCCGGGTCGAGGTGATAGAGCAGATAATAAAGGATGCGCTCGCCGATGAGCACGACTTTCACGTCCAGCGGAATCGGCTCGGGATCGAGCGACACGGTACTGATGAGCGAGAGGATCCGCTCGAGCGACTCGATGCGAATTTCGTTGGCGAACAGACAGCGCTTGAGCCCCTCCCAGGCGAAGGGCTGCTGCAGCACGCGACGGGCGTCGAGCACGAGGTAGCCGCCGTTGGCCCGGTGCAGCGCGCCGGGTTTGATCAGGGTGAAATCCGTGACCAGCGCGCCCATCTGCGCCTGGTGCTCGACACGTCCGACCAGCTCGCCGTGGGTCGGGTTGTCCGCGTACACCACGGGCGTTCCTTTGGTCGTGCTGCGATCGATGAGCACGTTCACGCGGTAACGCCGCCGAGAGGCGCGGTCCCGTCCGGCGCCGGACATCGCAGCGCCGAATAGCACCGCCTCCGGGCCCTCCTCGGCGCGGCGGAAATCGTCGGCATTCTCGATGAGCGAGCGCTCTACCGCGCCCAAGTAATCGAGTACTTGCGGGTATGGCGCGTAACGCTCCTTGAGCGCCGTGATGACATGGCCGACCGCCGCCATGACGACATCGCGATCGAGCTCGTGGATGCGCTGCTGGCTTTCGCGTCGCCACTGGGGAATCTGGTTGATGAGGCGCTCGAGGCGTTCCTGCAGCGACGCGATCGTCTCTTCGATACGCTTTTGCTCCGGCGCCGGCAACTTCTCGAACTCCGCGGGCGTCATCACCTCCTTGTTGCGCATGGGCGCCAACGCCATGCCGGTCGGCGTACGCACGAGGGCGACGTCGCGCTCGGCCGCCTCGCGCCCGAACTCCTCGAACGCTTTTTCATGGCGCTCATGGAGGTCCTGCTCGAGCTCGTGACGCCGCGCACGGTATTCTTCGCCCTCCAATGCCGCCGGAATCGCGCTCTCCAGATCCTCGACCAGGTCTTCCATGTCGTCGCGCAGCTTCACGCCGATTCCCGCGGGTAAACGCAGCGCGCGCGGGCGATGCGCCTGCTCGAAGTTGTTCACGTAACACCAATCGGGAGGAACCTCCGCGCCCTTCGCCTGTTCCGTGAGCATATCGCGCACGATGTCGTGGCAGCCGCCGCCCGCGGGCGCGAGCACGAACACGTTGTAACCGTCGCGACGGATGCCGATCCCGAAGCGAATCGCTTCCGTGGCGCGCGCCTGGCCGAGAACTTCCGTCAGATCTTCCAGGTCGGCGGTGGTCTTGAATGGCCATTGCTCGGCATCGAGGCGAGCACAAAGCGCGTCGGCGCCCAGCGGTTTGAGCTGAGTCATGCGGATCTTCCCGGAGATTCAACCACGGGCTCTCCTTTTTTTATGCCATCCGTTAGCGAAGTTCGCGTGAAGGCCCGTCACGACCGAACGAGGCGGGTGGCACGCGCGTCGGCTCATGACTGACCGAAGGTTTCGCACCTCGCGTCATGCCTAGGGATGGACGGCCCCCTTACGCACCCACACGCCGCGCGGCTCGCAGCGTAGCAGATCATCACCGCTATGCACGTACTGCCCGATCGTGTACTTCACATTGTTGAAATAACACACCCCGCTCTCGATCTCGGTATCGAGCGATAGGGCCTCATCGATATCGACGTCGCCGTCGAGAATGGGTGAGGTTTTCATTTCGGGGTCCGGCACCCCGACTTGCGGTAAAGCAACTGTCCTTTTCATCGGTAGCCCCTGCGAGTTCATGCCTACGGCTCATAACCGTCGTGGTCTTGATGGCGTACACAATCCGCGCTACACAATCCGCGCGTCATCGATACGTGTTGAGACTATACGGAGCATCGACTGTTCGTCTTATTGACGCAGATCAAAACCGTGGGCCGCCCGACGAAAGCCTCGTCGGCCAAAAGGAAATATGTTTCAACAGCGGCGACCACCAGGAACTGGTGTGTATGAATGGGGGAGAATTTCTGCGACTGCGCCTCAAAGCGAGACACGGGCATTTCAGCCACTAATCGCACGGGCCGCAGAACCGGCGAGGCGGTGCGCTACCGACGAGGGATTTGATCGAAGCCAAGGAGGCCGTCGCGGCTGTGCTCGACCAATTGGGCCTGACGGCTTACCTGTTCGAGGTGGAGCCGCACGAGGGCGCATGGGAAGTGCGCATCGACTGCGGACGCCTCAGCGACTGGCAATCGACGACGCTCGCCGTGGACGGCAAACGACTGCTGAGTAGCTGCACGAACGAGGCGGTCCGCGCGGAACTCCTGGAAGAGTGGGGCAAACACCTGGCGCAATACCGTTATCCCGGCGGGGCCTCGATTAGATCACCACGATACGAAAAGCGATCGAGAACCCCTCGCTGGGTTTTCGATCCACGCCGGTGCGATAATTTTTTGATGCTCGTCCCGGCTGTAACCGGCTGCAATACGACCCGACCCGCGTTACTTTGACGAAAATCAAAGTGGTTGACGCTCCCGAGGCTTAATCTTCCCGCTCAGATTTTCCGGGAGACAGCTCATGACCGGACGCAGAAAACGCGGCGATTACGTTCATCATCCCCGCAGAGACCGCATGGACGAAGAACGCGTGAGCGATCCCTATCGCGCGCGCGGAAAATGGCCGGAACCGACCGCGTGTCCCGAATGTGGGGCGATATTTCACGAGGGCCGCTGGCAATGGGGAGAGGCGGCGCCGGCCGCCGAGAAACACCTCTGCCCCGCCTGCCAACGGGTACGCGATCGCGTGCCCGCCGGCCAGCTCACGCTCGGCGGAGAGTTCTACGCGGCGCATCGCGATGAGATCCTGCATCTCGTACGCAACACGGAAGCAAAAGCGCGCGCCGAGCATCCGCTCGAGCGCCTGATGGACATCCGGGACGAAGAAAATCGGACCCTCATAACGTTCACGGACGCGCACCTGGTCCACGGCATTGGCGAGGCGCTACGTCACGCGTACCACGGCGAGCTCGTCTCGCGCTACACGGATGACGGCGATCTCCTGCGCGTCTCATGGAGTCGTTAATCGAAGCGTTCGGCGGTCTCGACGAGCCCGGCTGTAACCGCTAACCCAACAGCCGACCGAATGCCTCTACATCGCAACGGGCGGATCTAGCTCGCTGCGTGATGCTTGCCGACGACATGCACGCTGCTCGCCTGCGGGCCGAGCTCGCCCGCTTCTTCGACGAAACGAACTTCCCGGCCGATCTCAAGATCACCGAAGCGTGCCTCGATCACGCTGTTCTTGTGAAAATACACGAGTCGCCCGTCCGGCGTTTCGATCCTGCCGTAGTCGGGATAAAGCTCGGCGACGCGCCCATGCGGCATGACGGTGTGTGTCTTCACGGCGCCTCTCCAGCGGCGCGCATGGTCTTCGAGCCGGCGCCGCACCGCGTCGAACGCGTCGCGAATCGCCACATAAACGTCCTCGTGCGCGTGATGCTCCGGCGGCTCGCGGCTCACGACGATTTCATCTCCCGGCACCTTCACGTCGACGCGCACGTGATAGATATTGCCTTGATGGTGATGCCGATGATGTTCCTCGATGACGACGCGACAGCTGATGATGCGGTCGAAGAATTTATCGAGTTTGTCCGCACGCTCGCGCACTTTCGCCTCGATCGCGGCGGACGGCTCTATGTTGCGAAAAACGATTTGTAAGGGCAGCTTCATACGTTGCTCTCCCGACGACCTTCAACGCCGCGCGACGCTGTGCGCGGTGGTTGATATCCCTAGTGGCTGAACTGGCCGTAACGCGCTTGCCGTAGCAGGTGCAGAAAATCCTCTCCGTCCACACATATGAGCCGGCCATGGTCGCCGCTCACGAAGCACACCCGCTTCTTTCCCACCAGACTCTCGTCCACCATGGTGTCCATGTTGTAAGCCGGACCGATCGGCGGAATCGCGCCGAGCTCGCAGTCCTTGAATACCGGGGCGACGCGCTCCTCATCGGCGAGCCGCAGCGGCCGTCCGAGCTTGTCGGCCAGCTTGCCGAGCTCGACGTGCCGGTCGCCGGGAATCACGACCATGAGATAACCTTTCCGATCCGACAGGACCACCGCTTTCGCAATTTCGTCGGGCGGCATGTGCGCGGCCACCGCGGTCTCCCGGCTCGACATCGAACGCGGATGATCGATAACCGTGTAAGCGACCATGTTCTGCTTCAAGTAATTCGCGACCGTGTTCGCGATACTCATTTTTCAACCTCCACGAAACTTTCATTGATTAAAACGCCGACGTCGCGCGCCGACGTTGACGTACATCAACGTCTCTGCAGCCTCGTGCGTTCGCGGCCCTCATCAAGGTGCGTCTTTTCCGCTCCGTAGGAATAAGCGGAAGATTCTCGGCCTGCGGGCGCGCGTTATCTTTGACGCCGGTCAAATGTCCCGGGGGGCGTTCGATTACTGTACGGTTCCGCCCTGCGCTTATTAATTAAGGCTCGTTTCATGGAATCAGGACCTTTGAGACTGTTTGCCATCAACGCCACCCACGCGCTCGGAAGTCGCGTGGCGGATCATCTGGGCATCGCTTTAAGCCCGCACGAAGAACGGGAGTTTGAAGACGGTGAGCATAAAGCGCGGCCCCTGCTCAACGTGCGCGGCGGCGACGTCTACGTCCTGCAGTCGCTACACAGCGAGCCGGGCGCGAGCGTGAACGACAAACTGGTTCGGCTGCTGTTTTTTCTGGGCGCGTTGCGCGACGCATCGGCCGGGCGCGTCACCGCCCTGGTGCCGTACCTCGCTTACACTCGCAAAGAGATCAAAACTCAACCGCGTGATCCCGTGACCACGCGTTATGTCGCCGCGCTCTTCGAGGCGGTGGGCGTGGACCGCGTGCTTACCCTCGACGTGCACAACCTCGCCGCGTTTCAGAACGCGTTTCGCTGCCGCACCGACCATCTCGACACGGCCGCGCTCTTCGCCCGCTACTTCGCGAACGTCCTACGCGAGGAAAGGAACATCGTCGTCGTATCTCCGGACGCCGGCGGCGTGAAGCGCGCCGAGCGCTTGCGGCGCCTGCTCGGCCGATTGCGCGGCACCGAACCGCCGCTCGCCTTCATGGAAAAAACACGCGGAGGAGGAAAATTGACCGCCGGGCGGATGGTCGGCGACGTCGTGGGAAGCGCCGCGATCATCGTCGACGATATCATCAGCACCGGCGGCACGCTCGCTCATGCCGCGCGCGCGTGTCGCGCCGCGGGCGCCAACCGGGTATTCGCGGCGGCGGCGCACGGCCTCTTCATCGGCGACGCGGGGCGCGTGCTGGCGGCCGATGACATCGAACAAGTGGTCGTAACGGACAGCGTGCCGCCGTTTCGCCTGGCACCCGATTTGGTCCAGGAGAAGCTCGTAATTCTCTCCATCGCCGCGCTTTTTGCCGAAGCAATTCGTCGACTGCACGACGGCGGTTCGCTCGTCGAGCTACTGGACATCTGAGGGAGGAAGCGCTTTCGTTCATTTTGTCGCCCGTCGGCAATGCGCACGGCGACGCGCGGGATGCGCTAGGGCCTGCAGGCGTACCCCTCCGCCATACGCAGATAATCCGCCGCCGTGG
>JAJPKH010000151.1 GCA_021323795.1 Acidiferrobacteraceae bacterium | reverse complement strand
GCCCCGGCGCCGGCATTGCCCACCCGCGCGCTCAGCCGTACCTGTCCGCCGGTCTCGGTGCTGCGCAACATCGCAATCGTGAGATCGGCGACGCTCGGCGCCGCGCGTTCGGGTAGCGCGTTCAGGCGATAGGTGTTCTGTACCTGCCAGCTGTTGCGCTCGAGACGCGGCACAGTGCCGTCGTCGTTGATATTCGTGATGTGGTAGCTGTGCTGGTTCCAGATCTTGCGCGTGTTGACCCAATTGTTGTTGCGGTCTTGGAATAC
This sequence comes from Acidiferrobacteraceae bacterium, assembly GCA_021323795.1. Lineage (GTDB taxonomy): Bacteria > Pseudomonadota > Gammaproteobacteria > Acidiferrobacterales > Sulfurifustaceae > JACQFZ01. The sequence goes on along the minus strand of JAJPKH010000151.1, from coordinate 7,408 downwards.
GCGAATGCCGTTGTTCGATGGTCCCGGGGAACGGCCCAATCGTTGGAACAAGTCGTTGGCGACAACGACGATGTCGGCGTGATCGTCACCGTCGACGTCCGCGATGACCGGCAATTCGATGCCGGTGCCGCTCGTGTTCGGCGCTTGAAATACCGCCGCTCCGTCCGAGCCGCGGAATACGTAGAGGTTGAGTTCGTCGGCGTAAACAACCTCCGCCTTTCCGTCCCCGTCGAAGTCAAAAACCGAAGAACCCGTAATGCCGCTGAGGTCCTGCACCGGCGCAGTCCAAAAGATCGTCCCGTCCGCCTTCAAAACCACGTAGCGGTGAAGCATGGCGATGCCAATCTCGGGTACGCCGTCACCGTCCATATCCGCAACGGTCGGCGCTCCGCCGTTGCCGTCGCGGGTGCCCGCCCCTTCGCCGCCCGGAAGCGTAATGGGACCCCAGATGAGCTCGCCGCGATAATTGAGAAGCGAAGCACGTCCATGTGAAACGACGACGATTTCCGGATAGGGATCTTCATTGAAATTGCCGACGGCGGCATATCCGTCGCCCACCACGTCGTTTTGCCACAGTACCTGTCCGGTGCCCGAATACGCGGACGCCCCCGCGATGATCTCCGGTTTTCCGTCCAGATTGATGTCGGCAACGATCGGCATCGCAAACAACGTCTTCTGCGCGTCGCCAGTGCCTCTAAAGCCCGTTCCCTGCCAGAACAACGTACCGTCCGCTTTGAACACGGTATTGCCTACGATTATCTCCGGCGCGCCGTCGCCGTTTAGATCCGCGATAGCTATCGCCGCATGCGTGCTTGGCGATGCAACTGCGCTCCTCCATTTCGGCGCTCCTGTATGTTCGAACGCGATAACGTTGCCGCTCGCCGTGGTCGCCAGAATTTCGATGCGTCCGTCGTTATCGATATCCGCCGTCGCAAGCGCTCCCTCGCTATCTGTGCGGAACGCGGAATTCGTGACGGTCCAAAGCTCGTGACCGTCCTTTCCGCTGATCGCTCGCAGCACACCGTCGTCGGAGTACGTGATGTCCCGATACGTCGAGAAAATAACGGCGGGCACATCAAGGCTGTTGATCATGCCGTCCCCATTGGTGTCCTCAATCGGTGCGACGAGCATCGGGCCAATGACTTGGTTGTAATTGGGAAGCGTCGCGCTGCCTGTCCACTGCCATTTCAGGATCGGATCGAAGGTTCCCGTCAAAGGAGCGGCCATGCAAGCACCGATGTTTCTTCCGATATTATTGTCCTCGCGCTCCTCGACGATCTGCGCATTGCTGTCGACCATGGCGAGCAGCGGGCTGTCGCGGAACGACACCGCGCCGTTGACGGGCACATCTAGCGAGAGCGACGCGCCGCGCGCGAGGCCGGACGGCATGCTGACGGAGCCGAGCGCGTTGTCCGTGCCTGCGTCGTAAATACCGTTGCGGTTGGTGTCTTCGAAGACCGTGACCAGCGCCGGAGTTACCGCCGCCGCGCGCCCCACGTTTTGAATCGAAACACGCGTTGAGCCGCCGACGCGCAGTGTCTGCGGATCGCTTACCACCGCGCGCGTATCGACGCTGTTGACGGTGAGGTCCGGACGCGGCAGGTTGAGTCCGATGGTCACACGCACCTGATCCGTGCCGACGCAGCCGCGGTCGTCGACGACCATCAAGGTGACGTCGCGGTCGAACTCAGCCGCGAAGACATAAGTGGGCGTAGCGCCGGTCAGGTCGATCGTGCCGTCGCCGTCGAGATCCCATCCGTAGGTGAGAATATTTCCCTGCGAAGCGGTCGCGTCGAAGCGAATCGACTGGCCCGTCAACCCCATGATGTCGCCGCCGGCGCTGGCCTGCGGCTTGACGTCGCAGACCATGCCGCCGACCGCGTCGATCTCCGCTTCGGACGATTGCCAGCCGGGTTCACCGCCGTCGTCGCCCGAGCCGTTCCAGCTCGTATGCGCCGGTGTATCGAAAATCGTGATGGAATAGTCGGCGCGCACGCGGATGTAGCGGTAGCTGTTTGCACCGAAGGTGTAGAGGCCGGCGTAATCGTCGGTTTCGTCCTGCCCGTTGCAGCTCGGCGTCGTGACATAGCCCTTGCGATAGATCGACACCAGCGAGGCGAGATGCCAGCCGCTCGGGAACGCGGCGTTCGGATTGTCGGAGCCCCAAACCGTGTACTCGATGCCCTCCTGCGGGAACGGACCGTGGTCGATCTGCGGAAAGACCGTGACCGAGGTGTACGGCAGCCCCATATCCATGACGATGTCGCGTCCCGTGGCCGGCTGAGCCCCAAGCGAATTGGGGGCGGTCAGGCGCTCGAGACTGTTCATCGCGGCCGGGACGTTGGAGCCTCCGGAGAACCAAGTGAGCGGACAGGCGGGCGATGCCGAAACGAAACCCGGATTCGCGCCGGACACGTAGGTACCGAGGACGTAGTTGTTCGGCACCTGCGCGTTGACGTACAGCCCGCTCAGCGTCTGCACGTCGGTGATCACGTAGCTGCGGCTGCCGCTCGTGACCGTCACGTTGGCTATTTGCTGGGTGCGGCCGGCTTGGGAGTCGAACACCACGACCGTAAAGCTTTGCGCACCGACCTGATCGACCGTCGGCACCCATCGCACCTGTCCGTTCGATGCGATCGTCATCCCATTCGGATGGTTACCGAGCGCGAACGTCAAACTGTCCCCGTCCGGGTCGCTCGCCTGCACGTTGTAGGCGTAAACCTGACCCGCAGGTATAGACGTGGGCGCGGTCGAGTTGATCACCGGCGGACGATTGCCGTCGATGGGGGTAGCGCGCACGAGCGCGATGGTGCCGAGGGCAAGCAGGCCGCCGTTCGGCGCATTCGCGCTGTAGCTGACGCTCGTGTAACCGTCGGCGGAGATACTGACGGCAATCGTGCCCGGCCGGACGTTGTTGAGAGTGAACGATCCGTCGGGAGCGGTGGTGACGTTTACGCCGGCGAGCGGCAGCGACACCGAAGCGCCGGCGAGCGGTGCGGCCGTGTCGCGGTCGATCACCTTGCCCGTAATGGTAATGACCGCCGGCTGATCCGTGGGCACGAGCCGCACAACGTAATTGACGGTCGTGCCGGCGGCGAGATCCGCGCTCGCGTTCGCCGTCTGATAGCCCTCGAGCGATGCCGCTATCGTAATGCGGCCCGGCGTCAAATCGGAAAGCGCGAACTGACCGGTCGTATCGCTCAGCGCGCTCGCGGTCGCGCCGCCGCTGACGCTGATCAGCACGTTGCGCAGCGCTTGGCCGGTGGCCGCGTCGACCACGCTGCCGACGACCGCAGCGGTGGTGCCGGTCTGCCCGGTCGCAAGCTCCACCAGGCCCAGGTCGATCGTGCCGCCGCTGAGCGCCGAGATGGAGTAACTCGCACCTGAATATCCACCGGCGGATACCTGCAATTGCAGGGTTCCCGGCGGCACGCCGGCGATCGTGAAGCGCCCGTCGGCACCGCTAACACCACTGAGCGAGGCACCGACCACCTGAACGACGGCGCCTGCAATCGGCGTACGCGACGCTTTATCGATCACGGCGCCGGAAATCGTAATCGGCACCGGCGTCGGGTCCTTCACGAGCCGCGGGCTGAAATCGACCACGCCGCCCGCCGTCATCGTCGCCGTTCCGGTCGCCGTGATGTAACCCGCACGCGCGGCGCTCACGTTAATGGCACCGGCGCTTATACCAACGACTTGATACGCGCCGTACTGATCGGTCGTCGCGCTGAGCGTTTCGGCGCCCGCGACCGTCACCACCGCGCCGCTGAGCGGCAAGCCGGTCGCGCTGTCTTGAATGACGCCTTTCACGACGCCCTTCGTCGGATCAACGCGCGGTTGATCGACGAGATAGAGCGCCTGCAGCGCCAGCGCCGTGGTGTACGCATCATCGACCCAGCTGCCGTTCGCCGATTGGTCCGCTTTTAGGGCGTTGATGGCCGGCGTCACCGACGTAAGGTCGGGAAGACTCGGCACGATCGCGCTCAGGACCAACGCCGTGAGAAAAGTTTCTCCCCAGCCGTCGCCGACGCGGGCGGCGAGCAGGTAGTTTTGTGCGCTCGAGAGCGCGGCGCCGACGCCGCTCAGGGAAAACCGAAAACCGCTCAGGCTGCGATAGACCAGCGCGGTCAGATAGGCCGAGCTCGCGTTCTCGCCCTCGCCCCAACCGCCGTCCGCATGTTGATTCGCCAGCAAGTAACCGACAGCCGCCCTGGCAGGCTGGCTGGAGGCGTAGCCTGTTCTAGCAAGCGCTTCGAGGGCAAATGCCGTATCCAGAATCGACGCGCTTGCGCCGGGTTCGTTTCCGAAGCCGCCGCTGGAGGAATCTTGCCGGGCTAATAGCTCGACCAGGGCGGTCTGCACGTCCAACCCCGATTCGCCGTTCGCCAGTATTCGCCGGGAGAGATACTCGGTGTTGGCTTCCGTCTCGCTATTGAGGAAACCGAGGGCTGCGACGTATGCCGGCTGCCCGTCGAGGCCGAGCAGACGGTAGGCATGCAGAACTTCCTGAGTCGACTGGTAGGGAGTGGCCAGCGAGCTCGGCGTGTTGCCGAAGCTGCCGTTCGGATTCTGCTGCGAAGCGAGATAATCGAGACCGCTTGCCGCCCAGGCGGAACCGCAAAAGAGAAAAACGCCCAGCGCTCCGGCCGCTAAACGATGAACGATCCCCTTTGATCTCGTGCACCGCACCTCCGCTCGTGTGAGCATGAGGTTCTCCCTTGCTTGCTTCCATTTGATCGAAGCCGAACGGCATTCAGACCGTTCGTACCATCAACGCTCTTCCGCGTTGCTTTTTGTCAGTTCAATATCGAAAACATATGCACGTTACGCCGGCGGCGAGAGAGCAGGCGTCGATCAACCGCTCCCTATATTATTTTCAACTGATGTTTGTCGATCCGAATCGACCCAATAAGAATGGACCAATACGCGACAGAGTCAAGAAACTGTCGCGTGTTGAGAATCTTCGACAAGATCGTTCGTTAAGAGCAAGAGAGATTGAAGAAACGTTCGAAGTCGACCCAGCGAAAGTCATTCGGGACGTCACCCGCACCAGCAATCAATAAGCGATGGTGGGCCGTGCAGGAGTCGAACCTGCGACCAACTGGTTAAAAGCCAGTACCGCATTTGCCTGAAACTTTCCTTTCAACAACTTACCGAACGCCCGTTGCACAAAGTTTCAGCAAAAAGCAGCACAAAGCAGCACGGAGTGGGCCCAAATCTGGCACAGAGAAATGGCGAAGTTCGCTCTGATTCATCCAACGGAAAAGCACTGGGCCCACCCCTCGCGCCGTTGATTTGCGTGCCCGACTGACAGTTACCGCACGAAGCATCCTGATCGCATAAGGGGATCGAGTATCCCGAAGCAGACGCAGCATGTGACAAGTTGAGCAGTCAGACCGCCGTTAATGCCCTCCGTATCGACTCGACGGAAGAGGCGATCTGCTCGCCGCACGTCGGTTGTTATCTTTTAAGATAAGTTATCTTATCCGATAACAGCGTACCCACTTGCCGGTTGGCCTGTACGAAAACGCGACGCCAATCGTCGAGCAGACGAGTTAGGTACGGATGTCCGCTTTCGACCCAGAGCGGACATTGCAAGAACAATCGTGCCGAACCGTTTACGGTAAGCCGAGAAAGGCGCGCACGCAGCACGGCTTAGCGGGCGCTTGGGGTAACTCGCGCAGTTCTTTACGGTAAGGCAGGTCGGCCTGTGTGCGAAGGTTCCAAGCGAGGCCAATCGACTCAAGGCTCCTGAGAAACCACCAACCCGGATCCCATTCACCGGGCATAAGCGATAACTTCGCAGAACCGGGGAACGCATGATGATTGTTGTGGTGTGACTCGCCCATTGTTAGCAGCGCAATAAACCTAACGTTGTGTCCCTGAACCGACGCGTCCACTACTTCGTAATGCTTTCCGCCCTCTCGGTGCGCGAAGTAACCAATTAGCCAGTGACCGAAGACACAGATGCTGACACGGGCACACACCGCCCAGAATACGAGCCCCCAAACCTCCCCACCAGAGACAAAGCAACGCCCATGGCACCTGCTGCCACATCCAAGTTTTATCCAGAAAGCGGTAGAAGGCATCTTTGGCTATACGATCCTCGATAACCACTTCCGGCGACCGAACCAAATGTAGATCGCAATGCACCTGCCAATAATGATCGATCAAGGCTGGTTGGCGATGCGCAAAGTAATCGTGACAACGGGGTAAACGCTGCGCGTAGTCACGCATATCATGAGTGCGCAACAAACCGACAGGACCCGCAATACCGACCAAGGTGCCGCAGTAAACCAAGAAATACTCGAGCCATAACGGGCAGGCGAAACTGCTGTGGATCAAGCGGCGGTGCATACCAATCGAGTGTCCGAGAAGCAGAACGAGCGCGGTGCTCGCGACGAACACACCGAACGACGTCCAACTAAATAGCAGAGCGCCGCCGACAAATCCGAACAATGTCATCGCCGTGAACCAGATCGACTTTGCCGGAGACCATTTGACTTCGCCTTCGCAAACGTCGCTTCCAGGCACGGGACGAACTCGGTGGTCTTTGACGGTCGGTAATCGTGACGTCTGCATGGGACGCTCTCTTCGTTCTCTTATTTCTGTTATGCCACTTTTCGTCGCGCTGCGTTGGCGGGCGCGAAGACCTCGAACACTGCCGATTACGTCGGTCGTCAGCCAGTGAAGTATGTCCTCCGGGTCTGTTGCGCACTTTTTACCGTTCCATACGAGCAGCGGCTTTACGTGGGCCCATGCTTGGAGTATATTTAGCTCATTAGCTAACTGTCAAACTACAACATGGAAAAAGTTTTTGAGGCACTCGCGTCCGCCCCGCGACGAAAGATCTTGGCGTATCTGTCCGAAGCGGAATTAACAGCGGGAGAGATTGCCTCTCGATTCGAGATGACGAAGCCGTCGCTGTCGAAACATTTGCGTATTCTGGAGAACGCCGGCCTGATCACGGGCGAGAAGCGCGGACAATATGTTCTCTATCGGCTCGTGCGAGACAATTTGGTTAATACACTGAACGGATTTGTTTCGAGCGTTTGTCCCGTGGCCCGGCCGCTTAAGAAAGAAAGCAAGGCTTTAAAGGAGAAAGCGGCGGGAAAGCTGCCTCGAAGGTAGTGTGGCCCTATATCACGGATACGGTGACCCGCCGACGCGAAAAAGCAGCGCGGCTTAACTGACACATTGTGAGTGCGTGAGATGGGATACCTTCGGTTGCTTTGGCTGACACAGCTAACAGCCGTTCTGGCGGTTCTAGCCGTTTCGCTTGTCCTGTCAGTTGAGACGTGGAGTTCCCCCGTTTCCGTGGACACCGGCCTAAGCAACTTTCATGATCGCCTCGAACTCAGCCGGTGAACGGTAGCCGAGGGTCGTGTGACGACGTTGCCGATTG
>JAJPKH010000215.1 GCA_021323795.1 Acidiferrobacteraceae bacterium | reverse complement strand
GCCGCGTAGCGCTCCATGTCGCCGTGATAGTCGAGATGATCGCGCGTTAGATTGGTAAAGACGGCGGTGTGAAACGCGACCGCGCTCGCGCGATCCTGCTCGAGCGCATGCGACGACACTTCCATGGCGGCATACGCCGCTCGCGCGGAAACGAATTGAGCCAACAGCCGCTGCAGTGTCACCGCATCCGGCGTCGTGTGCAGCCCGGCATCGAGGGCGCCCGGAAATCCGTAGCCGAGGGTGCCGATCACGGCGCAACGCCGCGGCGGGCGATCGAGCGACTGCGCAAGGAGCTGCGTGCACGTGGTCTTGCCGTTCGTGCCCGTCACGCCGATCACCACCAACTGGCGGGACGGCGAGTCGTAGAAACGATCCGCAATCGCGCTTACGTGGCGCCCGAGGTCGACGACGCCGATAGCGGGGACGGATACTGCGGGCGGGGCGAAGTCGCGCGCATCGTAGAGCACCGCGGCGGCGCCGCGCGCGGCCGCTTCTGCGATAAACGCGCGGCCGTCGTGCTGCAATCCCGGCAACGCAATGAAGAGACAGCCGGGCGTAACCCGGCGGCTATCGAGAGTGAGGGTGTGCACCGCGCAATCGTCTTGCTCGACCGTGGCGATGCCGTCGAGCAGGACACGCAACGATTTGCCGGCGGTGCGCGTCATAGATCTTTACCGTCTTTCGCCGCAACGAGGCGCGTCGGAGGCAGGCGCGGCGCGTCGGGGGGAATGTCAAGCAGCCGCAACGCGCCCGACATGACTTGCCCGAATACCGGCGCCGCCACTTCGCCGCCGAAGTAGCGGCCGCCGCGCGGTCCGTCGATCGCAACGACCATCACCAAGCGTGGATGTGTTGCCGGCGCAAAACCGGCGAACCACGCCACATAGTCGTCCGAGGAATAACCGCTCGGCGTTAGCTTGCGCACGGTCCCGGTCTTTCCGGCGATGCGATAGTCGGGAACGCGCGCGGCGGCGCCGGTACCGTCGGCGCCGACGGCAAGCTCGAGCATACGGCTGATCGCGCGGGTGATATCCGGCGACATTACCCGCGTCCGCTCGGGCTCGGCATCCTGGCGCAACAGCGTGACGGGTACGAGCTCGCCGCCGTTAGCGAGCACGGCGTACGCCCGCGCGAGTTGCAGCAGTGTGACCGAAATGCCGTAGCCGTAGGAAATGGTGGCCTGCTCGATCGGCATCCAGCGCGAATACGGGTGAAGCACGCCGGCGATTTCGCCCGGAAGGCGGCTGCCGGTCGGCCCGCTGAAACCAACGCGCCTCAACATGTCCCACAACCGTTCGCGCCCGAGCGACAGCGCGATCTTGCTCGCGCCGACGTTGCTCGATTTTTCAATCACGCGCGCCACCGTGAGGACACCGTAGTTGTGCACGTCATGAATCGTTTTACCGCCCAGCTGAAATGTGCCGGGCGTAGTATCGATGAGCGTATCGGGCGAAAATTTTCCGCTTTCGAGCGCCGCCGCGATGGTGAACGGCTTCAAAGTCGAACCCGGCTCGTAGAGATCGGTGACCGCGCGATTACGAAAGGCGTCGCTCTTGAGATTCGTGCGGTTGTTGGGATTGAAATCGGGCTCGTTCACCAGGGCGAGCACTTCGCCGGTATAGGCATCGAGCACCACGGCACTGCCGCCGCGCGCATGATTGGCCGCGACGGCCGCCTTGAGCTCACGATAGGCGAGGTACTGGATGCGGCGATCGATGCTCGTCACCAGATCTTTACCGGCGACCGGCAAACGCAGGCTTTCGACGATTTCGACGGCATTGCCTTGCAGATCCTTCAATACGCGCTTGGTTCCCGGCACCGCGCGCAGCCACGCGTCGTAGGCAAGCTCGAGGCCCTCTTGCCCTTGGTCATCGACGTTGGTGAAACCGATGACATGCCCGCTGACCGGGCCGGCCGGATAGTAGCGGCGATATTCGCGCAGCAGGGAAATCCCGGGCGCTTTAAGCGCAGTGACTCGGGCCGCCAGATCGGGCGGTACGTGGCGTTTCAAATAGACGAATTCGCGGTCTTTATTGCGCTCCAACAGGGCGGTCAATTCGCGCGGCGTCGTGTCGAGCAGTCGCGCGAGCGCTGGCAGATTTTTGCGCTCCTCAAGCGCCGTTTCCGGATGCGCCCACACGGAGTCGACCGGCGTGCTGATGGCGAGCGGCACGCCATTGCGATCGAGCATCATGCCGCGATGCGAGTTGTCCTTGACGATGCGACTGTGCCGAGCCTGTCCTTGCGTCTTTAGGTAATCCGCACTCACGACCTGCAAGTAAGCGGCACGGACGCCAAGCAACATAAGGCCGAGCAACAGTGCGGCGAGCACCAGCCGCGGACGCGCGCGCGACAGCGTTTTCGGGCGCGTGCGGCTCACGGCGCCGCTCCGGAGCGCACGACGACGATCCGGTCCCGGCCCGGAATGCTCATGTCGAGGCGCGTGCGCGCCATCGCCTCGACACGCCGATGCTCGGACCACGTCCCTTCTTCGAGCAGGAGCTGGCCCCATTCAACATTGAGGGCGTCACGCTCACCACGCACGGCCTGGAATTCGGCAAAGAGCTGCCGGCTTTGATGGCGCGTCTCGATCACGATCATGCACGTCGCGATCACGGCGCCGGCGAGCAACAGGAAAGCCCTAGACATCGCGCACCTCGGTGCGCTCGGCGACACGCAGTACCGCGCTGCGCGCTCGAGGATTGCGCCGCACTTCCTCTTCGCTTGCGCGAACCGCTCGGCCGATAACCCGCAGGCGCGGTCGAAATGGCGTTGCCGGCGCCGGCATGCCGCGCGGCACGTCGGGCGCGCGCGATTCGGCGCGAAAGAAATGTTTGACGCGGCGGTCTTCGAGCGAGTGAAAACTTATGACGGCGAGCCGACCGCCGGGCGCCAGCACGCGCACCGCCTCGGGCAACGCGGCGTCCAGCTCCTCGATTTCCCGGTTCACATGAATGCGAATCGCCTGGAACGTGCGCGTGGCCGGATCTTTGTGGCGCTCGCGCCCGGGCACGGCCCGCGCGATGATCTCCGCCAGGGTGCGCGTATCCGTGATAGGAGCCTGTGCCCGCGCGCGTACCATCGCGCGCGCAATGCGTCTCGCGTAACGTTCCTCGCCGTGGGTCTGGATCACTTGCGCCAACTCCGCCTCCTCGGCGCCATTTACCCAATCGGCTGCCGATATGCCATGGCTGGGGTCCATGCGCATGTCGAGCGGACCTTCCTGGCGAAAACTGAAACCGCGTTGCGCCGCTTCGAGCTGCGGCGACGAAACGCCGAGATCGAACAGCATCGCGTTCACCCGCCCCGTAAGTTCGTACTGATCGCACAGGCGGCCGAGCGAAGAGAATCTTGCTTGTTCGACGCGCACTCGCGCGTCCGCTCCGAACCGCCGGCGTGCATCGATCGCCGCTTGCGGATCCCTATCGAGCGCCAGTAGGCGGCCCGATCCGCTCAACCGCTTCATGATTTCCTCAGTATGCCCGCCGCGTCCGTAGGTCGCGTCGATCACGACCGCGTCGGGCTTGATATCAAGCGCCTGCATCACCTCGTCGAGGAGTACAGGGACATGCGTGTACGCATTCACGCTCCTCTCTACGGCCCCTCATGCATCCTTAGCGACAGCCCGGATGCCGCGCTGCATCGTCAGAGCGACAGCGATTCCAAATCCTCGGGGAGATCGCCGTCCTCGTCACCTTGCGCCAGCCACTCGGCGCGGCGCGCGTTCCAGGTTTCTTCGCTCCACAACTCGAATTTGTTGCCTTGCCCGATAAGCACCACCGCTTTATTAAGACCGGCGAACTCGCGCAACGGCGGCGGCACGAGAATGCGGCCGACGGCATCGAGCTGACACTCCGTCGCATGCCCCATGAGCAGCCGCTGCAGCCGCCGCGCCTGCTTATTGAAGCTCGGCAGCTTCACCAGTTTGCGTTCGATTTCTTCCCAGTCAGGCAACGGATAAAGAAGGAGGCAGTGATCGCGATCGACGGTCAGTACCATTTGACCGTTCGATTGACGCATCAACGCTTCGCGATAGCGCGTGGGGACGGCAAGCCGACCCTTGCTGTCCAGTTGCAGCGGATTGACACCACGAAACATTTATTCCCGCCTTTTCCCGCCTCAGACCACAAAATTCCACTATTTCCCACCTATTGACACTATAGTGATGCCCCGAGAAAGGTGTCAAGGAATTGTTAACTAGGATGCGGATTTAAGCTTGGTAAGACAAAAAGTTAGAGCGCTCATTTGCCCGACGAGCGGCACGCTTCAGTAGCAGCAGTAAAATTGGGTAGAAAATGGAGGTTTCGGATGCGAAAACTGAAGCATCCGAGCACGATAAGAAACAGGATATTAGCGATCCAAGTTAAAGTAAAAAGTTGGAGTCGGCCGGTAAGCCGGGTTCTGTCGTGGACAATCATTCATCTGGGACATGCGTCACCACATGCCTCGGGCGGCCAACCCGGGAACGGTGCGGGCCACACCATTGTTCCCCTATTCGGCCTTGCTCCGGGTGGGGTTTGCCATGCCACGACTGTTACCAGTCGCGCGGTGCGCTCTTACCGCACCATTTCACCCTTACCGGCCCGCTTGCGCGGACGTAGGCGGTATGTTTTCTGTGGCACTTTCCGTCGGCTCGCGCCGCCCAGGCGTTACCTGGCACCCTGCCCTGCGGAGCCCGGACTTTCCTCCCCCCAGCCAATATAAATTGGCCACGGGGCGACTGTCTGGCCGACTCCACGCGCATTATACCAAGCAAGCAGGGCTGCG
>JAJPKH010000056.1 GCA_021323795.1 Acidiferrobacteraceae bacterium | reverse complement strand
CGTCGGCGGGAGCGGCGTCCGCGGCACGCGCTTCGCGGGACGATCGGCGCCAATGGTCGGTGAGCTTGTGCTTGAGGATGCCGATGAGCCAGGTCCGTTCCGTCGAGCCGCCGGCAAAACTCTCGCGCCCGCGCCAGGCGGCGAGCAGCGTTTCCTGGACCAGATCTTCCGCGGTGCCGCGATCGCGCACTCGCGTTAATGCGAAACCGAAGAGCGCGTCGCCGTGTTCGTCGAGCCAACGGTCGGGGGAAGAAAGCTCCTTCACCAAGTTGCGGGTCCCGTGTGTTTTCGGCAACGGTGCGAAGAGGATGTTATCAAGTTTCGCCGAGCCGCTTGAGGCAATCGAGATAAGCGGTTTGATCCGGTGCGCGGTGCTCGCGCGTTGCGCGCCAGAGCATTTCGTTCAGGCAGTCCATCATGGCGTGCTCGACGGCATGGGCGTGCGGCAGGCGCCGTTGCAATTGCCGATAGTGCTCACGCACGCCGGGCGGCTGATCGATGGTCAACTGCTCGGCAATCGCGATGTGCATACCCATGTGCACAAAAGGATTCGATTCGCCGAACACTGGCGCGTAATCGCGGTCGGTTTGCGAGTCGGGCGCTTCAAGGACGGCGTGATATTCCGGATGCTGCAGCGCGACCTCGACGATCAGCTTCTCGATGCCTTCCAGAGGCTGGCGTTCGCGATGCCGGCGCCACGCGCGAAAGAATACCTCCCGGATTTCCGCGCGATCGGTGCCGTACATGCCTATGTCGTCGGCGTATGGAACAGCCCAAGTACCGTGGAATATTGGTAGAGATGATTGGCGTCATCGAGCGGGCCGATCTCGCCGTTGCCGTACATGCCGATGACGGGCATCTTGGGAAAACGGGTGGCGAGCGCATCGAGATCCCGGTCGCGGTTGCCGTAAAAGTGCGGGCCGCGGCCCATGCAGGGAAAGAGCAGCCCGAAGCTCGGCGGCGCACGCAGCTTCGTCGCGGTATGTTCGATGGTGTGGCGCATGTCGCGTTCCGCAGTGAGGGCGTCGCGCATGGCCCAGAACAGGCGTTCGCCGCGGTTCAGCGGGTGCGACAGCGTGATCGACTGGTCGCGCAGATTCGCCGACACGATGTGATTGAGGCGGTAGCGACCCTCGCGGATCGCGGTCAGCGGATCGCCGAAGGTCACCCCACCCATAATAAGGTGCAGCGGGATGCGTTCCATCTCGCGGATGCCCGCGGGCAGGGATTTGACGAGCACGTTGAGCGCCGGGTAGTTGCCGAGCCGCTTGATATCGTAGCCCTGCACTTCCGCGACCTCGATCGGCGACGTGAGCGCGCGCACGCCTTGCGAGGCGCCGACGGCGCCGCGCGCGCCGCGAATGCGAACGTCCGCGCGCCCGTTGTCGGTGACGCGTCCGTTGGCCCACACCTTGAAGGGGCCGTGTCCGAACAGATCGCCGGAGATGGCGCCGAGGCGATGCGCCGGAATGTCGAGCCAATCGGCGGTCAATCCCGACGGCGTGCAGACGCTGAGGAGCAGCGCTTCGTCGTCCGCGGCGTCGTTGCCGGGCGGCGTCAGGGTGATCGGATCGGCGAACACCATGGCGGCGGCGCCGGGGCTGTCGAGCACCCATTCTTCCTCGGTCAGGATGCCGGCCGCGGTGGCGCCGATGACTTGCAGGCAGCCGGCTTCGCGCGCGGCGGCGCGGATCGCCGCATCGGGGTTCGGGGCGTAGTGCGGCGTGAGAAACAGAAGCACGGCGTTGGCGCGGGAAAGTCCGGCGCGCGTGAGCGCGCGGTTGACCGCGCGCGCGGCGTGCTCGGGCTGCGGACGCCCGCCGTAGCTCAATCCCGTGCTTACCGCCGATGTTCCCATGACATTTACTCTATCCCGGTGTACCTATAAATCATAGATCGGGAGAATAGCAGGAGAGTTCACCCGGTTTCGCTTCCAGCCGCCGAACCGCGGCTACGCCGTTTTCGCCGGGTACTCGCACAGGTCGTAAATCGGGCAGATGGCGCAACGCGGCGCGCGGGCGACGCAGATGTAGCGGCCGTGGAGGATCAGCCAATGATGCGCGTCGTGCAGGTACGCCCGCGGCACGGCTCGCACCAGCTTGTCCTCGACTTCGCGCACATTTTTTCCCGGCGCGAGCCCCGTGCGGTTCGCGACGCGGAAGATATGCGTGTCCACGGCGATCGTCGGCTCCCCGAAGGCGGTGTTGAGAATCACATTGGCGGTCTTGCGCCCGACGCCGGGGAGCGCTTGCAGCGCCTCGCGCGTGCGCGGCACGTTGCCGCCGTGCCGCTCGAGCAGAAGTTTGGAGGTGTTAATGATATTCGCGGCCTTGGTGTTGTAGAGACCGATGGTTTTGATGTAGCGCTTGAGGCCGCGCAAGCCGAGCTTGACGATCGCCTGCGGCGTATTCGCCGCTTTAAACAGCTCCGCGGTCGCCTTGTTCACGCCTTTGTCGGTCGATTGCGCCGAGAGGATCACGGCGACCAGCAACTCGAACGGCGTGGTGTAACGCAGCTCCGTCGTCGGCGCGGGGTTGGCGCGCTTCAGGCGGGCGAACAACGCGCGGCGTTTGGCGGCATCCATGGATCGGCGGTCACCTTATGAAGTTTTGAAATAATTTTTCACCGGAGGACGCAGCGGTTTATTCATTTTTCTTTGACGTCGTTCGGGTGCTCGCCATTTCCGCGCCGGCGGCGGTAACGGAAGGAAGCTCCGATCAAGTCCGTTCGTCCTGAGCTTGTCGAAGGACGAGCCGGGTAGCTCGTTGACCCCGAAGCGTCGTCCGTTCGTGGTTTCGACGGGTCTGCGCGAGCGGTTCCTGCTTCGACGGGCTCAACACGAACGGTCGAAGGGCGCCGCGAACGGAGGCCTCAATCAGGGCTTCTTCAATTCATTTTTGTTCGCTCGGGCCACCGGCGCTCGCGCGTCGGCGCTTCACGCGCTCGATGGCGGCCTGGATCTCGGTTCGGATTTGTTCCGGCGGCGGCGCGTCCCGCACGGACGTATCGGCGCGTTTCGAGGCGTCGCGTCGCCGCGCACGTTTTTGCGTGTGACCGGCGAGGCGCGCGAGGCGGGCTTCGGTTCTCGTGCGCCAGGCGTCGGTTTCGCGGCGCGGGTAGTCGGGCCACGGTCCGTCGGATGCGGCCGGCGCGCCGGCCGGCGCCAAATCGATGCAGTCGACCGGGCAGGGCGGCAGGCACAGCTCGCAACCGGTGCATTGCGCCGCGATCACGGTATGCATCCACTTGTGCGCGCCGACAATCGCGTCGACCGGGCAAGCGTCCAGACACTTGCGGCAGCCGATGCAGCGCGACTCGTCGATCACCGCCCGCCGGCGCGGTTCATGCCGGCCATGGACGGGGTTCAGCGGCCGCGGCGCTTTATTAAGGAGCGTCGCGAGCCCCGCTATCGTGGGCTTCCCGCCGGGCGGGCATTGATTGATATCGGCCGTGCCGCCCGCGATCGCCTCGGCATAAGCGCGGCAGCGCGGGTAACCGCAGCGCGTGCATTGCGTCTGCGGCAGCCAGGCGTCGATCCGTTCGACGAGCGTGAGGTGGTTCGCGGCGAAAGGCATGCGCGAAGTATGGCGAGCGCGCGGCGCCGCGGCAATAATTCGCGTATGCAAAACAAATTGTCATTCGCCGCCCGCGGCGGCTGGTGGGTGGTCGCGCAGGCGCTGGTCTTGCTCGCGGCCGCTTTATTGCCGGTCTGGGAGGCGGGCGGGACGTTTCCGACG
>JAJPKH010000086.1 GCA_021323795.1 Acidiferrobacteraceae bacterium | reverse complement strand
GTCGAACGCGGTGCTGATCAATGCTTGCAGACGCTTTTCATCAGGCCGCATGGTTACTTTCATCCTCATCCCAACGCTCGCGTAATTTATGGAGCGCCTCGGCGCATTGCCGGCGAACGGTTCCCTCCGGCAGGCCGAGCGCCTCCGCCACCTCTTTATGCGAGAACCCTATCCAATAACGCAGCAGCAGCAGGTTTTGTTCGCTTTCCGGGAGGTTTGTTACGAGCCGGCGGATCTGGTCGTAGTCGTCGGGTTCTTCAGGCGCGGTTGCCGACAGTTGGTCCAGATCTTCGACCGCCTCGATGGCGCTCGCCTTGGTGCGCCGATAGGAATCGATCCTCAGGTTGATCGCGATGCGGTAAAGCAGCGCGACCGGCGCCCGCGGGTCGCGGCAGACGGTCTGGATGAAACGCAGAAAAGCTTCGGCGAGCAGGTCGTAGGCTTCGTCGGAGGGACAGCCGCGTGCGACCAGAAACTTCCACAGCTTCGGCGCCTGCGCGCGGTAGAAACGGCGGAACGCTTCCTGGTCGCCTTTGGCGCAATAAGACCGAATGAGATCGGCGGGCTCGGTCATCGACTGGCGCGGCTACGGCGAGGAGGCGTTGGTGACCGTTACCTGCAAATTGCGCGAATAAAAGTCCGGGCCGCCACCGAATGCGCCGAAAGTCGCCCGCGAGCCGATGACGTAGACGCTGTAGTTGGAAGCGCCTTCGGTATATGCCGTGGCACTGCACGTAACCGCCACATTGAACCCCTGAAGACCGGCGCCGGCCGGACTGAATGACGACGCGGTGCAAATCGGCGTAGCCTGCACGGCGTTGAACACGCCCCACTCGATCCCCGCCTGCGCCGCCTGGTAGGCACGCGCACCTTGCAGCGCGGCAATCGGGCTCTGACGCTGCACCTCACCGATGGTAACCATGTACGCCGCTATCGCGGCGAGAACCACGATGATGAAAATCGCGGCCACCAGCGAAAAGCCGCGGGCGCGGCGTCGGGAGCCGATGTGCGAACCGTATCTCATGGGACGTTGTACACGTGGGTTTGATGCAGCAGACGCACCTGCTCGTTCACCGTCGTATCATTGACCGTGAGATCGAGCGTCACCACACCCGCACGTTGGCTCGTACCCGCTTGGTAGGTGAACACGCAATTCGCGACCTGGGCGGCGACACGTCCGATTGATGGGGCCGTGGAGAGCGGCGCGACCAAGGAGTCCGTCGGCTGTGGATCGGTGATCGCATAGCCCGCGTAGCGGGTCAGCGTGCGCGCACCGGTATCGCAACGATAGGTCACCGGCGCATCGACGATAAAAAAGCGCTGACCTTGTGAACGGGCCGAGGGGGCGCCGGGCGCATCGCCGGGGAACGAGCCGGCGAGAACGATATGCTGCGCCGTTAAGAGTACGGAATTCGCGAGCTGCACCCGGTTGTGTCCGGAATTACTGTAAGCGTTAAACGCCGTGCCCGTCGTACCTTGATTATTTATTACCACCCAGTGACTACCCGGCACGATGGCCGCGAAATTTTGCAAAGCGCCGATAACGTCGAACGCGGTGTCGCTTCCGTTAAACAGCAATGGATCGCCAGGGGGATTGGCACGGTAACGCCCCCCGTCCACGGTCGACAGCATCTCGATAATTCGTCCGGTCCCGTCCACCCGGATGCTGTTCGGCAGCGCGCCGCGGATGTCCCGCTGCATCCGACGCAGCGCGCTTTCGGCCGCATCCACCAGCTCGGCCCTCCGCACCTGCGCGTCGTAGCCGCGGATCGGCCCGAGTAGGAATACGGCGATCGAGGCGGCGATGATGCCGGAGATGGCAATCACAACAATGAGCTCGATCAACGTGAAGCCCAAGCATGCGCGCCGGACCCATAACCGGCCGGGCAATCTTAGCGAGCTCGGCACCGCGGCGGTCATGAGCTTGCCTCGAAATCGCCTGCTTTCGAGATTGCTTCGACGCAGATGCTTCTCGCAATGACAAACAAAGGGTCTTCATTGCGAGCGAGTGAGCCGTCAGCCGCGAGCGTAAGCGCGGCGGGAAACAATCCGTTTTGAAATAATTTCACGTCAGAAGTAATTCGTTCGATAAC
Organism: Acidiferrobacteraceae bacterium; assembly: GCA_021323795.1. Classification (GTDB taxonomy): domain Bacteria; phylum Pseudomonadota; class Gammaproteobacteria; order Acidiferrobacterales; family Sulfurifustaceae; genus JACQFZ01. Next base: position 5,801 of record JAJPKH010000086.1, on the reverse strand, counting down.
CGCTGAGCGTTACCGCATCGCCCTGCGGCGGCGTTACGGTGACTTGGATCAGCGCGGCGTTTCCCGACGCTTGCGTAATGCTGTGGAGAGCGGCTGTCTGTACCGTCACGTTCACAACATACCCTCGCAGCCCCGCGATCGGATTACCGTTTTGATCGCAAACGCAACTGCCAAGCGTCGGACAAGCGGCAGTGGTTGAAGTACAGCCATTATTGGCCAGATTGTGATAGTCGAAGATATCGTCGAACGTTGCCCGCGTAACGCCAGGCCCGACGGTAAAACTCTTCGTCTCTATTTCCTCGAGGTAGGCCTCCGCGATTGCCACCGCCTGCTGCCGAATCACCGGATCGGCGCTCGAGGCTACGTTGCGATTAATCGCGAGCAGCACCCCGGCGAGGCCGACGCTGATGACGACGATGGAGACAATAAGCTCCACCAGAGTGACGCCGCGTTCGGTCGATTTGCCAAAATAGGCGCTCATTGCGCGTAACCCGTCGCCGCCCATACCGTGAATTGCTGAGTGCCGACGGTCACATTGACGTTGCCTGCGCCGGTCGTATTGCCGAGGGGGCGGAAACAAATGTCGGTGGCGGGACTCAACCCGATACCGGCCGGCGCCGAGGCGGAAAACGCACGCCCCGGATCCGCAGGATGCGTCACACTGTGACCATAGTTCGCAGCGCTACATGCGTTGGTGTTATTGCACGCCGGCGCGTCGTCGAACAAGGCATAACCTGTCGCACTGATGTTCACCCGCACCGTGCAACCGGTCGCAACCGCGTGCTTTTGCGCGAAACGTACGGCGGAAAGCGTTTCGTTATAGAAACCCGATTGGTCGAAAGTCTGTTTGGTGAAGAAAAGCGGGGCGCCGATAGCCGCGAGCGAGCCAATGATTACGAGCGTTACGACCAGCTCGACCAACGTGAAACCTCGCTGCGGGTAGCTTATCGCGCGCACTGTTCGACGGCGCTTTCTCGTGCAAACGACGTTCATACCTCAGACTGCGCTACTCAGCTCCTCGCCTATTACGAACCAAAAAAGTCGGGGCCGGTAACCAACATATCGGTTCGCGCCGGCCCCGAAGCGGCGCTCGCTAGGAAGCGCCAATCTGTAGGAGTACTTCTACAACATGTCGGTAGACAACAATTCTATGAACTCCTGCTCGTACCTCAGCAGCCCGCGGAAAGTGTCGTAACCTGGCCAAGGCTTGAGTCGTAGGTCGCACGACACGTCGTTCCATCGAGCGGATTGGGCGGCACATACACGGAAGTCAGCCCCGGATGAGTAACGCTCCAGCCTTCGGGAGTCGGCAGCGCCTTCTCGATGCCGAGTGCGGAATTTTGGGGGTACCCAGAGGCGTTCACCGCCACAGGCACGCCGCTCATGTCGACGTTACCGCCGGTGCTGCCGTTTACCTGAAATTGCGACCAGGCAAGCGCAGCAGCAGCCCGCAATCCGCCCGCTACACCGTTGACGCTCGCGACTCGCGCATCCTTGGTGATATTGATGAACCGAGGGAGCGCGGTCGCTGCCAGCAGACCAAGAATCACGATAACGATAACCAGCTCGATCAACGTAAAGCCTTTTTGTCGATTCATAGCGTTACTCCAGATCGCTGGATGTGGCATTTTTAACAGGCTGACTGCACGGTAACCGTGCCATTTGTTTGGTCATACGCCGCTTGGCAGGTGGCGCTCCCGCCTGAGGGCCTGTAAGCGAAAGGCGTTTCGACGGTAAAGCCATCGGGAACCGGCAACGCCTGTTGCATGCCGGCCTCAGTCAGGAAACCCGTGGAACCGTTCACGGCGACGATCGTGCCATCCATATTGACACCCGTGCTGTTGTTGATAAGCCATCCGGCCCGCGCCAAAGCGACAGCGGAGCGCATGCCACCGGCTACGCCTTGTACGCTCGCCACGCGCGCATTACCCGTAAGATTGATGAATCTCGGCAGCGCCGTCGCTGCCAGGAGGCCGAGTATGACAATCACCACAACTAATTCGATCAACGTAAAACCTTTTTGCCGCGACATGTTGCTTCTCCCACAGTTGATGTTGTTTACGCTACCGCTACAACCGAAATCGTTCACCGACTAACGCGTCCACTCATACGGCTCGACCGGCGCCAAGCGCAGCCCTTCGATCGAGTCCACACCGCTGTCGTAGTGCCCGTTTCCATTCCTATCCGCGTACACCAAGCGCACCGCGAACCGAGCCCGCGGCGGATTTTCTGCCCCGCCGCTGAAATATTCCTTATGCCGCACCAGATACACGAGCTCGCCGGCCGGTTTATCGAAGTACCAGTTACCGTCTTCGAGATTCGTCGGATCCGGATGCTCCAGCGCTCCGAGGTAGTTGGGCGGCACTTCCGCCAACCGTTGCATCGGATTGCTACCTTGCAACACCTCGAGCCCGCGTAAGTCCTGGCGCACAATAGCTTCTGCAACTGCCATGCCAAGGGCGCTGCGTAACGTGCCGACAACCGATTCCATCGTCACGCGCTCGGCATCCGCGAGGATAGCCAAGAGCCGCGCTATCGCGATGACGGCTAGGAACGACACGATGATGACGACCACCGTAAGTTCCAGCAGCGTGAAACCTCGCTCGCGTCCCGGTGCGCCGGTTTTTTGACGCGCCACAAATGCGCACCGGAAGCGACCGACAATCAAAGCTTTACTTGCCAATTTGTCGCCTTTTAACCTTTAGTTAACGCAAGTCCGAAAGGCAAGATCGCGCTTAACGGTGCAGCACCGCCCTCGGCAGTTCCCAAAGCGGGAGAAACACGCCGAGCGCAAGAATGAACACGAGAAAACCGATGCCGATGATCAAGAGCGGTTGGATGGCGGCGCTCAGGTTCTTGAGGTCATAGTCCACCTCGCGCTCGTAGTATTCGGCGACTTCAGCCATCAGCTCATCGACCGCACCGCTTTCTTCGCCGACGCTGATCATTTGCAGCACGAGCGGCGGGAACATGCCCGTCGCCGCCGCCGTGCGCGCGATGGTTTCGCCGCGCTCCACGCCGTCGCGCATTTGCAGGATGCGCTCGGCGATGTATTCGTTGTCGACCGCGCGGCTGACCACCGTCATGCCCTGCACCAGCGGCACGCCGGCCTTCATGGTCACGGCCATGGAACGAGCGAAGCGCCCAAGTGTCGCGCGATAAAAAATGCCGCCGATGACCGGAATCTTGAGTTTGGACCGATGCCAGCGGTACCGGCCTTCCGGCGTGCGCACGTAAATGCGAATGGCGAAAATGCCGACGATCAGCGCCGCGAGCATCAAGGGCCAGTAGGCGACCGTGAACTGCGAGGTGGCGATGAGAATCTTCGTTGCCCACGGCAGCTCGGCGTGCATGCTGGTGAAGACCTTGGCGAAGGCGGGTATCACAAAAACATTGATGACAAACATCGCGATAGTTATGGCGACCACCACGAAGATCGGGTAGCGCATGGCGGACTTGATGCGATCGCGGGTATCTTTTTCGAGCTCGAGATACTTGGCCAGCTGAAGCAAGACTTCTTGCATCGAGCCGGTCGCTTCCCCGATTTGCACCATGCTTACGTAGAGGCTCGGAAATACTTTCGGGTGGCGCTTGAGTGCCGCGGAAAGCTCGAGACCGGAATCGAGCGTTTCGACGAGATCATTAATCACGCGCGCGAACGCCGGATTGTGCGTGGAATCGCGCAAACCGCGCAACGCCTGCATGATCGGAACACCGGCCTTAAAGAGCGTGTGGAACTGGCGGCTGAAAAGAATGAGATCGATGAGATCGATCTTGTCGCTGCGAAACCAACTCTGAAAAACCGTCCCGAGATCTTTCGCCGCGTTCGTCGCCGCCACGATATCGACCGGCACCACGCCGCTGTTGAAAAGCTGGCTCGCCACCGCATCCGCGGACGCCGCGTCGACGCGGCCGGTAACGACCTCGCCGCGCTGGTTACGCCCGCGATACTGGAAAAGCGGCATTGTTAGTCTTCCAGCCCGAAGGTCGCGCGCATGACTTGCGCGATGGTGGTATGACCTTGAGCGGCCATTGCAATGGCGCTCCGGCGCAGATTTCTATAGCCCGGCTGTTGCCTCGCGGCTTCTCCGAACGCAACCGGATCGGAGGCGTAAAGAGCCCGGATGAGGTTTTCGTCCATCTCCAAAAATTCGAACACGCCGATACGGCCGCGGTAGCCCGTGCCATTGCAGTGACTGCAACCCGCGCCCCGGCGGAACTTGAGCGTGTTAGCCGCCTCTTCGCCCATTTCCGCATAGAGAAGCGCCTTGGCCGGGGGGTCCAGCTCGTAAGGCTGGGAGCAGGCGTCACAGATGCGGCGCACCAGACGCTGCGAAACGATGCCACGCACCGAAGCGGCAACCATGTAAGGCGCAACCCCCATATCGATTAACCGCAGGGCGGTCGAGACCGCGTCGTTGGTATGCAGGGTCGAAAGCACCAAGTGGCCGGTCATGGCGGCGCGCAGGCCGATTTCGGCCGTCTCCTGATCGCGCATTTCGCCGACGAGAATAATGTCGGGGTCCTGGCGCAACATCGAACGTAGTACGCGGGCAAAGGAAAGCTCGATACGCGGGTTGACTTGCACCTGGTTGATACCGGCGAGCCGATACTCGACCGGGTCCTCGACCGTAAGAATCTTGAATTCCGGGCGGTTCAGCTCGTTCAGCGCGCCGTATAGCGTGGTGGTCTTACCGCTGCCCGTCGGACCGGTAACAAGCATCATGCCGTTCGGTGCGTGGACGATCTCGCGAAAGCGCTTCAGCATCGGCGCGGGCATGCCCAGGTGATCGAGCCGCAGGATACCGGTCGCCTGGTTCAGCAGGCGCATCACCACCGACTCGCCATACTGCACGGGCATCGTCGACATACGTACGTCGACGTTCTTGTCGCGTACGCGAACGTTCAAGCGTCCGTCCTGTGGTAGGCGCTTTTCCGAGATATCGAGACCGGCCATCAGCTTCAGCCGCGACACCAGCGCGCTGCCGATGCGGCGATCCGCCGTCGTCTGTACGCGCAGCACGCCGTCGAGACGAAAGCGGATGCGCAGCTCGCGCTCGTCCGGCTCGATATGAATATCTGACGCATTGACCTGCACCGCGTCCTCGAACATGGTCTGCAGCAGCTTGACTACCGGCGCATCGGCGAGCCCCTCGGTCGCCGCCAGCTCGCCGATATCGATGCTGTACGCCGACAGCTCCTGCTCGAGCTCCTGGGCAAGCCCGGAAATCTCTTCGGTACGCCGATAAACGCGATCGATGGTGCTGAGGAGATCCGATTCCTTGACAACCGCGAGGCGCAAGGGACGGCGCAGAACGCGGGAGATTTCGTCGTAGGCAAAAATATCCGTGGCGTCGGCCATGCCAACCAGCAATCCCTCACGGCTGTCCTCAAGCACCATGGCCCGGAAACGGCGCGCGTGCGTTTCGGGAAGCAGGCGCACGACGTCCGGTTTGTAGTTGTACCGGCGCAAATCGATATAAGGGACCTGCAACTGCTGCGACAGAAACGTCAGCAGTTGGTCTTCAGTAATGAATCCGTTTTCAACGAGCACGCGCCCGAGCTTGCGGCCGCTCTTCTTCTGATCCGCCAGCGCCGTGTTCAGTTGCTCTTGCGAAATGATTTTGTGGGCGATCAAAAGATCGCCGATGCGTACCTTCTTGGGCCGTGCCGCTGGGGTGACCGCCATGCCGTTAAGTCCTCGATTTCACGAGAAATCCGTAACAAAGCTTTAAGCAAAATCTAGACCACGCGCGACACTTAGCCAGCAGTATCGGCGGGCGCGGTTACATAGGGGACGC
>JAJPKH010000232.1 GCA_021323795.1 Acidiferrobacteraceae bacterium | reverse complement strand
CGAACGGCCACACGGGCTTGAGCTGGGGGCACGGCAGGCCGGTCCTGCTCGTACATGGCTGGGAAGGTCGCGTGACCCAGCTTGGTCGCTTCGTCGCGCCGCTCGTAGCGCGCGGCTTTCGTGTGCTCGGTTTCAACGCTCCCGGCCACGGCGAGCATTCCGGCCACGCGCTCAACGTCGTCGACTACGCGCAGTTCTTGCGCGCGGTGGTGGCCGAATACGGGCCGCTGCGCGGGGTAATCGCGCACTCGATGGGCGCGAGCGCCGTTGCATTCGCGGCGCGACTGCCGCTGCGGGTGGAGCGCGCCGTTTTCATCTCGATGGCCGATTCGGTCGGCGGCGTCATCGAGCGCTTCGAAGACCTGCTCGGTCTCCCCTGGCCGACGCGCCGCATCTTCCGCTATCGCCTTGAAAGCGAAATCTTCAAGAGGCCGGTCGTTGAGCTCGACTTAAGTAAGCACGCGCCCGAATTCATACCGCAGACACTGCTGCTCGCGACCGACGATGACCAGGACGTTCCGGTCGTGGACACTCAACGGATCGCGGCCCATTGGCCGAAGGCGAAAATGCAGATCGCCCTGCAGGCGGGCGGTCATCGCAAGGTGCTGCGCGATGACCGTGTTATCGCGTCGGCCGTGAGCTTCATCGCCGAAGAGTCGTGGTTGTCCCGCCCGGTGGCATCACCCAACAACGCGAATGCGCCGATCGAACGTACGGCCTCCTAGAAGAACCGGTCCCGCATCGGTGCAGGTGGCACACGGCCGAGATAAACTTCGCCTCCGTTGATTTCTGAAACCGGACGGATGACCTCGAACGTTCAGCCCCGCGAGCGCTCCATCGAAGCGAACGGCTTGCATCACCACGCGCTCGAGTGGGACGTCGCGGGCGGCGACACGACGGTGGTTTTGTTGCACGGCTTTCTCGATCTCGCCTGGAGCTTCGAGCGCGTCGCGTTGAAGCTCGCGTCGAAATACCACGTCATCGCCCCCGATTTTCGCGGCCACGGCGACACCGACTGGGTCGGCGCCGGCGGCTATTACTACTTCCCGGACTACACGGCCGATCTCGCGCGGCTGTTGCCGGCGCTCACGCGCAAACGCGTATTTCTCGTCGGGCATTCCATGGGCGGCACGGTCGCTACCTATTACACCGGCGCGTTTCCGGAGCGAGTTCAAAAGCTCGCGTTGCTCGAAGGCATCGGGCCGCCGAATAGCAAACCCGAAGACGCCCCCGCGCGCATGCTCAAACATATTCAAACGGTGGACGAACTGCGTTCCAAACGGCTGCGACCGCTCGAATCGCTCGCCGCCGCCGGCGCGCGCCTCAAACAGATTTATCCCAAGCTCGATCCGCAATGGGCGGAACGCCTCGCGGAAAAAGCTACGCGTCCGACGCCGGACGGGCCGCCCGGCAGTCGCCTCTGGAAGCACGATCCGCTGCACCGCACGCGCTCGCCGCTGCTTTTCAACGAGGCGCAATTCGCTGCGTTTGCCGGCCGCATCCGCTGTCCAGTGCTGTTGGTGAACGCCGCCGAATCGGACGTCCCGTTCTTGCACGATACCCGTCGGCAACAGTTTTACGCCGGCGCGCAAGTGCGCACGCTCGCCGGCGCCGGGCACATGATGCAACTCGACCAGCCGAATGCGCTTGCCGACATGCTGCTCGACTTCCTTGCGGATTGATCGGGACGTCGAGAATCGATACGGTGAGGTGGCGATGAAAGCGATACTGGTTAAAAAACCCGGCGGTCCCGAGGAGCTGGTTTACAGCGATGCGCCGGATCCGGCACTCAAGGACGGCGAGATGCTCGTGCGCGTGCGCGCCACGGCGGTGAATCGTGCCGATGTATTGCAGCGCCGCGGCTTTTATCCGCCCCCGCCGGGGGCGCCTGAAATTCTCGGTCTCGAGCTGGCGGGCGACGTCGTTCAGCCCGCCGGGCGCTGGAAGAAAGGCGACCGCGTCATGGCGGTGGTGACCGGGGGTTCGTACGCGCAGCTCGCGGCGGTGCCGGCCGATCAGGCGCTGCCGATACCCGCGAATTCGAGTTACGAGCAGGCCGCCGCGATCCCGGAAGCGTTCGAGACCGCGTACCTCAATCTCTTCAATCTCGGCGGCCTGATGAGCGGGGATACGGTGTTGATTCATGCGGGCGCGAGCGGCGTCGGCAGCGCCGCCATACAACTCGCGCGCGCCGCCGGGGCACGCGTCTTCACGACGGCGGGGAGCGATGACAAGCTGAAACTCTGTCGCGATCTCGGCGCGGAACTGGCCATTAACTACAAGCAGGAAAAATTTCGGGAACGCGTGTTAGCCGCGACCGGCAATCGCGGCGCCGACATCATTCTCGACTTCATCGGCGCACCATACTGGAACGACAATCTCGCCGTGGCGGCGCGCAATGCGCGATTGATGCTGATCGGGTTCCTCGGCACGACGAAGGGCGAGCTCGATTTGGGCCCGCTGCTGCAGAAAGCCATGACGGTGGCGGCCACCACCTTACGCCGCCTTCCGCCGGCCCAAAAAGTCGATCTGGTGCAAGCGTTGAGCGCGTTCGCGCTCGGGCGGTTCGAGCGCGGCGAGCTCAAGCCGGTGGTCGATTCCGTTTATCCCATCGAGCAGGCCGCCGAGGCGCACCGGCGCATGGAATCGAACCGGAATCTCGGCAAGATCGTGCTCAAGGTGGACTGACAATCATCGGCGTTCGGTGAGTTCCGTCGGCGCGGAGAAACGCCGAGAACTTTTGCTTACCGGTGCGGCGCAAGAATTAAATCAAAACTTCTCCACCCATGGCCGCAGATCGAGCTCCTGCGTCCACGCGCTGCGCGGCTGCCGGTGCAGCTGATAATACGCTTCGGCGATCGCGTCGGGCGCGAGCAGCGAATCGGGCCCGCGTTGCTCCGTCAGGTGCTGATAGCGCTCGGATTCGATTTGGCCGTCGATGATCACGTGCGCGACATGCACGCCCTTCGGTCCGAGCTCGCGCGCCATGGACTGTGCGAGCGCACGTAAGCCGAACTTCGGTACGGCCAAGTTGGCGAACCCCGCGCCGCCGCGCAGCGAGGCGGTGGCGCCCGTAAAAATGATCGTACCGCTGCCGCGTTCCACCATCCGCCGCGCGGCCGCCTGGCCGACCAGAAATCCGCCGCGGCAACCGACACGCCAGCAGCGCTCGAATTCATCCGCGGTGCTTTCAAGAATGCCGCCGCGCACGAATGCGCCGGCGTTGAACACCACGACCGTCGGCGCGCCGAGCTCATTGCCGACCGTCTCAAACAGCGTCGCGACATCACCGGCTTTGGCGACATCGCAAACGTACGGACGAACGCGACCGGGCGGGACGTCGGGTGGCGCGCCGTGTTCCGCGAGCCGCTTCAGCTTGTCGAGATCTCTCGCCGCAATCGCCGTTTGCATCCCCGCGCGCGCGAATCGCCTGGCGAGCGCCCAGCCGAGCCCCGGTCCTACGCCGACGATCACGGCGATCT
>JAJPKH010000176.1 GCA_021323795.1 Acidiferrobacteraceae bacterium | reverse complement strand
TCGTGTTTAGATGTCTGTACTGAATAAGGAACAGTACTTCTGCGGCCTCGATGTTCGATCCGCATCCGGGATCGATCCGCCGAATGTTTCCGCACCGTCTTCGCGACGCAGGACGTCGTCGCTGACTATCCGGATAGTATTTATCGCATACGTCGCTGTCAACAACCGACCCGATGAAAAGCCGAGCGCGTGGATCACAATTTTCTTCCCTCGGTGCGTCCCGTGCCGGGGCGGGCCACGCCATAGAGCACGACCGAGCGCAGCGCGCGCACGAGATTGGGACCGCTCAGCGCATCGGCCCGGCGATACCACTCCAGAAACGTGCCGTCGTGGTTGGCCATGACGATCGCCGCGAGCTCGCGGACGGGGACGTCGGTGCGGAACTCGCCGGATTTCTGTCCGGAACGGATCAGCGCTTCGACGTGCTTGTGCAGCCGCCGATAGACATCGGCGATGCAGCGCGTGACTTTGTCGCGTCGGTGGCTGAATTCGAGCGACATCAGGATGAGCAGAAGCACGTCGTCGCGCCGGCTTATGCCGAGCTTCGCCTGGTTATGCAGGAAGGCGACCAGCCGGTCGATGGCCGACGGACCCGCTGCCGTGGCGGCCCTGATCGCGTCGTCGACCACCACGGTCTGCACGCGCTGTAACAGTTCGAGCAGCACCGACTCCTTGCTTCCGAAATAAAAGTAGACGGCGCCCTTGCTCAAGCGCGCGGCAGCGGCGATTTGTTCCAGCGTCGTCGAGCCGTATCCGCGCGACACGAACAACCGCAGGGCCACCGCGAGAAGTTTCTCGACGCTGATCTGGCGCTGTTCAGCCTTCTTCTTCATGGCCGGCATCCCTCCCCTCGCCGGTACCGGAGACATCCACTTCGATCACGCCGCCGACGATACGCAGCCGCCGCGCCTTGAGGTTGCAGTGCGGCCGGTTGACGCGACTGATATGTCTCCCGGTCTTGACCTCGAATTCCCACAGGTGCTTCGCGCAGACCAGGACATCCGCCTCGAGCGCGCCGAGGCTCAGCGGATGCCCTTCGTGCGGGCACCGGTCCTCGTAGGCGAGCACTTCGCCGCCGACCTTGAGGAGAATCAGGTCGAGGCCGGCCGCGCCGGCTTTGTTGATGGTGTTTTCGAAAACCTCCGCCGCCTTCGCAACGGGTCGCCAATCGGCCATGCGTCATTCTCTCGGCGCGGCGGCGTCAGCGGCCTTTGAATTCGGGCCGCCGTTTCTCGACGAAGGCTTTCGCGCCTTCCAGGTGGTCTTCCGTCTTCTTGAGAATGCTTTGTCCGAGCCGCTCGATGTTCCGCCCGGTATCGGGATCGACGTTGACGCACGCGTTCAGCACGATCTTGGCGAGGCCGAGCGCAAGCGGCGCCTTGCCGGCGAGTTGCTTGGCGAGCTCCATCGCGCGCGGCACGAGCTTGTCCGCGGGCACTACTTCTTCGACGAGACCGAACGCGAGCGCCTGCGGCGCCGGAATCATTTCGCCCGTCATCACCAGGCGCTTCGCCTTGGCAATGCCGACAATCTTGACCAGGCGCGAGCAGCCGCCGGAGCCGGGAATCAAGCCGACATTGGATTCCGGAAAGCCGAGCTTCGCCGTCTCCGCAGCGAGGCGGAAATCGCACGACAGCGCGAGCTCGAGCCCGCCGCCCGCGGCGACGCCGTTGATCGCGGCGATCACCGGCACCTCCATCGCCTCGATTTCGTCGAACACGTTATGGATATCGCGCACCACGCGCCGAAAACCGCGCGTGCCGATGTCCGCCAGCCCTTGCATGCCGCGCACGTCTTCGCCCGCGGAAAACGCGCGGCCTTCGCCGGTGATCACCAGCACGCGCAACGCATCGTCGCCGACGAGACCGCGCACGGCGTCGCGCAGCTCGTCGCGCATCTTCTGATTCCACGAATTGAGTGTGTCCGGACGGTTGAGCGTGAGGACGGCGATTGCGCCATCCTTCTGAAGCTTCAGGAACTCGTACGACATGAGTAAGCCCTCGTGCGCGCGGCGCCGCCGCGCTTACTTGCCGGCGAATTTAGCCGGCCGTTTCTCCTGGAACGCCTTCAGGCCTTCGGCCACGTCTTCGGACGCGAACAGTTGGCTCTGGTGCGTGCGCTCGATGGCGAGCCCCTCGGCCAGACTTGCTTCGAGCCCGAAATTCACCGAAAGCTTGATATAACCTTGCGCCATGGTTGGGCCGGCGGCGAGCTTGCGTGCGCGCGTCATTACCTCGTCCCAGAACTTATCTTCCGGAAACACTTGGTCGACGATGCCCGCTTGCAGCGCTTCCTCGGGCGCGAGCGTCTCTCCGGTCACCATGAGATGCAGCGCACGGCTCTTGGGGATCAACCGCGGCAGCCGCTGCGTGCCGCCCATGCCCGGGGACAACCCGAGGTTCACTTCGCCGAGGCCGAGGCGATACTTCCCGGCGGCGGCGAAACGGAAATCGCAGGCGAGCGCGATTTCGAGCCCGCCGCCGATGCAGTGACCGGCGATCGCCGCAATGAAGAGCTTGGGCGTGCGCGCGATCATATCCACCGATTCGTGGGCGACGGTGAGAAAATTCGCGAAGCCGGCGCGGTCGACGTCCTGCAGCGTTGAAATATCCGCACCGGCGCAGAAAAACTTCGGCAGTGCGCTGCGGACGAGCGCAAGCCTTACGGCGTTGTCGCTGCGCACGCGATGAATGGCGTCCATCAGCTCGCGCAACATGTCCATGTCGTAGGCGTTCGCCGGCGCTCGATTGAGCGACATCAGCGCGATGCCGTCTTCTACGGTGTAGTCGATGGCCATGAGGTTTCTCTTCTTCCTGGGGAACGCCGTTTTTACAGAAAGCGTCGATTGGCAAGATTGTCCGGCGCTTCGAGTCCGAGCTTCTCGATTTCCGGCACCGCCTCGGCGATGTACTGCTGGCGCAGTTGCTCGTTCGTATGCATCTTAATGCCCCACTTCACGTACACCGGGGAGTTGACCGAACTCGAGCGCCCGAACATATCGAGGGCCGCAGGCCACCACTTCTTCAGCCGCTCCTGCACCTCGATCTTGCGCTCCGGCATGGCGCAGATTTCCCGCAGGTGCAAGAAGCCGGCTTTCGTGTGGAACTCCTCGTCGGCCTCGAGCTGCGGCGACACCAGCGCGAGCGGCTCGTAAGGGCTCCCGGTCCATTCGATCCCGACATACAGCCCGACGCGGTCGATCAGCGCATGGAACCAGGCGAGATCGATCCAGTCCTCGAGCGGCATGTGAAAGGCGTACTGCTTGATCGGCATCGTCTGGTACGGATCGACGCCGAGCCCCTCGAGCAGATCCGCGACGATCTGGCCGTGGGCGACCTCCTGCCGCACGATCTCCGCTTCGATTTCCATGGCGCGTCCGTGCGGTGCGAAGCGCAGCCCGGCGTTGGCGATGTTCGCGAGAATCTTGCGGTACTCGGGGTTGCCGTTGTTTTCGAGATGCTCGTTCAGCAACAGCTTGATGAGCATTTGCCGAAACTCCTCCGGCATCGCGGGATCGTTGCGCTTCCATATCCGCGGTTGAGTGGCGGCTGTATTGGCCATGGACTTAACCCTTTCGCTAACAAATATACTGTCCGGATAGTATGTGTAAAAGCCGCGCCGTCGTCAACGAGAGGCGCTCGCGCCCGTTCGGGTCGGGCGTCCGCGCGAAGCCAAACAACTGCGTATACCGAGGAAAATTGCGTGCGCTGAGTGTCCGGATCGGACGCCGCGCGGAGGGTCAGCCCGGCCCATGAAAAAGAGCAAGCGCTGCGATGTTGGGCGTCAGGCGTCGTAAGGCGTCTTCGACAGTCCGTCCGCCGCCGTACCGACGCCGGCGCGACGCCTTAAGTCGAAACCGCCTTGACGTTTTGCGACAGGAGGCCTGCCCGACGCAGGACTTCGTCCAGACGTTTCTCGAGGTCCTTGGTCGCCGGCGCCATGGGGAGGCGGTGTTCGTTCTCGTGCAGCAGACCCATGCGCTTCATCATGTACTTTATGGGAATCGGGTTGGTGTCGAAGAACACCGCCTGATTGAGCTCGAACAATTCATAATGCAGGCGGCGCCCCTCTTCCAGCGCGCCCTGCGCGGTTTTTTCGTAGAGCTGCGCGACTTTGCGCGGCGCGATGTTGCCGACCGCGTTCATCAGCCCGCTCGCGCCGATCGCGAGCATGGGGAAGCTGAGATCCTCCAGCCCCACGAACACGCGGAAATCGAACCCGAAGCGCGCCAGCATCTCGCTCGCGAAACCGAGGTCGTTGACCGCGTGCTTGATGCCGACCAGGTTCGGGGTTTTCTCGGCGATCTTCTCCAAGGTGTCGAGCTGCAAGCTGATCGCCGCACGGCCGGGAATGTGATAGATCATGATCGGGAGCTCGGTGCGCCTGCCCAAATCGATGTAGTAATCGACCAAGCCGCGCTGCGGCGGACGCAGGTAATACGGTGTTACGATCAACAGCGCGTCCGCACCCGCCTGCTCCGCGAGTTTCTGCAGTTCAACGGTCTCTGCGTGCGACTGTGAACCCGTCGCCGCCACGACCGGCACACGACCGGCCGCCGTATCGACCGCCGCTTTATACAGGCGGCCGCGCTCCTCGACCGTCAGCGTGCTCGGTTCGCCGCTGGTGCCGGTCGCGAGGATGCCGTGCGAACCTTCGCGGATCTGGTGGTCCACGAGCTCGGCGAACTTGTCGTAGTCCACCGCCCCCTTCTTGAACGGCGTAATCACCGGCGGATACGATCCGCGCAGGAAATCTTTCTCGAGCTTGATCATGTCATCCCGCGGCGTTGGCGCGATTGGTCGCAAAGCCTTCTTGCGAGCCGAGCGTCGCGAGCGGCTGCTTGAGATTTTCCTGCCACAGCAGCGACTCCATCGCGATATTGAGCGGGCTGTCCTGGATGGTCAGCTCGTACACCGGCTCGTCGTAGGAAGCGTGGTTGTGGATGCCCCAGCCGGGCGCCGACAGCATGAGATCGCCGGCTTCCCACTCGTAGCGCTTGCCCTCGACCACGCTGTAACCGCGACCGGAGAAGTAATAATTGATGGCGGCGGCCGTGTGACGATGCGGCCGGTCGATGATCGCCGGCGGACGCACGCACATCGTCGCGAAAAAGTTGTGGGTCGTGCCGTTGGTGCGGCCGGTCGCCGGGTTGAACAGCAGATACAGCCGGCGGCCGACGTAGGATTTCCCGAGCGCCTGCAGCTTGTCGAGATGCTCTTTCACGAGTTGCCAGGGCCAATGCAGCGGCAACGACGGCACCACATCGGGATTGATCAGCTTTTCGTACGGCATCAAATAGGCGCCGTCCTCGGTGAGCTTGAACGTGCCGAACGGATTGACCGATTTCGAGTGGCTCTCGTCCGGCTTCGCGGAGGACGGCACCGCATCGACCATCGGTGGGTCTTCCTCGACGACGTGCACGTTCATTTTCTCGAGCAGCGCCGCGTTGCTGTACGTGATCCGTACTTGCAGGTCTTCGCCGTCGTTGACGTGATAATACGTCGCCATGGACGGGTTGTTCCATACGTCGTAGCGCTCGAATGCGATGCGCTTGCCGTTGACGACGGAATAGCCGCGGCCGCGGATACAGAAATTGACCTGCGTGGAATTGTGCCGGATCGGCTGCGTGCGTTCGCCCGGTTTCAGCACGTTGAGCGAGACCTGCACGCCGGGCGCGAGCCCCAGGCCGGGCGCCGTGGCGTTGGGATGCACGATCAAACTCGAGCGCCGGCCGTTCGCCGGCGCCGGCAAGCTCGCGAGCCGTTCGACCTCCGCCTCGATGCGCGCTTTCGAAATGATAATGGCCGGCCACAGTTCCAGCTTGGCGGCGGGCGCCCCGGTGTTATCGACGAATTTTGCGGTAGTCTCTGTCATGACCTCTTACCTCCGCGCGTTGCGCAGTCTTTCCACGGACGTCTTCGCCTGAAGCCGCGGGTTGACGCGCGTGGGCGAAACGAAGCTCCGTCCCACACCGCGTGCCCTAGCTTTATTATAGAGTTCGATGCCCAACGACAGATCGGAAATTCCCATACCCATGGCCTTGAACAAGGTCAGGTCCGTATTCGCCGGCCGCGGTTCGCCCCGCGCTACCAGTTGCGAAAGCGGCAGGACCTGCGCCCAGCGAGCTTTGTCCGCGCCGAAATAATCCATGAACTCGCGCGATAACTTTTGCACTTGCGCCACGCTGTCGACCGCGACGCGCCCGCAGCGCGAAAAGACATCCTGAGCGAATTCCACGCGGCTCGGCACGATGGCGCCGACCGCGTTCACATGCGCGCCGCGCGCGAGCATATCGGCGCGCAAAAACGGCCGCGTGGCGCGCGTCACCAAGGTAACGATCGGCGCGCCCTTCGTTGCCTCTTCCGCCGACTTGGTTTCGGTCACGGCGAAATCGAAACCTTCCGCCCGCAATTTGCCGATGAAGGCGGCGCGGTGCTCGGAGTTCGGACTGAAGACGCGCACATTTTTCAGCGGGCGCACCGCGGCCACCGCGGCGACCTGCGTGATCGCCTGCTTGCCGGTTCCTATGATCGCGAGCTCATCGGCGTCCTCGGCCGCGAGCCAGCGTGTCGCCACTCCGGAGATGGCGCCGGTGCGCATCTGGCCCAGCGCGAAGGCCTCGATGATGGCTTTGACCGCGCCGTTATGACTGTCGAACAGCACCAACAGCGGGCTCGCGCCGCCTTCGGTGTGTGCCCAAGTTTTGGTGCCGACGAACCCCGCTTGCGGAAACGTCGCGCCGATCGCGTGCAGCGTGTCGCCCTCGCCCCAAGTCGCATGGGTCTTGACCATGTTCTCGGCTTCGCCGCGCGCCTCGGCGGCCAAGCCTTTCTCGAGCGCATCGATCGCCTCTCCCATGTCCATCAGCACAACGACGTCCGCCTCGCTCAGCCAAAGCGGCGCGCTCATGTTTTTTCCTCCTCGAAAATCGAGGGCACGGGCGGTCGGAGCGCCAGCGCGTTCGAAATAAGCGCGTGCATGACGTAGCGCGCGATGAGCATGATGACGGCCGTGGCCTGTTGCGGACCGATTGCCTGCACCACCGCGTCGAATTCCTTCTCGACCCCGTGCCCGCGGCGGTTGATGACGGCGACGGTGAACTTTTGCACGACGCGCTCGTCCGGGCGCATCAATTTGGCTTGGTCCGGCGCGAGCGCGTTCACTTCGCGCACCCACTCCTTGTCGAAGCCGAGCTTGACGCTCAAGCGTTCGTGCTGGTGGCGCTCGTAATGATTCTCCATGATGCCGGCGCCGGTCAGCGCCACGACCTCGGTGAGATTGTCGGGCAGGGCTTTTTTAAGATCCTCGGTCAGGGTATTGAACGACAACAATGCCTGTGGCTGGTTGCCCATGCATTGGAAAAATTCCCCGAGATACTTCAGGCGTTGTACCTTGGACTGCAACGAAGCGGCCAGCTCCGGCGGGAACTGGTGCATCTGCAGGCGTGGAATCAATTTACTCACCTATGCTTTCTCCTCCGGGCAGTTCCAGGTATGCCCCGCCTCGACGATGTTCATCGCTCCGGTCGTTTTCGAAACAAACGATCCTGTCGCAGTGCACACGAAAATGATGTCCTGTGGATAGTGGTGCGAAGATCGTCGACGGGCAGAACAGGCGACTCGCATTGTAAAGCGCGAACACCCGACGGCCAATGTTCTCACCTGCCGGACGGGCGCGGTCT
Organism: Acidiferrobacteraceae bacterium; assembly: GCA_021323795.1. GTDB lineage: Bacteria > Pseudomonadota > Gammaproteobacteria > Acidiferrobacterales > Sulfurifustaceae > JACQFZ01. The sequence goes on along the minus strand of JAJPKH010000176.1, from coordinate 13,758 downwards.
CGGTTCGCCGCATGTGCAACCGTAGCCAATCGCTATCTTTACCGTAGTCCTGTTCGGTATCGTTCGGGATGCGAACGTGAAGCGCTCATGCGCGCGCGAATGCCGGGGAGCGATGCACCACCCATGCCGCAGCGGCGAGCACGCCGAGCAACGCCGTGCCGATCACGAAAAATCCGGTTGTTATTCCCGCGATTTCGATGACGAATCCCATCAGCACGGGGATGACGATCGAGGCCAGCCGATTGGCCGTCGTGCGCAAACCGACGCTCATGCCCTGCTCGCGCTCATGGCTCGCGTCGGACAAAATCGACAGCAACAGCGGCAATCCCATGCCGAGCCCCAGACCGAAGATGCCGGCCGCTATCAGCAGCGCGACAAAACCGTGCAGCAGCGGCGTGACGCAAATCGAAACGACGGCGATGACGATCGAGCCGAGCAGCAACCAGTGCGGCCGCACCGCCTTGAGCGCCGGCGCGGTCAACAACGCCGCCGGGCCGCCGATGAGCGAAGCAAAACCCACCAGGATGCCGATCAGCGTTCCCGACATGCCGATGCCTTCCAGATAAACCGTGTAGAAAGACCCTTGTATGCTGAAAGCGGAGATCCGCAAAAAAGTCGCGACCACCACGAGCGCCACGCCGGGAATGCTTATCATGGCGAAGGCGCGCAGATAGTCCGACACGTGCGGAAGCATCTCGCGCCAGCGGAAGGGTCTGGATCGTTCCTGCTCGGCCGACGCCGCGGGTAATTTATACGCGGCCAGCGCCAGGGCCGCACCCCAGAGCGTTATGACGCCAAACGCACCCCAGGCGCCCAACAGGTCCCACGCGGCTCCCGCGATCAGCGGCCCGATGAAAGTTCCGATAGTCGTGAAGAAGCTGAAGTGCGCGGCGTACTTCGCGTTGCCTCGCGTGAGGCGCGCGATCTTGGTCTGCGCGCCGATCCATCCCATGCCTTGCGCCCACCCGAGCACGAATTGGAGCGCGATCAACGCCACGATGTACGGCAGCAACGGGTAAAAGAGCGTAAGCAACGCGCCCGTCGCGGAGAAGACGAGCATGAGCCGGCGCGTTCCCATCCGATCCATCATCGCGCCGCCGTGAATGGATAAGAAAAACGGGAGCACCGAGCGGCTGGCAACGGCGATACCGATCAACGCCGGAGACGCGCCCAAGGACAACGCCCACAGAGGCACGATCAAGGACGTCATGGGCACCAGACTCAAGCTGAAAAACGCGGTCGCGTAGACCGCGTAAAGTCCGCGCAGGCCAGCGGACTCGGACCTGGTCGCTTCCGTCATCTTAATAACAGCAGGGGCTGCACGCGTCGGTCGGTACTCGGCTCACCGCGGTGCTTGATGGACGGTGACATTTCATCACGAGGGAACTTAACATTTTCCCAAGGCTTTCTATAGCCATCGAGGCGGCTGGATCGTAAAGACGTCGGCCGGCAGGCGCCGGCTGAGACGGGCCGGGGGCGGTTCGCCCACCGAACCGCGCGCTCGTGCCGATGGAAATTCACCGACGACGTGCTGGAACATGGAGCCTCTTCGAGCGTTCCGCGACCGTCTGAGGAATGGGAGCTTTTCTTCACGACGCTGTGCTTTGTGAGGCCTATCTCGTTACAATTCCGGTAATTGACCATGGCGCTGCTACGGGCTCCCATCGCGAGTGCGCCTCCACTTAACCGCAACTGCAGGAGTTTTATAAATGGCACCGACGATAAGAACTGGGTCGATCCTATCCATGCTCCTGGCGACACTAGCGCTGCTCGCCGCTTGTTCCTCCGTGCCGAATCCGGAACGAGGCATAGTCGACACCGAAGGTCTCAATGAGGATGACGGCATCGTTTTTGGGACGCTCGTACCTCAATTCTACAACTCGAAGGGCAAGCCGGTCGGCGCGAACGATGTTCCTGCCATAGAGTATGAGTTGTACTACGGAACCGCCGAGAGTATAGGTCTTAAACGGGCATTCACCGGCTTCACCGAAAGCATTTCCGCGAACACGCGCCAGCCGCAAACGTTCTTCGCGATGAAACTGCCGGCCGGGGAATATTCGCTGTTCAAGCTGTACCGGCCGTTTCCCGGAACCACGGGCTATGTACCGACCGACGTGCGCTTCACCGTCGAACCGAAGAAAGCCACTTATATAGGATCGCTGCAGGTGGAGTTTCGCGCCACGCGGGGTTTACTCGGAGAAGAACGCGTCGGCGAGAAGATCGCGCTCAAAGTCGTCGATGATGCCGCGACGGCAACGCGCGTGTACAAGGAGCGCAATCCGGATGCGGCGCTCGACATCGTGGCGAACCTGATGAAAGTGAGGAGGCTCTAGAACGGAACATTCCGTGAGCGCCGATCCCGATAACCGGAACGGCGCCGTAAAGCGTGACGCGGCGATTCTTGTGCCGGTGTATCGCTCGGCCGAAGGCGAGCTGCATGTAGTTCTGGTCCGGCGCAGCGAAGCAGGCGTGCACGGCGGTCAATTGGCGTTTCCCGGCGGCAAGCGCGATCCGGCGGACGAATCGATGCTGCAAACGGCGTTACGCGAAGGGCAAGAGGAAATAGGTCTGGGCCCCGGGACGATCGAAATCATCGAGCACCTGCCGGTTCTCGAAACCAAAACCACCGGCTTTCGGGTATTTCCATTTCTCGCGCGCGTCGTCACGCCGGGTGTTTGGCGCGCATGCGAGCGCGAGATTGCGGAGATCCTCGACGTGCGCCTCAAGGATCTCGCCTTGCCCGAGGCCCATGGCGTCGCCACCGAACAGTTTCCCACTTGGCCGGCGCCGCAGCAGATCCCGTTTTACCGGATCGGGCCGTATCGACTATGGGGGTTCTCCTATCGCGTGCTGCACCCGCTCATTCCGCGGCTGCTCGCCGGCGAATGGCGGGTCTAAGCGTCCGCCTGGCGTTAAGAACAATCCTCTTTTCCGGCGATCTCGTCGCGCAACGCGGGCGCGGCGAGATACCAATTGTCAAAACAAACCGGGCAGCCAGCGTTTGGTTGCCTGCCGGTACGCGGCGTACGGCTCGCCGAATCGCTGTAGCAACCTCCGCTCATCGCGCAAGACCCGGAAATGGAACCAGACCGCGACGGCCACCGTGAGCAGCGCGGCGAGCAAGGAATGCAGCGTCAGGGCCAAACCGATTAGGAAAATAATTTGGCCCAAGTACATGGGGTTGCGCATGTACGCGAACGGTCCTGTCGTTACCAGCCGGTCGGGCGGCGTGTCCATGCCGGGCCCTCCGCCACCGCGCTTGATGCGGTATATGCCGCAAAGCCGGTACTGGAGATAACCCCACGCCATGACGGGCAGAAACAGCGGATTCGCGTGCAGATCGCCTCCATTGATGAGCAACTCCCAGGCGATCACGATCAGCGGATATAGAACGAAGGTTCTCGATGAGGTGCTTTTGAAGCGCCGTACGAGTTGATTGAGGAAGGATTGCATTTAACCGAAGCGAAGCGCGCTCAAAACACCTGCGGCCTCTCAGCCCACGCGCAGCATGGGTGCTCGCTGGAGCGGAACACCGGTAAGCCGCTGAAGCTCCTCGACGCTTAGCCCATCGACAGTTTCCAGCACGCTCAACCCGTCCGGTGTTACGTCGATCACCGCGAGGTCGGTATAGATCCGGTCGACGCACTCAACGCCCGTCAGCGGATAGGTACAACGCTCGACGATTTTACTTTCACCGTTCTTTGTCAGATGTTCCATCATGACGAAGACGCGCTTGGCGCCGATCGCGAGATCCATCGCGCCCCCCACCGCCGGGATCGCACCGGGCGCACCCGTGTGCCAGTTCGCGAGATCGCCGGCTGCGGAAACCTGGAACGCGCCGAGCACGCAAAAATCAAGATGGCCGCTGCGCATCATGGCGAAGGCGTCGGCATGGTGAAAAAAAGCCCCGCCGCGAACGAGCGTTACTTTTTCCTTGCTCGCGTTGATCAATTCCGGATCTTCGTAGCCGGGTGCCGGCGTCGGTCCGACGCCGAGTATCCCGTTTTCGCTGTGCAATACGATTTCTCGGTCCTTGGGCAGATGATTGCCGACCAGCGTTGGCAGACCGATCCCCAGATTGACGTAGGCGCCCTCTGGAATATCTCTGGCGACCCGAGCGGCCATTTGGTCGTGCGTGAGGCGTTTCATAGATCGCTCCCTTTAAGCGACTGCCTTTATCCGGGCGCCCGGCGCCGCGACGACGCGGTGCACGAAAATGCCCGGGGTGACGATGGCCTCCGGATCGAGACCGCCCAGCTCCACGACCTCGTTGACCTGGGCCACCGTGCACTTGGCCGCGGTGGCCATGATCGGCCCGAAATTTCGCGCAGCTTTGCGGTAAACCAGATTGCCCCAGCGGTCGCCTCGCTCGGCCTTGATGAGCGCGAAGTCCGCGTGAATCGGGTACTCGAGCACGTAGTGACGTCCGTCGATTTCGCGCGTTTCCTTGCCCTCCGCGAGCATCGTCCCGTAGCCGGTGGGCGTATAAAAGGCGCCGATACCGGCTCCCGCCGCGCGGATGCGTTCGGCCAGGTTTCCCTGTGGAACCAGCTCCAGCTCGATCTCGCCCGCGCGATAGAGGGCATCGAATACGTATGAATCCGACTGCCGGGGAAACGAGCAAATGATCTTCCGGACGCGCTTGGCCTTGAGCAGCGCCGCAAGGCCGATTTCGCCGTTGCCGGCGTTATTGCTGACGATGACGAGATCGCGCCCCCCCTGCTCGATCAACGCATCGACCAGCTCGCTCGGCATTCCCGCCGTTCCGAACCCGCCGATCATGATCGTGGCGCCGTCGCGAATATCGGCGACGGCCGCCACCAGCGTAGAAACAATTTTGTTAATCACCCGCCACCTCAGCCGGCATGCGCGCAACACCGGCGTTGAGGCGCGCCGATGATAATCGCACAGTCCACGGTCACTTCGTTTGAAGTTCGTATGTAGAACAACTATTCTAATAACGAACGATTCGTGGCAGAGTTAACCATCCGCCACGCACCGCGTCAACGCGTCCGCGTGGTGAACTCATCTTACGCTTTACGCATGAGGTCAAAAAACATGAGCGCTCAACTCCGACCTGGCGACAGCTATGTGCAATCTTTTGCGCGCGGGCTCGCCGTCATTCGCTCCTTCGGCGCCGACACGCCGCGCATGACCCTGTCCGAGGTCGCCGCGCGGGCCGGCCTTACACGCGCCGGCGCGCGGCGGATTCTTCTGACACTCGAAAACCTGGGTTACGTGACGGCCGACGAGAAGAAATTCCGTCTGACGGCGAAAATTCTCGATCTCGGATATGCCTATTTATCGACCGCGCCGTTCTGGATACCCGCCGAGCCCGTCATGGAGCAGCTCGTCGCGGAGGTGCATGAATCGTGTTCGATCTCCGTACTCGACGGAGCGGAGATCGTTTATGTCACGCGCGTACCCACGAGCAAGATAATGGCGGTCAGCCTCGGCCCCGGCAGCCGGCTTCCGGCTTACGCGACGTCGATGGGACGCGTATTGCTTGGGGGACTGAATAACGCGCAACTCAAATGTGCGCTCGCCGCTTCGCACATCAAGACGTACACGAAATTCACCGTGACCGACGTGAAGAAGTTGATGTCCATCATCGAGGCCGACCGGCAGCGCGGGTGGTCGTACGTGAATCAGGAGCTTGAAGAGGGGCTGCGCGCGATCTCGGTACCGCTCAAGGACCGCACCGGAAAGATAATCGCCGCCATGAACATCAGCGGACAGGCGAATCGCAATTCGGAAAAGACGATGACCGTCGATTTCCTGCCGAAGCTGATGCAGGCCGCCGAGAAAATCAACGAAGCATTGCGCATGCGGCCGCTGGGACAGTAACGCCGCTGCCGTAAATTATCCTTCCTTCGCATCAACGCGCTCGGTACGGGCGCGTTGATGCGCGCGTTTCCCGGGCGATTAATCCGTCCCTTTGTTTACGGCGGTCGTAGCCCCCAGCTCCGCCAGCATTTCCATGACGTAACTCGCATCGGAAGCGATGACGAGCATATCCGTGGCCGCACGCAGCAGTTCAAGCGCGCCGTCGACGTTCGGGGCCGTTGCGCTCGGCGCGATGAGAACGCCGGTAATCAAGATGTTCCGCTGCCTGCCTAGCTGTCCGATCTCGGCCGCGACACCGAGGTCGTCGGTCGGCGTGGCGACCATGAAGATCATATCGGCCTGCTCCAACGCCTGGCCCAAGCGGTGGCCTTCCGCGGCGATCGCCCGCGCCATACCGGTGAGCGCGCTCGCTTCTCCTGAGTCAACGTGGCGGTCGGGCGATGGATGCTCGGCCGTTAGGATGCGCACGTGCGCGAATCCGTGTTCCCCGGCGCGACGGGCGATCTTCGCGCCCCCATCGCCGAGTCCGACCAGCGCCAAGGCGCGCGGCCGCGAGTTCGGATAATCGATGCGGTGACGCGTGTCGGCCGCCGCTGCGCGTGATTCGCTTAGCATGAGTAGCGTGCTCCTTGAGCCAATCCCATCAGACGGAGGTATGCGCCACGCCCGCCTGCGCCTTCAGCGCTTCCTTCGCCGCGTCCTTGAACGCGACGTCCGGAGGCAGGATGACGGATACCGAACGTACACGATGTGTGACCGGATCGCGGCCCGGGGGTTCGATGCCCTTTTCCAGGGCTTTTGCCGCTTTCATTAGCCGGTGACGCGCCATGATAATGCCGTTGTCGGTGGATACCAGGTTTTCCTTGGTCCGATCCTGAATCGGGCCCATGCTTTCCTGCACCGACGCGTCCTGCATGGCGAAACCGTCGATGCCGCTGAAGCTGCGCCCTTCCTTCTGCGCCCGGCGATCCATGAGGTAGTCATTGTCCTTGTTCTGCGCGGGCCGATAGGTACCGGGCACGTATTTGACGTGCACGCCGTGCCCGTCCTTCATGGCCTGCAGCTCCACGGCGGTCAGCTCCCGCGTCGGGTGATAGTCGTAACTCCAGGCCCAGCAATTTTCATCGTCGATCGGCACCCAGAAATGCCCGTGGATGGGATGGTCGCCGCGCGGCGGGATAACGGTAAAGAACGGCGTGACCCATTGCGTGATCCGCCAGTAGTAGTTGCCGTTTTCCGCGTTGCGGCGCGCGCCGATAAGCAGGCCGCCGTCCGACTCCACGACCTCGAACTTCGGTTGCGCGTCACGCAGATTGTATTGGTTGCCCTTGGCGCCTTTGAAAAGCGGATCTTGGTTCAGCGCGCCGCGATGCAGGAAGGAAACGTGACTGGAGTCGATGCCGCCTTCCATCGCTTGCAAGTAGTTACATTCTTGCAGCCGCTTGGATACAAAGGTTTGCTTGGCGGGCACGGTGGCAAACTCGTACTCGGGCAGCGGCGGCTGCGTATCGGGCGGTCCCATGTAGGTCCACAGGACGCCTCCGCGCTCGACCAAGGGATAGGATTTGAGCTTTATTCTCTTGCAGAAACCGCTCTCCTCCGGCTCCGACGGCACTTCGACGCATTGGCCGGTCACGTCGTATTTCCAGCCGTGATAGGGGCAGCGCAAACCGGATTCCTCGTTACGCCCGAACCAGAGCGACACGCCGCGATGTGCGCAGAACTCATCCATCAAACCCAGGCGACCCTGGGTATCGCGAAACGCGATAAGCCGTTCGGAAAGAAGCTTGACGCGCACCGGCGGACAATCGCGGTCGGCGAGCTCTTCGGCGAGCAGCGCGGGAATCCAGTAGCGCCGAAACAGCTCGCCCATCGCCGTGCCCGGTCCTGTCCGGGTCACCAATTCGTTCTGCTCCGCTCTCAACATGCCGCCGTCTCCTCGGAATCGCCACTCAGTGAAAACATTGCTGTCTGCTCTCTCATGTTTGTATTGCCTGTTCTGATACCGAACACCACTTCTACTTTCATCAATCGGAAGATAGCACTATAATTTCGCGGCCGTAAATGCGCGCTTCATTTAAATTAAACCTTGTAAAGCGATCCGCGAAAACACCGATCTCGAACGTTCCCTTGTCGTTGTAAGCTCACCATCGTAAGACCGTCATCGCGCCCGTGAATTCACCGACCGACCTGTTACCGCTCTGTCGCGTAGCCGACGTCCCTGTCGGCGGCGCCCTCAAAGTCGAGACCGGCAATCTCGTCCTCGCCGTCTTCAATGTGGACGGACGAATTTACGTCACCAACGACCAGTGCACTCACGGCCCCGGGTCGCTATCCGAGGGTTATATCGACGGCGAGGTCGTTGAATGCAATTTTCACAACGGCGCCTTCCATATCCCCACCGGCGCCGTCACCGCACCTCCGTGCATGATCCCGCTGCAGACGTATCCGGTTACGATCCAAGGAGACCAAGTCTTTATCGCCCGTCCGCCGTCCTGAGCGGTTCATTTCCACACGATAAAGGCGGTTCCGAGCACGCCGAGCGCCGCGGCGCCAATAACCGGTATGCCGAACGGCTCGCGCGACTTCAGCACCCAGACCGAGAGAAACATGGTGACGAAGACCTCCATCGCGCTGATCAAGGCGACGCGCGCGATCGTGCTGTGATTGAGCGCGGTGAAATAACAGATCTGGCCGAGCGAGCTGAAGACACCCGCCGCGAACTGCCATCCGTTAAACCGCGTGACGGCGGAACGCACCGCGTTCCGGTAGCTTTGCTGGAACAGCGCCGCCGCGAGGAATGCGAGGATACCGACAACCGCGCCGATCATCGTCCCGAAGAACGGGTCCGGGATTTGATCAAGCCCTTTCTTGCGTCCGACGTAGCCGACGGCATACGCCAGCGCCGACACCGGTCCGTAGAAATAACCTAAGTTTCCCGCCGCCGAAACGGCGTTGCGGGCGCGGCGCCATAGGTTGCGTTCCGGAATCGCGTGGTTCGTGGCGCGGCCCGCGGCGTTGAAGCTGTGCCGCACCAGCAGGATGACGCTTGAAAAGATCAGCGCCATGCCGACGACGAGCCCGACGGTCAGGGGCTCTCCCAATACCAGCAAGCCGAGCAATACCGCGAAGAACGGGTTGAGTCGTTTGACGGCCGAGGCCCGCACCGCGCCGAGATATTGGATCGAGGCGTACAGAAAGACGCGGCCGAGGAATATTGTCAGCAACCCGGCGGCGGCGAGCCAATAGACGCCGACGGCGGTGATGGTCGGCGCGCCTCGTGATGCGTACGCCCATGCGTACATGGCGCCCGAAATCACCGCCGTCAGCACAATGGATAGAAATGCGCCGTTATCTTGCGATGGCGCATTGACGCCACGAATAATTGCTACGTTGGCGGCCGCAAAGAGCGACGCCGACAGGATGGCGTACAACTCTCCCATCAATGCGTTCCGATTCGTACCTTCCGGGAAAGCCAAGCGCGAGCGGCCGGCGATCCGCGGCCGCGTTCCGCGTTCAACGATGCGAGCGTGGGGGCACGCGACGGGCACATCGTTGCACGCCGCTTATACGCGGTAGTCACGCCGGTTTCGAAGCGGCGCCCCCGTCGGCTCGGCCGGCTGGCATGAAGAAGATGAAGAAGTTGGCAACGACGATGGTTCCCGCCAGAAAATAAAACGTCGCCAGCAGCCCGTACGCGTCCGCGATCAGGCCGCCGACCAAGGGCGCCACGGCGGAGCCGAGCGCCTGAATGCCGAACAGCATTCCGATGCCCGTGCCGCCCATGTTTTTCGGCGTCGTTTCGAGGAGCCACGCCTGCAATACCGGCCGGATCGCATACAAAAAGAATCCGAGCAGCGCGACGAAGAACACAAATATCGGCGAGCGCCCGGCGAACGCCATGAACCCAAGCACCACGGCCGTCATCGCCATGCTCGTAATCAGAATTTGGCGCCGTCCCATCCGGTCCGACAGATGGCCGGAGATCGGCGAGGCGATGAATCCGGCCGTCTGCAGCGCGAACATACAAACGCCGACCCACAACGGCGAATAGCCCATCTCGTAGGCAAGGAACACGGGCAGGAACGTCAGCAGGGCGTTTTGCGTCATCGAACGGAACGCCGAGCTGGTGCAGAGCAGAATCAGGCTGCGGTTCCTCAGCAGTTGTCCGAAGTCGCGAAAATATTGCGACAACGCCCGACGCTCGTGATCCCCCTCTTCGAGCGCCTGCGTTTCGGCATTTGTCTTTTTCGGAGAAAGGCGAATGGCGCCGAGGAACAGCAAAATCAGGATCCCCATCACCACGCCGGGAATCACGTTAAGCACGACGATCTCGCGCCACGTCAGCGCGGCCAGCAACGTGCCGATGGCGAGCGGCGCCAGGGCTTCGCCGACGTTGCCACCCATGCCATGCAAGGACAACACCAGGCCCTTGCGATCGGGATAGAGCTTACCCAACGTCGGAATGGCGGTGGGATGCCAAAGATTGTTGCCGACGCCGACCATGGTCACGCACAGCAGCATCATCCAGTAGCTGTGGGTGAAGCTCATCAATAAATAAGGAAAGCCGATCCAAAAGAGGGACAGTGCCATCAAAAAACCTTTCCGACCGACGTTGTCGACGAGCATGCCGCCCGGAATATTCGCGATGGCGCCGGCGATATATTGCGACGTCATCACCAGACCGATCTGGCTGTAGCTCAGCCCGAGCTCTTTGCCGATCAACGGAAGCAACAGATAAAAAGTAGCGGGGTACCAGTGTGTGAGCGCGTGCCCGCCGGTGATCAACCAGACTTGACGAAAGGAACGCCCTACCGAGGCCGGCTGCGTTGTCGCCGAAATCGTACTCATGGAAATTTCTCCGCCTGCACGTTCATGCTCTACGGCAACCGAGGGCTCGCCTGTTCACGTTCCGCCGCCCCGCCTCACGACTATCTCTTCAAATAGCTTAGTCCACTTGTCCATCTGGTCGAGCGTAACAACCGGGTCCACGAGCTTAAGCCGCATATTCTTCAGCGGCGACTTTACCTTGGTATTGGTCGGCACGTAATCCATGTCGACCAGCAGGTTCTGCGCATCGCTCAACATAAAATCGTAGAACAACAGGGCCGCGTTGGGATGAGACGCGTGCCTGGCGATGCCCACGCCGTTGGAACGCGCGATGGCGGGCTCGATGGCGAACCAGTCGATCGGCGCGCCCTTGCGTTTGGCCGATTCGGGCATGTAGTTGTAAACCGTCAGCGCGAGGGGCACCTCCCCCGATATCACCAGGTTGTTCAACAGCGAATGTCCCTTGCGCACCGATATGCCGTTGGTGGCGACCAGTTTGCGGAAAAATTCGAGCCCGCGCTGCTCGCCCATTTGCGCGACGACGGAGTAGAACCATTCCTGGTTCTTCGCCTCGATACCCAGCTTGCCTTTCCAGCGCGGATTGAGTAAGTCCTCGTAGCTCTTAGGCAGCTCTTCTTTCTTGACCTTCCCGGTGTTGTAGGCCTGAACCCAGACGCTCAATAAGGTTGCCGCCCATTCGTGATGCGCCGGGACCGCGCCCGGCACCAGGCTTTTGAAATGCGGCGACGCCACCGGCTGCAATAACTTTTCGCGGTGCAACGCCTCCATTTCCGGCGAACCGAAATGAACCGCGTCGACGTCATAACGACCCGCCTGCGCCTCCGTGACGACGCGCTGTAACACTTTGTCGGTGCCGGCGCGCCAGGTATTGACCTTGATGCCGTATTTTTTTTCGAAGGCGCTGATAAGCGGACCGACATCCTTTTCCGCAATGGTCGTGTAGAGGGTGAGAGACCCTTCATGCTTTGCGGCCGCCACAACGCGCTGATCGCGGTCTGCGCCTTTATAAAGCAGTAATGACGCGTCGGCCGCGCGCGAAGATTCACAGACAGGAACGAAAACCGCTAGCACCAGCAACGCCGGCAGGACCGGACCCTTGAGAAATCTGCCTAGTTTCATATGCAGCCCCTTCATGTTGCGAACCCGCCGCGGTCGGCTGTTCAGTCTCGAATATCCTGCAGGAACCACTCGGTCGGCAATTCGCGGCCGATGCTTTGCCGCCGCGCCTCTTCGTACACGACCGCCGCGATCGCGAAGAATTGCGCGCCCTGGATATTGCCGCGCTCCGAATAAGTGATCTGCTCGTCGCAAGACCGCCCGCGCGTCCTTCCTTGCAGGACGTCCGCCAGCATGATGTTCCTGTGCTCCCCGGTGATGGGTTTGCGGCCTTGCGCGCGATGTTGACCCCATGACGCGTCGTCGGGGCGCGCGAGATACGCGAGGTATTCGTCGGCGATGCCGAGCTCGGGCCGGCCGATCGGCGCGGGTGCCGCGCCGAGCCGCAGCGTGACGTCGAGCCGCTGGCGCGCCAGCGTGTCCGGCGGACCGCCGATCGAAACGATGTGCATCCCGGGTTCCAGCCATTCGCCGCGTATCACCGGCAAGGCCGAATCGGTACAGGCCGCGAGTATATCCGCGCCACGGTAGACGTCGCGCGGTTCATCCAGCGCCACCGCCTCGATGCCGAAGCGATCGGACGCTTCGGCGGCGAAAGCCACGCGGTGTTCGCGCGTGGGACTGTAGACCCGCAGGTGCTTGATCGGGCGGACCTGCAGCAGCGCTTCCAGATGCGAGCGAGCCATGCCACCCGAACCGAGCATGCCGAGCACGCGCGCGTTGCGCCGCGCCATGATGTTGGTGCCGATTGCGCTGTCCGCCGCGACCCGCTGATGCTGCAGGTAACCGTCGTTGATGATCGCCAGCGGTGTACCGGTCTCAATATCGGTCAGCAGGATCAACCCGCAGTAGAGCCCCGGGCGGGACGCGAACTTCTCCCGTGTGCGCACCCCTTGATACTCCTGCTCATAAACCACGTCCGATTTCATACGGATCGCGAAGTAGCCGGACGTCGAGCCGCCTTCCATCGTGCCCCATTGATAGAAGCGCCCCGGCTGGCGGGTGGGAATGCGAACGTCGATGCGCGGCCGGCAGACCGCCTCGCCGTCGATCAGCTCGCGGTACGCGGCTTCGAGCGCTTCCCGGGTTTTGCCCGGATTCAGCAGTCGCCGTACGTCGTCATTATTCAGCAGCAGCGTCACGGACGTCGGCATCGTGCGGCATGGCTCGCCTACGCCTTGCGCTTGAGGTAGCGCTCCATGGTGGCGGCGTCGAGCACGACGCTCGGATCGTACTCGGGCGCGTCTTCGATTTGCTCGAGATCGTTCAGGCCGCAGTGCCGGTAGATCCGGTTGATGGCGGAAATCAATCGAACCGGTTTATCCGGGCTGGCGTTGAAGTGATGATGAATGGTGTTGGGCGGAATGTAGATGACGTCGCCCGCCTCCCACTCGTAGCGCTTGATCTCGTCCTGCGCCTTCCAATGATACGTGTCGGTGATTTCAACATCGCAATCCTGGTGCAAGTCGTAGCCTCGTCCTTCGAGCACGTACACGCACTCCTCGGCGAGATGGCGATGTTTGCCCGACCGGCTCCCCGGCGGGATTATTTCCATGTACGCGTCCACCGTCTCCATGCGCGTATTCATCTGCTCGTTAAGCAGGTGCTTCAACAGCCCTTGACGCGACATCTCCCACGGCATTTCGTCCGGGTGGACGATCTTCTTGCGCTTCGCGTTGCGCGCCGGCTGCGTCGCCGCATCGTCGAGCAGATCCTGATACAGCTTCCCGGTGGCTTTGCCGCGCAACCACGTCTTCGATTCACCCCACGCCATTACACCTTCTCCTCTGCTTTTTGCTTCGCCACGGTCGGTCCGGCCTGGTGCTCCATGCCGGCTTCAGACGGATGATTCAAGTTTTCCTCGTAGTGGCGCGGCTCGAAGCCCACGCCGCCGGGAGTCGGTTCTTTCGGCCGCGGAATGACCGACTGCTGAAACAGCATGTT
>JAJPKH010000239.1 GCA_021323795.1 Acidiferrobacteraceae bacterium | reverse complement strand
GTCTACTACGAAGCGCGCGGCGAACCGGAGTCGGGTCAATACGCGGTCGCCGAGGTAACGATGAACCGCGTGGCGTCGCCGTATTATCCGGACACCGTTTGCGGCGTCGTCTACCAGAAGAGCTGGGATCCGCTGCGCAAGCGTTATGTCGCCGCTTTTTCCTGGACCGAATTCAAAATGGTGCCCGAGCCGCAAGGCAAGGAGTGGCAGCGCGCCTGGAAGATCGCCGAGGAGGTTTATTACGAACGGCGCGCGCCGAAGCTCGCGGGCGTCCTGAACTACCACGCCGACCGCATCGAGCCGAGTTGGTCGCGGGAAATGACGCCGGTCGCGTCCATCGGGCGGCATCGCTTCTATAAGTAGCGCTTGCGCCGGCCGGCGGAGAGATCGGCAATTACGCTATCCGGCGCGCCTCAAGCGGACGCGCGCGCGAAACGGTAACGGCCGTTTGAATCCGTGGTACGTTGCAGTTGTCCGGCGTGCATCAAGTAATTCAAGTGCGCAATCGCCTCGCCCATTGCGAACGACAGCTGGTGCGCGTCCAGGTCGCGCTTGAATAATTGCCCGAGAAGCTCCGCGGCCGTGCAAGGCCGCGCGCACGCGCCGGCCACGAGCGCGAAGCGTTCCGCGTGATGCGCGAGTAAATCCTCGATGCGCTGATGCAAACCATGGAACACCTGTCCGTGCGAAGGGAGTATCAGCGTGTCGGACGGGAGGTCGCCAAATCGCTTCACGCTGTCGAGGAACAGCCCGAGCGGATTACCTTCCGGCTCGAGGGGCGTCACGCTCACATTCGTGCTGATCTTCGGCAGCATCATGTCCCCCGAAATCATGAGCCCGAGCGCTTCGCAATACAACGCCGCATGCTCGGGCGAATGACCGTAACCGATGACGACGCGCCATGCCCGTCCATCGATGATGACGGAGTCGCCGCCGATGAGACGCCGAAAAGTGACTGGCAGGGCGGGTATCGCGCGGCGATAGGCGCCGGGATGCGCGGAAACTTTGGACAGCGCCGAGTCGTCGAGTCCGTGCCGGCGGAACATTTCCGCCTGGCGTTGCTGCAACGAGCCATCGGCGGTGTTCCAGAAGACGTGCGCCGTCGCGAATTCCGCCTGGGTCATCCACACGTCCGTCTTGAAACGGTCGGCGAGCCATGCGCCGAGACCGAGATGATCCGGATGCAGGTGCGTGACGATCACGCGATGCACCGGCCGGCCGTGCAACTGATCACGAAAGATCGCTTCCCAGAGCTTTTTGGTGGCGTCGTTGCCGAAGCCGGAATCGACAATCACCCAGCCGGCACCGTCACGCAGCAGCCACAAATTGATGTGATCGAGAGCGAAGGGAAGCGGCATCCGCACCCAATGGACACCGTCGGCGACTTCCAAGAGTCTTCCCGGCTCGGGCAAACCGGGCAGCGGATATTCAAGACGTGCAGTAATGGCGATTCTCCGTGATCCTGGCCGACTCATCGATAAACCAAATTGTAACGTATCGGCGCCCGCGCGCCGACGCGCGTTCTGCATTGCGGGCGCGTTCGTGATCAAATCAAAGCGGGAGCTGTCTTAACGCTACATTTAGCAATAGCCGGGCCAACCGACATTATCCCGGCTCTACGCGCGGCTAACGTTCAAGCGACGGAAATGCGACTGAGCGCACGGCGATAGACCATGGTCGCGGATATCAGGTTCCAGCCAAGCCAAAGGAACGATGCGAGGAGCGCAAGCGCGGCCGGATAAATCCACGGCGACGGCGCGAACACCGCGGGTGCGAGCAGCAGGATCGAGAGTCCGTGTAGCCGGACGTGCGGCAAGGTGCGCTCGTCCGGCACGATCTCCTTCATGTTCGGCAACGCCTGTGCTTTGCCGGACGCCTGCAAATGCAGCCAGGCGAGAAACGGAACGATTTTGTACAGCATGCCTTCGATAACCGAAACGCCGAAACCCACGATCATCAGCGCGCCCGCGAGCAGCGCGAAGCGCGCGTCGCCGGTCAGCCCGGTCGCGTAGGCCATTGCAAGCATGACGCCGGCGAACAGGCTCGCCATGGCGAGCGTCCAGAATCGCAGCGTCGCGTCCGGCAGCTTTCGGCGGCGCGTGGTTTGGAGCCACAGCGTCGCGATCGCAAAGGCGGCGAGCGTGACAGCGAGAAGGAACGTCCCGATCCGATCCGGCCAACCCGTGACTGTCGGCCGCACCGATGTGGCGACGGTCCACACGAGCAACGCCGCCGCTATTGCGGGCACGAGCCGGGAACGCAGGCGCTCGGGGTAGGAGCGCGTGAGCTGGAACATCGGCACCACCTGGTACGCGACGCCGGTGACGAGTATCGCGACCCAGCCGACCAGACCCCACACCAGATGTTTGTCGGTCGCGGAAGGCGCGGGTCCGAGAAACGAGGGTGCGCGGTTGGCTCCCAGCAAAATTCCAAGAACCACGGTGACGGCAAGGCCGATCAACGCGAGACGCATCGCCGTTACCGAAGCGCTCGCCGCCGCGCGCGCGAGACTCGCGCCGGCGGCGGCGAGAAATACGCCGAGGCCGACGCCGAGCATGGCGAGCGCGGCCTCCCGCAACCCGGCGAGCGGCATGACGAAGCTCATCGCCAAGGCGGGTGTGCCGGCGACGAGCAGCACATGCACGACGGCGGCGACGGTCCGGGGGCGCCGCAGCGGGCTGCCGGCGAGCACCGGCAG
>JAJPKH010000143.1 GCA_021323795.1 Acidiferrobacteraceae bacterium | reverse complement strand
TCTCATCGCCGCGTCGATGTGGCTCGCCGCCCGATTCGTTCCGGCACTCGCTTTCGCTTCGCCCGGGCGCGCGATCATCTCCGTCGTGTTACTGTTCCTCGGTCTCGCGCTTGGCGCGGGCGGTGTCATTTCTTTCCGGCAGGCGCGAACCACGGTCGATCCGCGCAAACCGGGTGAGGCGTCATCGCTCGTTGTCGTCGGCCTGTACCGGGTGACGCGCAACCCCATGTATCTCGGCCTGGTGTGCGTGCTGCTCGGTTGGGCGCTCTACTTGTCGAATATGCTGTCGCTCGCGTTGGTAGCGGCATTCATCGCTTACATGAACCGTTTTCAAATTGCGCCGGAGGAACGGGCGCTGGAGGCATTGTTCGGCGACGAATACCGGGCGTATAAACGCCGCGTGCGGCGTTGGATCTAGACGCGATCTCTTGCGGCGATCGTTAAAGCTTTTCTACTGTCGTACACTGCATTCCGCTGTTTCATCGGGTACACCCATGCAGGCCAAAGATCATTGGGATCGTATTTATAGGACCAAACCCGCCGACGCGGTCAGCTGGTTCCAGGAGCATGCCGAGCGCTCGCTCGACCTGATTCGGGCCACCGGCGTCGACAAGCACGCGGCGATCATCGACATCGGCGGCGGCGCCTCGACGCTCGTGGACGATCTCCTCGCGCGGGGCTTCGAGAATTTGACGGTGCTCGATTTATCGGGCGCCGCGCTCGCGGCCGCGCGCCGGCGCCTGGGTGAGCGCGCTTCCGCCGTGCAGTGGGCCGAGGCCGACATCACGAAAGTATCACTGCCCGTTCATGCCTACGACGTCTGGCACGACAGGGCGGTGTTCCATTTTCTCACCGCCGCCGAGGACCGCGCGGCTTATGTGAAAGCGGTGCTGGACGCGGTGAAGCCCGGCGGGCACGTCATCGTCGCCACCTTCGCCGAAAATGGTCCCACTCAGTGCAGCGGGTTACCCGTCCGCCGCTACAGCGCCGAGGATTTGCACGCCGAGTTCGGTGATTCGTTCTCGCTCATACGCCAAGTTAAAGAGGCGCATCACACGCCGACCGGCGCGGTGCAGCAGTTCCTCTATTGTTACTGTCGCAAGAGCGTCTCTTGACGGCGGGAGGTTTCCACGGGCGACGCCGTGGCGTCGCGCGTTTGCCGGACCACTCCCGCTTTCCATAGGCTCGACCGAACATATATAAGGAGAAAAGACCCGATGTTCAGGCGCCATCGAGAACGACACCGGACCGAACGCACCGGCTGGCTGCGCGCCGCCGTGCTCGGCGCGAACGACGGCATCGTTTCCACCGCGAGCCTCGTCGTCGGCGTCGCGGCCGCGAACGCCGGCCGCGACAGCATATTGATCGCCGGCGTCGCCGGCCTGGTCGCGGGCGCCATGTCCATGGCCGCGGGCGAATACGTATCGGTCAGCTCGCAGGCGGACACCGAACGCGCGGATCTCGAGCGCGAACGCAAGGAGCTCGACGCCAACATCGAGCTCGAGCAGGAGGAGCTGGCCGGCATCTACGTCGAGCGCGGGCTGCAAGCGCCGCTCGCGAAGCAAGTCGCGGAGCAACTCATGGCCCACGACGCGCTCGGCGCGCACGCGCGCGACGAGCTCGGCATCACCGAAGCGCTTACGGCGCGCCCCATTCAAGCGGCGATCGCGTCGGCCACCACTTTCGCCGCGGGCGCGGCCTTGCCGCTATTGACCGTCGTCCTCGTTCCCTCGACGCATCTCGCCGCTTTCGTCGCCGGCACCTCGCTCGTGTTTCTCGCGATTCTCGGCGCGTTGGCCGCGCGCGCGGGCGGCGCGCCGATGGCGCTCGGCACGTTGCGCGTCACCTTCTGGGGCGCGCTCGCGATGGCGTTGACGGCGCTGGTCGGGGCCATGTTCGGAGCGGCGCCGTGACGGCGGATACGCCGCCGATCCGGGCCCAAAAAGAGTCGGGACACGGAAGAACGTCCATGCGACCGTTCAAGAAAAACCACGGGTTTGCGGACGCGAGTCGATGCGTTGTCGGCGGGACCCGTTCGCACCGTTAGGCTCGTTTGACTTGCGCAACTCCCCGCCTCTAGCATGAAGCGGTCTTGTTCGAGTAATGAAAGCGGATGCTTATGTTCGTCAAGGGGAAACCGCGGGTCGACGCCAGCCTGAAGGAAAACGCGGTGCTGTGGCAGTACCTCGACGCCGCGAAATTCATCGACTTCATCCACAACCAGACGCTTTTCTTCGCCCGCGGCGACCAGTTCGAGGACAAGTTCGAGGGCGCGTTCACGAAGTCGATCAAGCAGGCCATCGAACAATCCTACGAGGCGAACAAGATCGGCTCCACCTTCGATGACTTCAAGCAACGCCTGCGCGAGCGGGTGTTTCTCAATTGCTGGCATGCGAGTCTCGATGACAGCATGGCGATGTGGAGCATTTACGGGCGCTCGCCGACGGCGCTCGCCATAACGACGACCGTCGCGCAGCTGCGCGACACCATCGAGGCGGCCAAGCTTCCTTACAACATCGCGATCTCCAAGGTCCGCTACGTGAAGCACTGGCGCGACCCGAAATTGAAGATCACGCCGTACTCGAACGTGTTCGCGTATAAAGTGAAGGCGTATGAATACGAAAAAGAAGTCCGCGTCATCATCGATCGCTTCGATGAGGAATTTAATTCCGAAGTCAACGAAACCGGCATGCCGATCAAGGTCGCGCTCCCGAAACTCGTGCGCAGCATCGTTGTCGCGCCCGAGGCGCCCCCGTGGTTTCTCGCCGTCGTCGAGGGCGTGGTCGCGAAGTACGGCGTAAAGGTGCCCGTCAAAAGATCGAAGCTCGCCTTCGAGCCGATATGACGGCGCTCGCCATGCCTGTTAGAGCCTTAACCTTCGATGTCTTCGGCACGGTCGTCGATTGGCGCAGCAGCATCCTCGAGCAGCTGCAAGCGTTCGGGCGGGAAAAAGGCATCACGGTAAATTGGGCGGCGTTTCTCGACGACTGGAGGACCGCCTATCGCCCCGGCATGGAGGCCGTGCGCCAAGGCAAACTTCCCTGGACCAACGTGGACGGTCTCTACGGAGCGAAGCTCGAAGCCGTACTGACGAAATATGGGGTCACCGGTTTGACCGAGGCGGAGAAATTCCGCCTGCGCCGCGCCTGGTACCGGCTGAAACCCTGGCCCGACGTCGTCGCGGGACTCGCGCGGCTCAAGACCAAGTACGTGCTGTCGACGCTTTCGAACGGCGACGTGGCCGGCATGGTGAGCATCGCGCGATACGCCGGCCTGCCGTGGGATTGCATCCTCTGCGCCGAGATCTTCCATCATTACAAGCCCGATCCGGAAGTCTACCGCGGCGCGCTCGCGCTGCTCGATTGCAAGCCCGAGGAAGTCATGATGGTCGCAGCGCACAATTACGACTTGAAAGCCGCGCGCTCGCATGGCATGCGCACCGCCTTCGTCGCGCGGCCGCGCGAATACGGCCCCGGCCAGACCTCGGATCTCCAGCCGGAAGCAAACTGGGACATCGTCGCGGCCGACTTCGTAGAATTGGCGCAGGCGCTGAGCACCTGAGAAGGACGTGACACATCGGTCCGCCGCATCATGCTGACCTCCGATTCGACACGCAGGACTCGCTAACCATCAACGTTTCGCCGCTTCCCGGACGCGCGCGTCGATTCACTTACACCCGCGTATCACCAGCGGACCAAATGGCGCGGTCTAGAATCAACCTGTACACCGTCACGAGGAGAGATCTTGTCTAAGAAGGTACGACACCCGGTGATGGCGGCGACGCTGTGGATGATGGGCGCGCTGCTGTCCTTCATGGCGATGGCGGTCGGCGCGCGCGAGCTGTCGTCCGAGCTGACGACGTTCCAGATTCTTTTCTTCCGCAGTCTTATCGGGCTCCCGGTCGTCGCGCTGTTCATCGCGCGCACGGGCGCGCGGCAGTTCGGCACGCGCCGCTTCTGGCTCCACGGGCTGCGCAACGGCGCGCATTTCACCGGGCAATTCGGGTGGTTCTACGGCATCGCCTTCATCCCCCTCGCCGAAGTGTTCGCCATCGAATTCACCGTACCGGTGTGGACCGCGATCTTCGCCGCGCTGCTGCTCGGCGAGCGCATCACCCAATCGCGCGTGGCGGCGATCTGCCTGGGCACCATCGGTACGCTACTCATTCTTCGTCCCGGCATTGCCGCGGTGCATCCCGCGGCGCTGGCGGTATTGATCGGCGCCGTCGGCTTTGGCTTCTCGTACGCGCTTACCAAAAAACTTGCCGCGACCGAAACCGCGCTCACCGTGCTTTTTTATATGACGTTGATCCAACTGCCGCTGGGATTTGTCCCCGCCGCCCTTCAGTGGGTGACGCCGTCGCCATCGATGTGGCCGTGGCTGCTCGTCGTGGGGTTGACGGCGCTGACGGCGCACTACTGCCTGGTCCACGCGTTTGCCCTGGCGGACGCGACGGTGGTCGTGCCGATGGATTTCATGCGTCTGCCGCTCATCGCCCTCGTCGGGTTTCTCTTCTATAGCGAGCAGATTTCCTGGTTCGTCTTCGCCGGCGCCGTCGTTATCTTCGCCGGCAACCTCATCAATATCCGCGCGGAACGACGGCGCAAGAGGGATACGCTGGTGCCCGGCGGCGCGACGGCTGATCTCTGATAAGACGCCAACCGACACGTTTCGGCGGCGCGGGGGCGGGTTTTCCGGCTCATCAAGCCACGGCTCCTGCGGGGTAGAATCTGCGGATTCCCAGGAGGAACCCATGGCCGCACCCCGCTATCTCCAGTTCGACACGCTCAGCCTGCATGCCGGTCAACGGCCCGACCCGGTGACCGGCGCGCGGGCCACGCCGATTTACTTCACGACATCGTTCGTCTTTCGCGACGCGGACCACGCCGCGGCGCTCTTCAACATGGAGCGCGGCGGGCACGTGTATTCGCGCATCTCGAACCCGACCAACGCCGTGCTCGAAGAACGCATCGCCGCCCTCGAGGGCGGCGTCGGCGCCATTGCCACCGCGAGCGGACAAGCCGCGTTGCACCTGGCGATCGCCACGATCGCCGGCGCGGGCTCGCACGTTGTTTCGTCACGCGCGCTTTACGGCGGCTCGCACAACCTGTTGTCCTACACCCTGCCCCGCTTCGGCGTGGACACCACGTTCGTCAATCCGCGCGATCTCGATGCCTGGAAGAACGCGATCCGCCCGAACACCAAACTGCTCTTCGGCGAAACGCTCGGCAATCCCGGACTCGACGTCCTCGACATTCCCGCGGTCGCCGCGATCGCGCACGCGGCCAAGCTGCCGCTCCTCGTGGATTCGACGTTCACGACGCCGTATCTGCTGAAGCCGTTCGATCACGGCGCGGATTTGATCTATCACTCGGCCACCAAATTCCTCGGCGGCCACGGCGTCGCCATCGGCGGGGTGCTGGTGGACGGCGGCACCTTCGATTGGGAGGCGGCGGGAAAATTCCCCGAGCTCACCGAGCCGTACGCCGGGTTTCACGGCATGGACTTCCAGGAGGAATCGACCGTCGCCGCGTTCTTGCTGCGCGCGCGGCGCGAGGGCCTGCGCGACTTCGGCGCCTGCATGAGCCCCGCCACCGCGTTTCAGATTCTGCAGGGCGTCGAAACGCTGCCGCTGCGCATGCAGCGGCACGTCGAGAACACCCGCAAAATCGTCGATTTCCTCGGCAAGCAGGCGGGCGTGGAATCGATCGCGTATCCCGAGCTGCCCTCGCATCCGGACCACCGGCTCGCGAAGAAACTGCTGCCGCGCGGCTGCGGGGCGGTGTTCAGTTTCAACCTCAAAGGCGATCGCGCGGCCGGCCGCCGCTTCATCGAAGCGCTGAAAATTTTTTCCCATCTCGCCAATGTCGGCGATGCGAGATCGCTGGTGATTCATCCGGCGAGCACCACGCACTTTCGCATGAGCGATGAGGCGCTGGTGCAGGCGGGCATCGGCCCGGGCACTATTCGTCTTTCGATCGGGCTCGAAGATCCCGACGATCTGAGGGAAGATATTGCGCGCGGCCTGCGCGCGGCGCAGAAAGGCTGACCATGGAGCTCAAGGTCGCGAACCAAACGGTTTACGCCTACACCGGCGGCAAGAACTTCGACGCGAAACCGCCGACGGTCGTGTTCATCCACGGCGGCGAGCAGGACCATAGCATCTGGGTGCTGCAATCGCGTTACCTCGCGCATCATGGCTTCGGCGTGCTCGCGCTCGATCTGCCCGCGCACGGCCGCAGCCGCGGCGCGCCGCTCGAGCGCATCGAGGACATGGCCGATTGGGTCGTCGGCGTGCTCGCTGCCGCCGGCGTAACAGCGGCGGCGCTGATCGGGCACAGCATGGGTTCGCTCATCGCGCTCGATTGCGCCGCGCGCTTCCCCGAGCGCGTGGATCGCCTCGTCTTGCTCGGCGCCGCTTTTCCCATGCGCGTATCGCCGGAGTTGCTCGAAGCCACGCAGAAGAACGAAGCGGCCGCGCACGACATGATCAACATCTGGTCGTTTTCCACCTACGCGCATTACCCAAGTAATCCCGGCCCCGGCTTTTGGGTGATGGGCGAGAACCTGCGGCTGATGCAGCGGCAAAAACCGGGCGTGCTGCACGCGGACTTCGCCGCCTGCAACAACTATGCAGCCGGCCTGGAACGGGCCGCGCAGGTGCGATGCCCGGCGCTCCTCTTGCTGGCGCAGCGGGATATGATGACACCCGCGCGCGCCGCGCAGGACATCGCGAAGACGATTCCCAGCGCGCGCGTCGTCACGCTCGATGGCAGCGGCCACAACGTCATGGCGGAAAAGCCCGACGAAGTACTCGATACGCTGGTGGAATTTCTCCGCTGACGAGCTGGACGGCGGCGTGGTGAAGAGTGCGTTTTAAGGAGCGCTTTACAGAATGGCGACGACGTTGGCGGGCGGGCGGCCGAGCGCGGCTTTGCCGTTCGCCAGCACGATCGGGCGCTCGATCAAGCGCGGGTGCGCCACCATCGCGGCGATCAATTGTTCGCGCGTGAGCGCCTCGTTGTCGAGCTTGAGCTCGCGGTATTCGGGCTCCTGCTTGCGCATGAGCGCGCGCGGTTCGAGGTTGAGGAGTTTCAAAATGCGATCGAGCTCGCTCTTGCTCGGCGGCGTTTGCAGGTATTCGATCACGCGCGGCGTGACGCCGCGCGCCTCGAGCAGCGCCAGCGTTTCCCGCGACTTGCTGCATCGCGGATTGTGATAGATGGTGACTTGTCCCATGGCGACCTCCAATAGCGCGAATTGTACCGGCTCGTCGGCGAGCGCCCAATCGGGGGCGTGTCGGACGCTTTCGATGACAACGATCGTCGTGGCGAGCGGCTGCCCCGTTAATTGGTTATCGGCGGCCTGAACGCATGTATAAGCTGCTCGTGACACTGCATTTGATCGGAGCTTCGATATGGATCGGCGGCCACGTCGTGTTGAGCGCCGTGATCCTGCCGCGCGCGCTCCGCAACCGCGATCCCTCGATCGTCCGGGACTTCGAAGCGGGCTACGAGCGCATCGGGCTGCCGGCGCTGCTGCTTCAGGTGCTCACCGGCCTCTCGCTGGCCTATTATTGGCTGCCGCAGGTCGGCGCGTGGTTCGCGCTCGATTCGACGCTCTCGCGCCTGATCGCGACCAAGCTCGCGCTGCTCGCCCTCACCGTGGCGCTGGCGCTGCACGCGCGGCTGCGCGTCATTCCCCGGCTCGGCGCCGATAACTTGACCGTCCTCGCCTACCACGTCTTCGCGGTCACGCTCCTTTCGTTGGCGTTCCTCGTTGCCGGCGTCGGTATCCGCACGGGTGGGCTGTTTTGACGGGATCTGCCGCGACTCGAGGGCGCTATCGGAAACCGGCGGGTAACGAAACGACGCGAGCCAGCAGAACATGGGTCTTCGTTTGACTTAACCGCTGACCGGCTCCTAGCATGGCGAGATCCGCCCGCGTCACCGAGCCAGACTACCCATGTACCTTCCCAAGCACTTCGAGGAAACCCGCGTCGACGTTCTGCACGACCTGCTTCGCCGCTATCCGTTCGCGACACTGGTGACGCAGACCGCGAGCGGCCTCAGCGCCAACCATCTTCCGTTCGAAATCGATGCGCAGCCCGCGCCGTTCGGAACATTGCGCGGCCATGTCGCGCGCGCCAACCCGGTGTGGCGGGATTTCCGGCCCGGCGCCGACGCGCTCGTCGTCTTTCAAGGACCGCACGCGTACGTTTCGCCCTCGTGGTATCCCTCAAAAAAAGACGGCGGCCAAGTCGTGCCGACATGGAACTACGCGGTGGTGCACGCTCACGGTTCGCTGCGTGCGATCGAGGATGCCGAATGGCTGCGAGGTTTTGTCGAGCGACTCACGAACCGGCACGAGGCGGGACGCAAAGAGCCGTGGAAGATCACCGACGCGCCGCACGCTTACATCGAGAAGCTGCTCGGCGCGATCGTCGGTCTCGAAATGCCAATCACGCGGCTCGTCGGCAAGTGGAAGCTCGGCCAGAATCGATCGACGGCGGATCAAGCGGGCATGGCCGCGGGCCTGCGGCAAGAGGCGGGCGCGGACGGCGCGGCGCTCGCGGAATGGATACGCGAATGGAAGCCGACCTGACCACACGCGTAGCGGCAGGCGAACGCCAAACTAAGCCATGACCCCGCGTGAGTTGGAGCAGTACCTGCACCAGCAGATTCCCCTATCGAACGCCATGGGCGTGGAAGTCATGGCGGCCACGCTGGACGACGTCGTCTTGAGCGCTCCGCTGGCGCCCAATATCAACCATCGCGAAACCGTGTTCGGCGGCAGCGCCTCGGCGGTCGCGCTGTTGTCCGCCTGGGCGCTGCTGTATATCCGGCTGCGACACGAAGGCCGGGAAAGCCAGATCGTCGTTCAACGAAACACGATGAGCTACGAGCGCCCGATCACCGCGGATTTTACCGCCACGGCGACGATCGAGGACGCATCGACCTGGCGGAAATTCACCGACATGCTGCGGCGCAAGGGCCGCGGGCGAATTTCCGTGACCGCGAAGCTACGCTGCAAGGGAATGGAAGTCGGTGAGCTTACCGGCGATTTCGTCGCCGTGTCGCGCTGACCGCTCCGCGCGGGCGACGTCACCGCGCGAGGACAAACATGATCGCACGAATCTGGCACGGATGGACCGCCGGCGCGAACCGAGACGCCGAGGATCGAGGAGGTACCTATGGCGCGCGCTTTATCTCCGCGCGTAGCGCGTCGAGCGCCGTCGAGTGGTGATCGCGACGCCAGATGAGCAACGTTTTCGCGCGCCGCATGCCAACCGGCAACGGATGAACCGCCACCTCGCTCTCCGCGCGCACCGTGCGCACCACGGAGCGCGGAACGACGGCGATACCGGTACCGGCGGCGACACAGGCGACGATGGCATGGTAGGAATTGAACTCGATGACACGATCGGGCACGACTTTCGCGCGGCTGAGCCAATCTTCCAGCCGACCGCGATACGCGCAGCCGGCGCCGAAGGCGATGAGCGTTTTCTTGCCGATGTCCCGCGGCGTTCTTATCTTCGGATAACCGGCCGGAGCGATAAGAACGAGCTCCTCGTTGAACGCTATCAGATAATCGATGCTGCTCGCCGTCACCGGCTCCGCCACGAACGCCGCTTCGATTTCATAATTGAGCACCTTGGCCACCAGCGCGCCCGCGGTCGCGGTGACCAGCTCGATACGGACTTCCGGATACGTCTTGTGATAGCGCGAAAGAATCGGCGGCAGTCGCGCCGCGGCGGTGCTTTCCATGGTGCCGATTTTGAGCGTCCCCCGCGGCGTGCCGTCGCGCAGCGCGGTTTCCGCTTCGGAGGACAGGCGCAGCAACCGATCCGCGTAAGCGAGCAGCAGCCTCCCTTCGGGCGAGAGCACTAACTTGCGCTTCTGACGCAGAAAGAGCTTGATGCCGAGCCTGGTTTCGAGCTGCTTGACCCGCGTGGTGATGTTCGACTGCACGCGGTGCAGTTTGGCCGCGGCTCTGGTGATCCCGCCCTCCTCCGCCACGGTCTTGAAGATGTGCAACGCCGCGAGGTCGATGTTTCTCATAACAAGAAAGTCTACATCAGCATTATTCATTTTTCAGAATGTTGCGCAGACGCTAGACTCGCATCGTTAAACCCGTTCGCCATGCTCGACGGAGGTCTGGATGAAACTCTATTTGAACAAAACCTCACCTTATGCGCGGCTGGTATTGGTAACCGTCCATGAAACCGGGCTGATCGACCGGCTGGAAACCGTGTGGCTCGAACCGTGGAACGATCCGCCCGAGCTGCTCGCCGTCAATCCGCTGGCCAAGGTGCCGGCGCTCGTCACCGACGCGGGTGACGCGCTGATCGAGAGCAGCCTGATCTGCGATCACCTCGTCACGCTCTCCCGGCGCGAGCATTTGCTGCCGTCGAGTCTCCCGGCGCGCACCGATACGCTGCGCCGCCTCGGCCTCGGGCGCGCCTGCATCGATTGCGCGTTCGGCGCCGTGATCGAACGGCGCTTCAACAACGGCGCCGACACGCCGCTGTCGCAACGCTGGCAGCGGGCGTTACCGCGCGCCGCCGCTACGCTCGACGCGCTGAGCGCGGCGAGATCCGGCCAACCGTCGCCGGACTTGGGCGATCTCGCGGTGGCGGTCGCGTTCGACTACGTCGATTTCCGCCTTCCCGAAGTCGGGTGGCGCGCTAATGCGCCTGCGCTCGCGAAGTGGGTCGATCGCGTACGCGCGCGGCCGTCGATGCAAGCCACCCGGCCGCAATAATTTCTTTCCGACCGTGGAGACGTCCGCACGGCGCGCATCGCCCGTGGTGATCGCCGTCGCTGGGCTTGTCGCGCTGGCGATAGCGATGGGTATCGGCCGCTTCGCCTTCACGCCGATACTTCCCATGATGCAGGAAGACGCCGGTCTCTCCGTCACCGCCGGCGGATGGCTCGCGTCGGCGAATTACTTCGGCTATCTCGTCGGCGCGCTGTCGGCCATCGCCCTGGAAGTCCGAGCGACCACGGTGATTCGCGGCGCGCTCCTTTCGATTGCCGTCGTCACGGCGGCCATGGGACTCACGTCTGATTTTATCGCGTGGCTCATCTTGCGCGCGCTTGCCGGTGTGGCGAGCGCGTGGGTATTGGTGTTCGTCTCCGCGTGGAGCCTGGAGCGACTCGCGGCGGCACGTCGCGCGGCATTGAACGGCGTGGTGTTCGCGGGTGTCGGCGCCGGTATCGCGCTGGCCGGCCTCGGCTGCCTGATACTGATGCACCTGCGCGCGACGTCCGGCACGGCGTGGATAATCTTCGGGGTACTTTCGCTGCTGCTGTCGTTCGCGGTCTGGCCGGTCTACGCGTCGGGGAGCCGGCCGATATCACCTCGCTCCGCGACGAACCCGATCGACGCCGTGCGTCACGACAACCGAGGATCGATCGTCCTCATTTTTTGTTACGGTGTATTCGGATTCGGTTACATCATTCCCGCCACCTTTCTTCCCGCCATGGCGAAACAGATCATCCCCGATCCCGCCGTCTTCGGCTGGTCCTGGCCGGTGTTCGGCGCCGCCGCCATGCTGTCGGCATTGGCCGTCCCGGGTTTGCGGCGCCTCGGCGCGAACCGTCGCCTCTGGATCGCCGGCCACACGCTCATGGCGATCGGCGTCGTGCTTCCGGTGTTCTGGACGGGTATCGTCGCGATCATCCTCGCCGCCCTGCTGGTCGGCGGTACGCTCATGCTGGTAACCATGGCCGCGATTCAGGAAGCGCGGGACGTCACGGGCGCGCGGGCGCGCGGACTCATCGCCGCGATGACCGCCGGATTTGCCATCGGGCAAATTGTCGGCCCGATTGCCGCGAGTTACACCGTGGCGTCGTCGGGAAGTTTCTCGACGGCGCTGCTCACCGCCGCCGCGCTGCTCGCCGCCGGCGCGTGGGCGCTGTCCCGCGCGAAATATGCCGCTTAGTCGCCGCCCTATACAAAGGCTCGCGTATCCGCGAGCATTGACGGCGGGAATCCCATGCAGGGACGCGTAACGCGCACGACTCATGCTGCACATCACCAACGGCGATGCCGCGATACGGGTAATGAAGCGCGCCCGTCTGCCGGGGGAGCTGCTCTCCTGGCGCGACGTGCTGCACGAAGGGCCGGCGCCCGCCGGCTTGACGCTGCACGAAATGTCCCAGCTCCGCGCCCGCTTCGTCGCCGAGCGCGGTTGGGCCCCGCTCGACCGGACGCTCGCTGAGTTCCACGCGCGCGACGCGCAGCTCGACGGCTTCGACGCCCATGAAGAAGTGGTGTTGTGGTTCGAGCACGATCTCTACGATCAACTGCAACTGCTGCAGATCCT
>JAJPKH010000147.1 GCA_021323795.1 Acidiferrobacteraceae bacterium | reverse complement strand
TTTCTCATTCTTGTTGATCTCCTTTGTTTATTGTCAGCCGGGCGGACCTTGCCGATCAGAACACGGCGCGTCCGCCATTTCGTGAAGTATAGGCGGTCCAATTGGCCCGCCGCCGGAAGACGGCGGCCGGGTCATCGGGAACGTGCCCGGCGCGTAGGGCGCCTTGACGTTTGCCGTAATGCGTCGATTGATTTCAAATGAGCGCTTCATGCGACGCAATACGCTGCGCTATGGGCCCTCACTGGGTCGTCGGAGGCTATATCGCCGCGCGGTTCGCGCCCCGTCATCCGATGCGTCATGCGCTACCGGTGGGAGTTATAGGACTCGTGTTGAGCACGGCCGGTGCGATCGCCATGTGGGACTTCGGCCCGAACGGGTATCCGATCGCGCTCGCGTTCACCGCCCTGCCGTGCGCGTGGCTCGGCGGAGCTCTATACCGTAAAGACAGTCGGAGCGGTGAGTTGGAATAACTAAGTCAACGGCTGTTACGCCGCGGGTCGTTGTCGCTTCCCGCGGCGTGTCCAATTTTAGCGTGTCGGTGCGGATGCGTTCGAATCGACGGACTTAGCGGCGCCACCGTCGTTCTTCGCGATCGCCGTCTCTTTACCCGGTAGTCGCATCACTATGTTCGTGGCCATCGTCGCGGCGCCGATTCCCAATGCGCCCGGGCCGGCGTTGCCGCCGCGGTTGGCCCACAGCACATCGCCGGTGGCGCCGTCGATCAACGCCACTTCGAGCGCGGCGCCTTCCGCCGGACGCACGACCGCGGTTCCGGTCAGCACCGCCAGCAGCGCGCCGGCCACGACGTCCTTCGCCTGTTGACCGGCCGATTTCTCGAACCCGTAATAGCGCACGTACAAGAGCGCGTCCGCTTCCATCAGGCTCGCAACCGGGTTGACCACGGGCCCGAGGCTGACGCGGTACTTCTTAGATTCTTCTTCGTTGGCGGGCTTTTCGAACAGTTGTTTCGCCGCTTCGTTGTACGCCGTGCGCACCTGTTGTAATTCGAAGTCCACATTCTTCTTTGTTTCTTCCTGTTTGCTCGCGATCGACGGCCGGACAATGTACTGCTTGCTCTTCAACGTGGCCTCGAAGCTTTGCGACAACTGGTCGGCGATCGTGCGCTCCTTCTCGGTCAAGCGTTCGTTGTCGCCGTTAAAGACGATGCGCACGTGCTCCACGTCGGGTGGCAGAATAGCGATGCTCTGCACCTTGCGCGCGGCGCTCGCAAAATCCGGATGCTGGCGGATCGGCGTGGTGGTGGCGCAGCCGCTCGCAAAACCGACGACGACGACGAGCGCAACGCCGGCTGCATATCGATAGCGGAATAGTTTCATTGGCTCTCGAGCCTCCCTAGGATGTTATTGATGTAAGGACGATCGGTGATTTCCTTCGCGTGGGTCAGGTAGTACGTCAGCGACTCGCGTGCCGCCTGCCTTTCTCCTTCGTCATACGCGACCAGACCGAGGCCGCGGTACGCGTGCGAGAACCCTTTATCGGCGCTGAGCGATTGCTGATAGGCCTCCCGTGCCGACGTCAACAGCGCCTGCTTCTTGTTGACGTATTCGGCGACCAGGTCGTCGTTGTATTTTTTGTCGTTGATCCACGCGTGCTCGCGTGCCGCGCCGGCCGGGTCTTCCGCCATCAGGCGGTACGCTTCACCGCGATAGTAATGCAACCACGGCGAGCTCGGGTTTTTGACGAGCGCGCCGTCCGCCGATTCGATTGCCAACTGGTACTGGCGGACGTTCAGCTTGAGGCGCACATTTTCGAGGATCAGCGTATCGCGCAGCCGCAGATACTCCTTGGCACCGTTGGCTCCGCCGGTGTTGGTGGCCCACCGACCGCTCGCGATGATCTCGCGCGTCGCTTGCGCGCGCTGTTGGTTATCCGGGTGGCTGCTGTACACCGAGCCCCACGCCGATTCCTTCTGTTTGACTTCCTGCAGAAGCTTGAACAACTGTTCCGCGCCCTCGAGCGGATAACCGGCGCGCGACATGTACTCGAGCGCGACGCGGTCCGCTTCCGCTTCGCTCTCGCGACTGTGGCCGGCCAACGCACCGACGGCGGGCAGATAGGCAATCGAGGTACCGAACAGCAGCAGGTCGGCGACGTTGGCCGCGACGACGGTCGCGCGGCGATTGCGATCCTGCTGGAGCGAGTGGCGCTGCACGACGTGCGCGATCTCGTGACTTAATACATGCGCCAGCTGCGCTTCGTTTTCGAGGCGCGCCAGCAGGCCCACGTTGAGATAGATGCTCCCGTTCGGCAGCGCGAACGCGTTCACCATCGGATCGCGCGCGACATAGAAATGAAACGGCACTGCACTCGCGGCCGCCGGCGGCACCAAACGCGCGGCGACGCCCCGAACATAGGCATTGATTTGCGCGTCCTGCAATACCAGGCCGCGACGGCGCAGCTCGTTGTCGAGCTCCGAGGAGCGCTGGATCAGTTTCTTCTCATCTTCGTCCTGGCCATACGCGTGCTCGCCGGCGGTCAGCGGCTTGACCGGGGCGGTCACACACGCGGTGGTCATGACGATCAACAGCGCCGCAATACCGTACGCGTAGGAACGGCGCATCGCGATTCTCCCCTTATTTTTACGGGTTTTAGTATGCCATCAAAGTCGTTGGCTACGAAGCACGGTCGAGATGCGCGCCACATAGCTTGCGCAGCTTGGCGAATTCGCCTGCTGCTATGGG
>JAJPKH010000218.1 GCA_021323795.1 Acidiferrobacteraceae bacterium | reverse complement strand
CGCGCGCCGGTCGCGGCTATTTCGAAACGGAGCAGCGCTACGGTTGCGCCTTTTTATATCTGCCGACCGGGACGATCTCGGCGATGGTGCCGCCGGGCGCACGGAACTTGATCGGAACGACGCCCGGATCGCTGATGATCTCGCAGCCGTGTTTCTTGATTTCGCCGACGTACTTGTCCATGTCGTCCACTTCGATGGCGAAGTGATGGATGCAGGGACCGGATCCGGCGGCGAGGGATTCCGCCGATTCCTCGGCGTCGTATTTGATGAGCGTGAAGTCGATGGCGCCGTCGGTCAGATGGCGCGAGGTATGGTCGCGAACCTTTTGCGTGCTCGTTGGGCGAAAGCCGAAAACCGATTCGTAAAACCGGCTGGTGCGGTCGAGATCGTCGACCTTTAGCGCGATATGAACGATGCGAGACATGACGCTCCTCTGCCGCCGTTAAGACAGCGTGAAATATGTCGCGGTTTGCGGCCATTGTGGCCGTCCCGCTTCGGTTCCGGCAAGTTGGACGGAAACGCGAGTGACCGCGCCGTCCCTCAACTTTTGTTCCGCGCGGCCCGCGCCACCTTCGCCGCGTCGTCGAGCTCCGCGAGCGACCAGCACATGCCGATCAAGTTATCGACCTGCGCGCCGGGCAGAATGCCGCCCGCCAGATCGCGGAATTTCGCTTCCAGATCGGCGTTGCTCATCGGCCGCTCGAGGCTGCCGATCGCGTGCGCGACGTGCTTATCCAACACGCGGCCGTCGCGCAAACGAACGACGATCCGCGCCTCGTCCTCGCGAACCGACGCATCCGCCGTCGCCGTCACCTTGTCGCGCAGCGCGATCACCGCCGGATCGCGCACACAGGCGTCACTGTACTCTTTCTCTCCGGCGGCGCCGTGGATGACGGCCACGGCGGCCGAGTGGTACACGCTGAACTTGCCCTCCAGCCCGCGCTGCGGCGTTTTCTTGCCCGTCAGCTCCAACACCAAGGGATGGACGCGCACCGCAATACTTTCGATGTCGGTCGGGCCGAGCTTGTGCTCGTTGCGCAATTGGATGCAGCCGTCGATCACCGGGTGAATGACGATGCCGCAGGCGAAGGGCTTGTAGGTGTTGAGCGCGATCTCGAAAGTCTCGCCCAGCCCTTCGGTGATTGCGTCGAAATCGCGCTCGGTCGACAGCACGTGCGCGAAGCCGCGCGGCGCCTCGAGCGCGCGCTCCGAGCTGGTGAAATTCTTTTGCGCGAGCAGCGCGGCGGCGAGGCCGTTGCGGGCGGCGGCGCCGGGATGAAACGGTTTGCACATGGTGCCGAACATCTCGCGCAAGCCCGAGGACTGCGTCGCGGCGATGCCGAGCGCCCAGGTCATTTGTTGTTCATTCACGCCGAGCAGCTTGCCGGCGGCGGCCGCGGCGCCGAACACGCCCGCGGTGCCGGTAATGTGCCAGCCGACGTCGTAATGCGCAGGATAGACGGCGTTGCCGATGCGGCATTCGACTTCGACGCCGAGGATGAACGCGTGCAGAAAGCCCGTGCCGTTGACCGCTTGGCGCTCCGCCAGGGCCAGGATCGCCGACGCCACCGGCCCGCTCGGATGGATGATGGTCTTGAGATGCGTGTCGTCGAAATCGAAGACGTGCGAACTGATACCGTTGAGGAGCGCCGCGTGCAGGATGTCGAGACGTTCGCCGCGCCCGAGGAGCGAGGCTTGCGCGGGACCGGAGAATTCCGCCAAGGCGGCGAGCGCGCGCTCGACGGTTTCATGGCGGCAACCGCCGACCGCGCAGCCGAGCCAGTTGAGAAACGAACGCAGCGCTTCGCGCCGCGCCGATTCCGGAATATCCGGCCAGCGCGATTCGACGACGAAGCGGGCGAGCCGGCGCGTGACGTCCATACCCAGTCTCTCTGACCTCGTTACCCTGCCGCGACGCGTTACTCTCGCCGTCGCTTGACCACCCGCATCCCCGCGCTTAGGCGCGCTCCGCGGGAACCGAAATATCGTTCGACTGACGCACCGCGTGCGCGAGGTCCTCGAGAGTGAGCAGGCCCGGATCGCGCGCGACTTCCATGCGCTGCGCGAGCGCGGCCAATATCAGCTTGCGCACGCGCCGCCCGTCCCACCCGGCACAGAGCGCCGCGACGCGCTCGAGCTCCCTGCGCTGATCGAGCAGCGGCCGGACCGTGGGCCACAGCAGCGCGAGCTCCTCCAACGAATGATGCAGGATGGAAGCGACGGTGGCCTGATCCGGCAACGTGAAAT
The DNA here is from genome assembly GCA_021323795.1 of Acidiferrobacteraceae bacterium. Classification (GTDB taxonomy): domain Bacteria; phylum Pseudomonadota; class Gammaproteobacteria; order Acidiferrobacterales; family Sulfurifustaceae; genus JACQFZ01. The sequence continues at coordinate 3,836 of JAJPKH010000218.1, read as the reverse complement.
GCATCACGAGGTCGGCGCGCGAGAGGAACGCTTCGTCGACCGCTTCGAAAAAGTTGGTCGTGGCGACGAACAGCACCGAGGGCAGCGCCTTGCTGATGCTGTCGATGCCCATGAGCACGGCGTCTGTCGCGCGGTGCACGTCGACCGGATTGGTTTCGAACGACGCGCTCGCGCGGCGTACCGCGAACGATTCGACTTCGTCGATCAGCACCACGGTATGCGGGCGGCGCGCGGCGATTTCGGGGATGGTATCCATCATCAAGCGCGCGATGTTGCGCTGGCTTTCGCCGAGCATGTCGCTCGGGAACGCGTGCGGGTTGATCTCGATGAGCGTCGTGGCGCCGCGGGTGGAGAGGGCGGAGGCGGCGACTTGCGCGAGGCCGCGGCCGAGCGTGGTTTTGCCGGTGCCCGGCGGGCCGGCGAGCACGATCAGGCCGTGCGGCAAGCCGGCGAGGGTGGACAATTTTTTTCCGTGGAGCAGGGTCAGCAGCGCCTGGTTCAACAGGCGTTGCTTTACTTCGAGGGGAACGAAGATCCGATCCCAGTCTTTCTCGTGATGTTCGGCGGGGAGCGCGTGCAGCGACAGGACGCCCGGTGGCAGCACCGGACGAAAAACGTTTGACATCAAGTCTCCGGTCGGTCGTCCGAGGGCCAGTCGATCTGCGAGATTTCCTTGGTGCTGAGCAGCGTATCCTCGGCTTCCTCGAAAAGCACCAGCGGGTCGGTCAGCGCCCGCATGGTCTCGAGGATGGAATCGAACATATGAATGCGCACGAGACGCGCCTGATTTTTCGGATCGTCGTTGAAATGCTGGTGCCACAGGAAATGATCGACCACGATGAGATCGCCCTTCTTCCACGGGTAGTGTTGGCCCTTGTCGGGCGCGGTACCCATGAAGCTGTGGCCGTAGCCCTCGACGACGTACAGCCAGGCCTCGCCCGGGTGCCGATGCAGCGATTGCGTCTTGCCCGGCGCGAATTGGATCATGACCTGCGTGAGGCCGGACGCCTCGTTGCCGATGGAGCGGTCGTTCAGGAACTTGGTGCGCGTGCCGCGCGGCGTCGCGAGCAGTTCGATCTCGTCGTAAGGCGTGTGGATGCGTCCGCTGCGTCGTTTCTTTTGTTCCGTAGCGAGGCGGCGCAGACGTCGCGCGTAGGGGTCGTCGCCGGGACGGCCTTCGGTGTAAGGCGGACGCGGCGGCAGTGTTTTGTAGTCGGCGTGCCCCGCGTCTTCGAGTACGGACATGCCCAAGCTCGCGAGCGTCGGCTCGGAGGAGTAGCTCATGAAGCGCGCCGGCCTGTTGCCGTCGTTGCCATGGCGGTGCCACGACCACGCGGGCAAGTGAATGGCGTCCCAGGGTTTCCATTGGTAGCGCACGCCGTCCACTTCGGTCCAGCCGGCGCCTTCCACCATGAAGAGAATCGCGTCCCAGGAGTGACGGTGAATGGTCGTCGTTACGCCGGGATCGATTTCATGCACCAAGGCGTCGAGGGAGCGGGTCGGCGAATCGCCGTCGGCGCCCATGTAAACGCCGCAACGCGTTCCGCGCGCGGTCGGTTGCAGCTTCACGTCCTCCTTGCGGATGACGGTGCGGCGGTATTTGCGCCACTCTTCGATGAATTCGGCGCGCCGCTTTTTCTGCACCGCGTAATGCGTGACACCCGTAGTGGTTCGAGTCGACATGGCTCTCCGCTCTGGACGTGCGCCATCGGGAATTATTTCGCTCGGCGCATCGGCTACAAAGTCCGGCAATATTAAACGCGTTCCGTTGTCAGTGACAACGCCTGCCCCTACAATGCTTCCCCTACTTGAACGAACGACAGTGCTGTTCGCTCACCGAACGCGACAGCTCCTGAACGAGTCAATGAACGTACGGCGAAAGCGCGGCGCACTTCCGCGCGTAGAGGTGCGCGCAGTACGCGGTGAGCGACGGAGGAAGACCGAATGAATACACATCGTGAAACAGGGGCGTTAACTTCCATCGCCATCGGCATCGCGTTGTTCGCGGTCGTCGCCTGGAGCGTCGCCGCGCCGGCGCCGGCGGCGGAGAAGAATCAGGGGGTGTTTTCCTATCAAGGCGCCGACCGCCAGCAACGCTTGATCGAAAACGCCAAACGCGAGGGAACCGTCGTCGTCTATACCTCGCTTGCGACGACGGAATCGAAGCCCGTCGCCGCGGCGTTCGAGAAGAAGTACGGCATCAAAGTGGATCTGTGGCGCGCGATCAGCGAGAAAGTCGTGCAGCGCGCCGTCAGCGAAGCGCGCGCCAACCGCTTTGCGGTGGATGTGATCGAAACCAACGGCCCCGAGCTCGAGATGCTCGTGCGCGAGAAATTGCTCACGTCGTTTCACAGCCCTTACATCGCCGACTTCCCGCCCTTCGCGCTGCCGGCGCATCACCAATGGATATCCGATCGCCTCACGTTCTTCGTCGTCGGCTACAACACCGACAGAGTGAAACGCGAGGAGCTGCCGAAGACTTACGAAGGCTTCCTCGATCCGAAATGGAAGGACCGCATCGGCATCGAGGCGACGGACGCCGAGTGGATGGCGACCTTGATCAAGCTTTGGGGACAGGACAAGGGCATGGATTACTTTCGCAAACTCGCCGCCATGCAGCCCGACGTGCGCAAGGGCCATGTGTTGCTGGCCGAGCTCATCGCCGCCGGGGAGATCCCGGTCGGTTTGACCACGTACCATGCCAACGCCGAATCGCTCAAACGCAAAGGCGGGCCGATCGATTGGGCGCCGGTCGAACCTGTCGTCGCGCGCCCGCAAGGCGTCGCCGTCGCGAAGAACGCGCCGCATCCGCATGCGGCGCTGTTGTTCGCCGATTTTCTGATATCGCCGGAAGGGCAGGAGCTGTTCCAGTCCCTCGGCCGCTCGCCCGCGAGCCTCAAGGTGAAGGGCAACACCAACACCTTCAAATACACTATGGTTGACCCGGTGACCGTATTGGACGAGTCCGAGAAGTGGGAAAAGATCTGGAACGAGCTGTTTATCAAACGCTGACGGTCGCGACGCGAGACTTCAGGGCCTCGCATTATTTTTTATAGAAACACGGTGGGAGGCTATAAGTCGTCTCGATGAATGCGCTGCCGCATGAGTGGTTGCCGTTGCTGTTGATGGTGTTCGTGCTTGGACTCAAGCACGGCATGGATCCCGACCACCTGGTTACGATCGACGGACTCGCGCGCTTCAACAGCAGCCGTCCCCGACTATCGCGCTGGGCCGGAGTTTTGTTTTCCCTGGGACATGGCCTGGTCGTTACCCTCGTGGCCGGTTTGCTGGCGTGGGCGGCGCGCGAGTGGCACGCGCCGTATTGGGTGGAAGACGTCGGCGCGTGGATTTCAATTGTGTTCTTGTTGCTGCTCGGAACCGTCAACGCCGCGGCGGTACTCCGCGCGGCGCCGAACCAGGTGGTTCAACCCATCGGGCTCAAGAGCCGCTGGTTGGGGCGGCTCACGCAGATCAGTCATCCGGTTCTGATCGCGACCGTCGGGGCGCTGTTCGCGCTGTCGTTCGACACCTTGAGCCAGGCGGCGCTGTTCTCGCTCGCCGCTTCGAACATCACCGGCTGGCAGTTCGCGGCCGGCCTCGGCGTTATTTTCATGCTCGGTATGATGGCGACCGACGGCATCAACGGCTTGTGGGTGGCGCGACTGATCCGCCGCGCCGATCGCACCGCGCTCGTGGCTTCGCGCGTCCTGAGTCTCGTGATCGCCGGCTTGAGCTTCATGATCGCGCTGCTCGGCGTCGCCAAGCACTTCTCGCCCGCCGTCGCGGCTCGCACCGAAGGGCGCGAGCTGTTGGTCGGCATCGTCGTGGTCAGCCTG
>JAJPKH010000082.1 GCA_021323795.1 Acidiferrobacteraceae bacterium | reverse complement strand
TCTTCGATGCGGGCAAGCCGGTTGCCGCTATTTGCCATGGACCGTGGATGGTTATCGAGGCCGGCGCCGCGCGCGGGCGGCGCATCGCATCATGGCCGTCGCTCAAGGCCGATCTGCGGAACGCCGGCGCGGAGTGGATCGATCAGGAAGTCGTCGTGGACGACAATCTCGTATCGAGCCGCAAGCCCGACGACATTCCCGCCTTCAATCGCGAAATCATCGCGTTGTTCGGCAAAGGCAAGGAAGCGCAGCCGGCGCGACGTTCCGGCGACATCGAGGCGCGTAACTTTGCCGAGCCGGAAGCCCGAACCTAACTCCTCCAACGTCCTATTCCAGAACGAAACCGCCTCATCCACGAGCGGCCGGCGCGGGTCGGCGGCGAACCAATGGCCGTGATCGTCGGCGTGCGGTGCCACGACATCTCGGATTGCGCGTGAGCGAGGTTGACCCCGAGTCCGGCGAGGAGCAACGCAAATGCAATCCCGGGTTTCATCATGCCTCCAGCCGGGTCGCGGCTCGTTTGTCTCGCGCTTTGTGCTTTTACCTCACGAAAAGCGACGCGTCGATATTGTTCTTGTAAATTTCGCGTTGGGCCCGCAAGGCAGAAACCGCGCCGGCTGAAAAGCGCGTTTTGATCCTCGAGGGAGGTGAGTTGCACGGCGAACGTGGCGAGGAGGTCACGATTTCCGCCACACGAGCGGTAGAGTGCTGCGATGCTTCCGCTTTCGTTCCTCGAGCTTTGCGAGCACCGCGCGCTTTTCCTCCGCGGTGTAGCTCGACCATCCGGTTATTTCCCCGAGCATGCGGTAACACCCGAGACACATGTCCGCATCGGCGTCGAGCGTGCATGAACGGATGCACGGAGATTTCGGCTCGTTTTGTGTCAAGGCGTCAGGCGTCACGTATCTCTGGAATTCGGTGGTTCGTGTTGAACGCTAGTCTCTATGCGCCGCCGACGCCATTGTCCGGTCGATACGATAAAGAAAATCGCCGACCAGCAGACTGTCCTCCGGCGCCGACCTGCGTGCGGCTCGATATGTTCAGTCTTCTCTTTTCAGCCCCGACCGCGAAGCCTTCCTCGACCGGCGTTGCGTGCGATCCGCTTCTCGGTCAAGAGCGCCTTAGGTTCGAATCGCGAACGCGTGTGGAGCGGAAAAGCACTGCGCGCGATTTGACGCAGATCAAAGAATCCCCCGTGGGTTGTCCCGTATACGTAAATATTCGATTGAATCACGAGGCGCCGTTATGTTGAAGAAGGAGCAAAACGATCTTTTAACGCAAACCGGGCCGGGTACGCCGATGGGCGAGCTGTTCCGGCGCTATTGGATTCCGGTGCTGTTGTCCGAGGAACTGCCCGAGCCTGACTGCCCGCCGGTGCGCGTGAAGGCGCTGTCGGAGCGCCTCATCGCCTTTCGCGACACGCAGGGGCGACTCGGATTGATCGACGAGTTCTGCGCGCATCGCGGTCCGTCGCTCTGGTTCGGGCGCAACGAGGAGAACGGGCTGCGCTGCCCGTATCACGGGTGGAAGTACGACGTCACCGGACAGTGCGTCGAGGTGCCCTCGGAGCCGGTCGAGAGCGGGTTTTGTCGGAATATTAAGCTCAAGTCCTATCCGTTGGCGGAGCGGGGCGGAATCATCTGGACGTACATGGGCCCCGCCGGTACGGAGCCGGCGCTGCCGGAGTACGAGTTCGCCACCGTCAGCGACAAGCAACGCTACGTGTCCAAACGGTTGGAGGAATGTAATTACCTGCAAGCGATGGAAGGCGGCATCGATTCAAGCCACGTTTCGTTTCTGCATCGCGGCGACCTGAATCGCGATCCGCTGTTCAAGAACGCGAAGGGCAATAAATACAATCTCACCGACTCGGCGCCGCGGTTCGAGGTGGTCGAGTCGGAGGGCGGGCTCCTCATCGGCGCGCGCCGCAACGCCGAGAACGATCATTATTACTGGCGCATCACGCAGTGGATCATGCCGTTCTTCACCATCGTGCCGCCGCGCGGCGATTATCCCGTCCATGGTCATTTCTGGATTCCGATCGACGACGAGAATTGCTGGGCGTGGAGTTACGACTACCATCCGACGCGCGAGCTGACGACGGCGGAAGTGCAGGCGATGAAGGACGGACGCGGTGTGCACGTGAAGCACATTCCCGGCACCTACCGGCCGCTCGCCAATAAGGACAACGACTATTTGATGGACCGCAAGGCGCAGAAAGAGGGGCGTACTTATAGCGGGATCGAAGGTATCGCCATGCAGGACGCGTCGGTGCAGGAGAGCATGGGCCCGATCCAGGACCGCACCAAGGAAAATCTCGTCTCGACCGACAACGGCATCATCATGGCGCGCCATCGCCTGATGAAAGCGGCGAAGGCGTTGGAAAAAGGCGTCGAGCCGCCGGGCCGGAATCCGGTCACGCACCGGGTGCGTTCGGTCGCGATCGTCCTGCCGGCCAATGTCGCCTTCAACGAAGCGGCGAAGGAGGCGCTAAAGGCCCGCCCCGGCGTCGCTCATACCAGCGTGTAGTCAGGAGGCGCTGAGCGGCGTCGCCACCGCTTCGAGCGGCTTGCGCTCCGCGTCTATGCCGATCGCCGCCGCGATCCCCGCGGCGGCGCACATGAGCACGCCCGCCGCGGCATAACCGTAGAAGAGCGCTTCGCGGCTGCCGGTTTCAATGAGCGCGCCGAATATGGCCGGAGTAAGAAGGCCCCCGACGGCGGTGCCGACGGCGTAGAAGATCGAGATCGAGATAGCGCGTATTTCCAGCGGAAAGACTTCGCTCACCGTGAGGTACGCCGAGCTCGCGGCCGCCGACGCGACAAAGAATATTCCCGCCCAGCAAAGCGTCATGCCCACGGCATCGAGCCAGCCCTGCAGGAAGGCGTAACCGGCGATAACGAGGCCGGCGCCGGCAAATGCATAAGTGACGGTGATCATCAGGCGCCGGCCGACGACGTCGAACAGCCATCCGAGCACGAGCGGCCCGGCAAAGTTCGCGACGGCAAACGGCAATATGTACGCGCCGACGCGTTCGGCTGGAACGTCATAAAAGCGCGTTAACACCAAGCCGTAAGTGAAAAAAATCGCATTGTAGAAGAACGCCTGGGTGGCCATGAGCGAAAGGCCGAGCACCGCGCGCCGGCGGAAGCGAAACGCCATCAGCCGGGCGATTTCCGACCACGACACGTGCTCGCGCAGGCGGATGGCGAGCGGTGGGTGATCCGTGGCCCGCCCCACCCTAGCCGTCTCCCGTGCTCGGGAGAGGGGACCAGACGGCTCTGCTTCGATGGCTCGTTCGATGCCGCGGATCTCGGCTTCGGCCCGGTCCGTGTGGCCGTGTGTAATGAGCCACCGGGGGCTTTCCGGCACGTTGCGACGTATATATAGAATAGCCACGCCGAGCACTGCGCCCAGGCCGAAGGCGAACCGCCAACCGAGCGCGGGGCCGATGATGTCCGGGTCGAGGAGCAGGACGGCGAGCAGCGCGCCGGCGGCGGCGCCGACCCAGAAGGTGCCGTTGATGCCGAGGTCGACGCGTCCGCGTACGCGCGCGGGGATCAGTTCGTCGATCGCGGAGTTGATGGCGGCGTATTCGCCGCCGATGCCGAACCCGGTGAGGAAGCGGCAGAGCGCAAACGTCGCAAAATTCCAGCTCAGGCCGGTGAGCACCGTGGCGATGACGTAGACGGTGAGGGTGACGAGGAATAACCGCTTGCGGCCGAAGCGATCCGCCATCCGCCCGAAGAGGATCGCGCCCGAAACGGCGCCGCCGACGTAGGCGGACGCGGCCCATCCGAGCTGGGTCGCGGAGAGGCCGAGCGTATCCGGGCGCTCGAGCACCGGGTTGAGCGAGCCGACGATCGTGACTTCGAGCCCATCGAGCATCCAGGTGATGCCGAGGGCGATCACGACGCGCCAGTGCCAGCGCGACCAGGGCAGGGAGTCGAGACGGGCGGGGATGCGCGTGCGAAAGCTGACGCTGTCCTCCATAGGTAAGGAGAACCATACACTTCAATTCGCCCGAGATGCATCGGCGCTTCTGGGTAGAGTGGTTCAGGTCCGAACCTGGAACAGGCACGGCCGAATCCCGGTGTCTGATTCGCGCCCGTCCGGTGCTCAACCTTCAGTGTCCTCGTCGCCGCTGTGGCTACCGACTCCGTTCGGGATCGAAGGGCGCACACCGCGCCTTCCGCGCCGGGGAATCTTCTTTCCGTCAGCGAGCGGCGTGATCGCACAAGATGAGGCGGGGCGAATACCAGGGCGAGATTTTTCACCGGCCGACGCGAACAAAGACGGCCGGCTGAGTGAGTTCGAGTGTGAGGCGGCCAGAGAAGCGCGGGAGACGAAAAGCGGCTCTCCGGCCCCGACGCACTACGCGGCGAGCCCATGGATGCCGGGCGACGAGAACTCTTCCGTGATGGACGCGCCCGTGAACCGACGCCGCACGCTTGCCGCCGGCTGCGGCGCGCGGTGGAGTACACTGATCCTTTAGATCCCAGCAAAACGCGGGAAAGCTTACTCGAATGGGTCAACAACGCATGCGCTCCACCCGTTGTTTCGCTAATCATTTAGCGGCATCCCTTGGGTTAATTTTGGTTCTGGCCGGTTGCGCGACAAATACCCCAACGGATTCCGCCGAAGTCAGTGGATCGGCTCCCGAGCAAGAACGCATCGCGGGCTATCAGAGCGTCGGCCGGATAAAGTGGAAGGTGCCGGAAAATGCCGGCTTCTATTTCGCAGTGCCGCACTTCACCGCCGGTCCGCGGCTCAAGTGTGAATTTTCAGGCGGCGGGCAGTGCGAGATCCGGGTCCACGCGCGCGTCTTGACGATGGATTCCGCGCAACGACAGAAGGACTACTTCACGGAGATGGAACTGCTTTTGCCGGACGCCGTGGAAAAATCCGTGCAAGTGCGTTCCTACGGTCCGGGGACGCCGGTGCTGTACGCCACGCTCACCGATAAGCAGCCGGGCAAGGGCTGGCGCTATCTCACGCAAGGGCTGTACGTGAAAGGCACGTTCGTCATTCAATTCGAGCATCTCACCAACGACGCTACGGG
>JAJPKH010000212.1 GCA_021323795.1 Acidiferrobacteraceae bacterium | reverse complement strand
GAAACGGCGCTGAACGAGAAGAACTACCTCAAGGCCGCGATGCATTTTCAATCATCGCTGGAATACGTTATTCAAGCGATCAGGAGCCAGAAGAATAACGCCGAAGAGCCGCAAAAGATCCAAGCCAGTCTGGAAGAAAAACGAAAGGCCAGTGACACGTTCATTTCAGCGGCCACCCGGGTCGTAGAGCAGGAATCGAATGTCGAAGCGACGCGCTTATTGAAAATGGCGAAAGACGCGCGGACCCGAGCGGAGGCCGACTCGAAGCAAGGAAGGAACGAAGAGGCCCTCGCGGAATTGGAAAGCTCGACGCGTCTGGCGCAGCAGGCCATCATGCTGGTGCGGCAAGGGAAGGTCATCGAGAGAAAATAGAGTGGAGCGTCAACCAACCCACCGAAACCTGCGCTGAAGTATCTTGACCGATAACGGGAACGAATCCACCGGATTTATCAAGACATCGGGCTTCCGAACGTCTCGGAAGCCCGATGTGACCATGAGACCTAAGAAGAAGGTGGATGAGCGCTAGTAGCGCTCATAGTCATCGGGGTCCTCGTCGCCATCGTCCCCGTCGCGCTCAAACCCCGGGGGAATGACGGTTGAATCAAAGAGCTGCCCACTGTCGATCGCCGTACCGCCTTTCCTCTTCGGAACGGAGACATTCACGACCCCCTGGCATGTACGCCCGCGGCCGTCATCGGCCGAGAAGGCAATTGCGTAAACGCGGCCGTCTCCCCTGCCGCTGCGCTCGGCGCGCACCGCCGCCGTCGGCGTTCCCACGCCCATGCCGTCCGGCGCCGTATGCCCATCGGCTTTTCCATCCACCGGCTCGTCCTGCGTGATCCCGGTAATCGTGATGGTAACCACGTCGCCGTTCGGATCGGTCACGCCCAGCATATCGATGTTTACGAACTTATGGTTAGGAGGCCAGAGACTCGCTACGCTCGGCACGGCAGTGGTACAAACCGGCGGTTCATTCGGCGGCTGCGTGACGAGTTCTACGTCCGCACTGTTGGCCGCTTCGGGCGCGCCGGGCTGACTGACGCTCAGGTTGACGGTGAATGTCGTAAACGGCGGCGTTGATACCGCCGGGACGACCGAAATCGATATTTGCGTCGAATCGCCGGTGTTGAGACTTATCGACCCCGAGTTACTCCCCGTGACGAAGCCTTTGTCATCAGTGGCGAGAAACGAGAACGTACCCGCCGGCCCGAAGTTGGTGACGGTGAAGACCAGCGGCGTCGCCCTGCCGATCGGCACCATGTCCACCGCGTCAGGCGCCCGTACTTCAACGGTAGCGGCACGGATCTCGCCGGGCAACACGCGCTGGTACGGCTGTCCCGCCGCTGTTCTGCCAGTTACGTAAGGTGAAAACGGCCCAGCCGGCGGAGTCAAGCCGCCGACAAATTTATCGGCACCTGCGTTCGGATTGTTCTGGCTCATTGCGATCGTCGTCAAAGTGGCGCCGGCCGGATTGCGCAACTCAAACGCCGCACCGCCGAAGGGTCCGTATAGGCTTGCCATGGCGGTAGTGGCGCGGCCCGCCACCGGGGCGCCGTCGAGCGGCAACAAAGCCTGATGGGCTGGACGACCCTTGAGTTCGACGAAGTCGAACGCGTTGAGAAAGAGCGAGGTGATGGCGTTGACCGATACGGACACGCTGCTCGTGCCCGCGAGCTCGAGGCGCCAATTACCGACAGCGGGCGCCTGCACGGTGTAGACGCGGCCGCCGCTTAAATCGGTAAAGGAGACGCCGGCGTCGCCACCAGCGACCACACTTCCGTCGGGGCGCTTGAGCGTGATCGTGCCCTTGTTGATCATCGCCACCGAGAACGTCACTTGGCTCAAGGTGTCATCCACGGGAATGTCGTAAGCGACCGAGCCAGCCAGATCGGTGCGAACGACCATGATCGCGTGGACGTTATGTTTCGCGAGCGGCGCCACCAGATTGAAGATGGTACCGGCCTCCGCGCGGCTCAACGTGAACACCTGTCCGCCGGTCGCCTGCGCGACATCGAAATACGCCTGGTCGAACGGAGAACAGGAGCCGAAGAGCAGCGGGTAAATCTTCGTGCGCTTCTTCTTCGCGACGGCCGCGACGGTTCCGGCGAGGCCCGTGTCCTTTGCGCTTGCGTCGGTGAAAAGATAAAGCGTACTGTCAGTCAGCGCCGCGTTTACGGCGAGCGACGCGCCCGTCCACGCAAGCTCGGGACAATCGCCGCCACCGTTCGCCGATACCGCGTTAAGGGCCGAGAGGAATGGATCGGGATTCGAGAATTTCCCGGTCGCCCCCACGCTCGGGTCGTTGAACGTCTGCAGGAGGTATTGATCCGGCTCGTCGTCGGTATTGCTAACCGAAGCGACGATAGACGCGACGTTGCTCTTTACCGCGGCGATTATCGATCCCATGCTGCCGGTATCGTCGATAACCGCGCCGAGCGTCGCCCGAATATCCATTAGCCGCTTGATCGCTTTGGCGTTGCCTGCGACGCCGGGAGCATCGAGGATGGCGTCGACGAAATTCGTGGTGGCCGTAGCCGCCTCCGCGCGCGCCGCCCCGTATCCCGCGCGATCGGGGCCGTCTTTGTTGATGCCATCCGGGCAAACGAACGGCACGCCGTGCCGACATTTCCCGGCCGGCGGGCCGCACAGCGGTATTCTGAAATAGCCCGATGTGAGCCCCGCGCCGGGAATGAGAGTTGTTCCGGGATTGAGCAGTGTGCCGGTACATGTCGCCGCATTCGCCGGCAGGCGGACCAGCGTCGCTTCCCCGAAATTCGGAACGCCGGCGCCGGATTCGACCGCATTTGAATGGGAGAAGAAATCCTGCACCGTATGCAGCGCGCGGCCGAGCGTTTGCCTGGCCGTTCGGCCGTCCGCGCTGTCGCCCTGGAGCGAAGCGATGACTTGCTGCTTCAGCGCGACCAACAACGCGCTACCCGCGTCCAACGCTTCGTCGTCGAAATGGAGCGCGGCATTAAACTGGTTGTTATCTACGCGGTTGTTCGCTCTCGCTATCTCGTCGATCGCCCGCTGCGTGAATCTGAGTGTTTCGCCATCCACCGTTCGCGAAATCCCGCCGAGCGCCTGTCGGGTGATTCCTTCGTGGCCGGTTTCATCGGGGCTAAAACCGTAGGATGACGGAACGAAAGAAGCGAAGAGCGCGAGTCCGGCGGCAAGCGCGGCGAACCCTACTTTGAGGCCGGGATGGAAATGAGAAGACAACGAATGCCTCCCTCCCTTCGTTGGATAATGCATGGAACACCTCCTTGTTGGATATTGTTAATTGCTACAGAACCGTTACAGCGGCACCTCCTTGCGCTCGGCGCGCGATTGATGGCTCATTCTTAGGGATGGCAATAACACGAATGTCCTGCTTCCCACAGTTTGCAGGGACGATAGCCCGCGTGGATGAACGTCTCCTTCTCCACGCGGTCATACATCTCGCGTATTGCCGCCGGCGTCCACGCGACCGACTTATCGGACATCAAGCGGGCCGTCAGCCCATCGCTCAAATCGATCGTGACGTTTCCCCGACCCGCGAACACCCAAATAGCCTGCACCATGACGCCCGCGTCCGGTTCCGGCTTCGCGGTTTTATCCGACATGCAGAACCGACCCGGGCTCTCGAGATAATCGACACTTGCCGGCAGCAAGTCGTACGTCAGGCGCAGTGGACCGCCGGAAACGAGGGCAGGCGCCGAACGATACGGGAACGACGGGACTGCAAGGCACGCTGTTCCCGTGGATGAAGCGCAAAGCTGTAAGTAGCGATCGATCGGCGCGGCGCGCGCATCTCGATCGCCGGCGCGGGCGACAATTTTCGGACTGAGAAATGAGCCGGCGATGGCGAAAGGCGTATCGAGATCAACCGTCAACCGCCGGCCGATCGGTTCCTTAATCCCCGGCCAGTAAATAGGGCTCGATTGATACCCGGTGATGGCCACGTTCCGCGCGAACAGTTGGCCTCGGGCCGCGTAGAATATCGTCATCAACGCGATCATTCCGTACAAGGCGAGTGGAATACTCGAAAAAACGAGACCCAGTGCGTAAATACCGCCCACGCGGCGCTGTTCGCCTCGATGCACCCACCGCCAAGACAGCAATAGCGCAAGAAACACTGCGATGACGCCAAAAAGGTACGGCCAGGCTCGCGTCGGCCATCCCTCTTTGAGAAATGGCAACAGCGCGTACAGCGCCGCCGCCGAGAAAATGGCGATGACGAAGAGCAGAGTTAACTTAATAACGAGCCGTGGCATGGAAGGGATTCAACACGGAGCCGCGGCATTTACCGACTTGCCCCCGCTGCCGGGAGAAGGTGGGGTTGTCGAAGACCATTCCCTGGCCAACCTCCTCCGCTAAGATCTAAGAACTAAATTGGTATGAATTGCTTAAATAAGCTAACTCACTTAGTTGAGATAGGCAATATAAAGATCGTGGCTTTGGTTACCCCGGTGAATAAAGGGAAGTGCTACAGGATCGATCGATCACTCAATTAATCGGCAGCCGAAACCAAAACGTCGCGCCGCGCTCGGGGTTATTGCGCGCGCCGATCTCGCCGCCGTGCAGCAGTACCAACTCGCGGCTGATGGAGAGGCCGAGCCCGGTGCTCTTTTCGCCGCCCGTCGGCGCGTTGCTCAGCCGCGCGTATTCCTTAAACAACAATTGCATTTCCTTCTCCGGGATCCCCGGACCGGTGTCCGATACTTCGCAGACGATCCAATTGCCGTCGCGCCTGCTGCGTACCGTCGTCACGCTCGCCGGCGGACCGAACTTGATGGCGTTGCCGACCAGGTTCTCCAGCACCTGCATGATGCGCGTGTCATCGGCCTCGATGTTCGGCAGGTCGCGCGCGAATTCCATCTTGAGCTCGCAACCCTTGCTCTTGGCGTATGGCGTATTGTGTGCGATCGCCTGGCGCACGATAGCGCCGAAGTCGGTCGGCCGCTTGGTGATACGCATGTGCTGGTCGCGCAAGGCGCCCAGATCGAGCAGATCCGTAATGATGTTTTGCATGAACTCGCCGGACTCGATCAGGAAATCGAGCGAGCCGTGGCCGTCCTCTTTCATTGCCGTTCCGGGCGGATACTCCTCGCGCAACTGGCGCGCCACGTCGAGAACGACCAGCAGCGGTTTTTTGAGGTCATGGCTCACGATGCGCAGGAAGTTGTCGTTCGCTTCCTTCAGGCGTTTCAGGGTGAGCTGCGTGCGGATACGCGCGACGACGACGCTGAGATCGAAGGGCTTGGTGATGTAGTCGTTCGCGCCGTAGCGCAGCGCGGCGACGACGTCGTTCGTCTGGTCGAGCCCGGAGATCATGATAATCGGCGTGTCGAGCTGCGAGCGGCGCTGGCGCAGCCGCTTCAGCACGTCCAACCCGCTGCCGTCGGGAAGCCGGATATCGAGCAGAATCACGTCGAACTCGCCGGCTTCGACATGCTCCGCCGCTCCCGCGGCGGTTTGGGTGATCACCGCGTCGTATCCCTCGCGCTTGAGCTTCATGGCGAGCACGTCGGTGACGCCGGATGCGTCATCGACGATCAGTACACGGGCGGCGGTGGGCTTGTTTTCCGCGGATTCTCTGACAACGGAACTCATTGCCAGAGCATAGCCGATGGTCCGCTTTTAAGACGGGCCCGTCGGGCGGCGGCGCTGACGTGGTGGGCGCGCGCGCGTGAGTGCCGCTTTCCCGACGCCGCGCGGCAGCGGCGGAAGGCCGGAGTGCTGCGTGCGGAAATCGCCGGCCCTCGTGCGCTTGCCTTCCGGGCTACCGCCGGTACCGGCGGGCTGCCACGCCGGGATAAGGTGCTTCTTACTGTTGCCGATCAAATCGGCGCGGCCCATGCGCCGTAATGCGTCACGTAACAGCGGCCAGTTGTTGGGATCGTGGTAGCGCAGGAACGCCTTGTGCAGCCGGCGTTGTTTCAACCCCTTGGCGGTCTGCACTTCCTCGGAGCTTGTCGTGACCTTGCGCAGCGGATTCTTGCCGGTGTGATACATCGCGGTCGCGGTCGCCATCGGCGAGGGGAGAAACGCCTGCACTTGATCCGCACGGAAGCCGTTGCGCTTCAGCCAAAGCGCGAGATTGAGCATGTCCTCATCCGTCGTGCCCGGATGCGCCGCGATGAAATACGGAACGAGGTATTGCTTCTTGCCGGCCGCCTGCGAGTACTTGTCGAATAGTTCTTTGAATTTGTAGTACGCGCCCATGCCGGGCTTCATCATCTTCGAGAGCGGCCCTTGCTCCGTGTGCTCGGGCGCAATCTTTAAATAACCGCCGACGTGGTGCGTCGCCAGCTCTTTGACGTAAGCCGGCGATTTAACGGCGAGGTCGTAGCGCAAGCCCGAGGCGATCAACACTTTTTTCACGCCCGGCACTTCGCGCGCGCGCCGGTACAGTTGAATCAGCGGCGTGTGATCGGTTTTGAGGTTGTGGCAAACGTCGGGATAGACGCACGACGGCAAGCGGCACGCCGCTTCGATCTCCGGGCTCTTGCAATGCAGCCGATACATGTTGGCGGTCGGCCCGCCGAGATCTGAAATAACGCCGGTAAAGCCGGGAACCGTGTCGCGCACGGTTTCGATTTCGCGAATCACCGAATCTTCGGAGCGATTTTGAATAATGCGGCCTTCGTGCTCGGTGATCGAACAAAAGGTGCAGCCGCCGAAACAGCCGCGTTGAATGGTGATGGAGAAACGGATCATCTCGTAGGCCGGAATCTTGGCGTCGCCGTAGGACGGGTGCGGCCGGCGCTGATACGGCAGCTCGTAGATCGCGTCCATCTCCTCGGTCGCGAGCGGAATCGGCGGCGGGTTGAGCCATACGTCGCGATCGCCGTGCCGTTGTACTAACGCGCGCGCATTACCCGGATTCGCTTCCACGTGCAAAATGCGCGAGGCATGCGCGTACAACACGCGGTCGTTTGCGACTTGTTCATAACTCGGGAGCCGAATCACGGTGCGCGCGGGATCGAGCTTTGGACGCCGTGGCGCGAAGCGAATAACTTTCGTCTCGCTTGGGGGCGCGTCGACAGCGGGCGTGCGCATTTCTTCTTCGGTCGCGTACGGATTGACGGGCGGATTCAACGGGCCCGGTGTATCGATCTGCGTGCTGTCGATCTCGCTCCAGCCCTCGGGCATTTGCTTGCGGGCGAACGCGGTCCCGCGTACGTCGGTGATCGTACTAATCGCCTCCCCGCTTGCCAGCCGTTGCGCGACGTCGACGATCTGGCGCTCGCCGTTGCCGTAGATCAATAAATCCGCTTTTGCGTCCACCAGCACCGAGCGGCGCACTTTATCGGACCAGTAATCGTAGTGCGCAATGCGCCGCAGCGACGCCTCGATGCCGCCGATGACGATCGGGACATCCGGATATGCTTCGCGCGCACGTTGCGCGTAAACGATCACCGAGCGATCCGGGCGCTTGCCGGCGACGTCGCCCGGCGTGTAGGCGTCGTCCGAGCGGATTTTGCGATCCGCGGTATAGCGATTGACCATCGAATCCATGTTGCCGGCGGTGACGCCAAAGAAAAGATTCGGTCGCCCGAGTGCTTTGAACGGCTCGGCGCTTTGCCAATCGGGCTGCGCGAGAATGCCGACACGAAATCCCTGCGCTTCCAGCAGCCGGCCGACCAGCGCCATGCCGAAGCTCGGATGATCGACGTACGCATCGCCGGTGACGAGAATGACGTCGCACGAATCCCAGCCGAGCGCGTCCATCTCCGCCCGCGACATGGGGAGGAACGGCGCGGTACCGAAGCGTTTAGCCCAGTACTTGCGGTAGGAAAAGAGATTGCGTGCGGACTGCATGGGATGACCGAAAATGGCGCGCTAGTATAGCGCGTTAGCGTCGGCACTCGAAGCAAGACGGTGGATGCCAGACGAGGCGTCCTAAGTCCATAATAGCGGTGTACTCATACAAGTGACGCAATCGGGAACTATGGCCGCGCCCCTCCCCGCCTCTGAGCCGCTATCGCGAGACCTCGAACGGCGTCTCATCGCGGGACTACGCCGAGTGCTGCCGCACGGGTGCCTGCTGACCACCGAAGAGGAACGCCGCCCGTACGAGTGCGACGGGCTCTCGGCTTACCGACGCTTGCCGCTCGCGGTGGCGATGCCGCAAACGACGGAACAGGTGCGCCGGGTGCTCACGACCTGCCAGGAACTCGGCGTGCCGGTGGTGGCGCGCGGCGCGGGCACGGGCCTCTCCGGCGGCGCGCTGCCGCTCGAAAACGGCGTGCTGCTTTCGCTCGCGAAGCTCAGCCGCATTCTCTCGATCGACCCCGCGAATCGCGTCGCGCACGTGCAGCCGGGCGTACGCAATCTGGCCATCTCGGAGGCAGCGGCGCCGTACGGGTTGTATTACGCGCCCGACCCGTCGTCGCAAATCGCCTGCTCGATCGGCGGCAACGTCGCCGAGAACGCGGGCGGCGTGCACTGCCTGAAGTACGGGCTCACGGTGCACAACGTCACCGGCATCAAGTTCATCACCATCGACGGCGACGAGATCGCGCTGGGCGGCGAAAGCCTCGACGGCCCGGGCTACGATCTGCTGGCGTTGATGACCGGTTCGGAAGGAATGCTCGGCGTGGTCGTTGAAGTCACTGTCAAACTTCTGCCGAAGCCGCCCTGCGCGCAAGTCGTCGTCGCGGCCTTCGGCGATATCGTGCACGCGGGGGAAGCCGTCGCCGCGATCATCGCTTCCGGTTTTATACCGGCCGGCCTCGAAATGATGGACCGGCTCGCCATCCGCGCGGCGGAGGATTATGCCCACGCCGGTTACCCGATGGGCGCCGACGCGCTGCTGCTCTGCGAGCTAGACGGCACGCGCGAAGAAGTGGCGGACGGCATCGCGCGCGTGCGCGAGATCATGGAACGCTGCGGCGCGACGGGCGTACGCGTCTCGCAAGACGAAGCGGAACGACGCAAGCTCTGGGCGGGGCGCAAGGGCGCGTTCCCGGCGGTCGGGCGGCTCGCGCCGGATTACTACTGCATGGACGGCACCATTCCGCGCAAACACATCGCGCACGTGCTCGCCGAGATCAATCGGCTGTCGGCGGCGTATGGATTGCCGGTCGCCAACGTGTTTCACGCCGGCGACGGCAATCTGCATCCTCTCATTCTTTACGACGCCAACAAGCCCGGCGATCTCGAGCGCACCGAGGAACTGGGCGGGGAAATCCTGAAGCTCTGCATCGCGGTCGGGGGCACGATCACCGGCGAGCACGGCGTCGGCGTCGAAAAGATCGACCAGATGTGCGCGCAGTTCAAGCCCGAGGAGCTCGCGCAATACCACGCGGTGAAGCACGCGTTCGATCCGCGCGGCCTGCTCAACCCCGGCAAGGCGGTGCCGACGCTGGTGCGCTGCGCCGAGTTGGGCGCGATGCACGTGCACGACGGGCGCATGAAATTCCCCGAGCTCGAGCGTTTTTAATGGACGCCGATCTGAGCGACGCGTTGGCGCAGACGGTGCGCGCCGCGGCGAGCGGCGAACCGCTGCAAATCGTCGGCGGCGGCTCCAAGAGTTTTTACGGCCGCGCGGCGCGGGGGAAACCGCTTCCCGTCGCCGGCCACCGCGGCATCGTCGACCATGAGCCGACGGAGCTCGTGATAACCGCCCGCGCCGGCACCACGTTGCGCGATCTCGAAGCCGCGCTCGCGACGCATCACCAGATGCTGGCCTTCGAGCCGCCGCATTTCGGCGCGGAGGCGACGCTCGGCGGCACGATCGCCTGCGGCTTTTCCGGGCCGCGCCGCCCGTACGCCGGCAGCGCCCGCGACTTCATGCTCGGCGCCAGAATTATCAACGGCAAAGGCGAGATCCTTTCCTTCGGCGGGCGCGTGATGAAAAACGTCGCCGGCTACGATGTGTCGCGCCTGATGGTCGGGGCGCTCGGCACGCTCGGCGTTCTGCTCGACATCTCGTTGAAAGTGCTGCCGCGCCCGACCGCCGAGCTAACCCTCACGTTCAATCTCTCCGCCGAGCAAGCTATTGCGAAGATGAACGCCTGCGCCGCCCGACCGTTGCCCCTCTCGGCGGCATGCCATCTTCGCGACACCTTATATATACGCGTGTCGGGCTCCGAAGAAACGGTGCGCGCGGCGCACGCGCAATTGGGCGGCGATAGGCGCACCGACGGTGAGGAATTCTGGCGCGGGCTGCGCGAGCATCAGCTCGATTTCTTCAAGACGGACACGCCGCTCTGGCGACTTTCGGTCCCGCCCGCGGCGCCGCTCGCGCCCTTGTCCGGCGAGTGGCTCATCGACTGGGGCGGCACGCAGCGCTGGCTCAAGAGCAACGCCCGGCCGACGGAAGTTTGGGAGGCGGCCGCCGCGAGCTCCGGACACGCAACGCTCTTTCGCGGCGGCGACCGCGCCGGCGAGGTATTCCAGCCGCTACCTGCGGCGCTCGCGCGGCTGCACGCGAATCTCAAGCGCGCGTTCGATCCCGCGGGCGTGCTGAATCCCGGGCGCTACAGCACCGCCTGGTGACGACGGGCGCAAGCCCCCACTCGCCTCGTCGTTTTCCCCGTTCGTCGCTTGCGTAGAATGGCGACGGGTCACGACAGAGAAGATTTATGGCGACGCATCGATTGGAATCGGCGCAGTGGCAGTCTTACTTCAACCGCGTGTCACGCAGCCTCGGCGGCGAACAGGCGGAGATCGAAACCGCGAGCCTCAAGCTCGGCGACCAGATCAACAGCGAATGGACGCTGCTAAACGGGCTGGTCTACGACCCGAAGGACGATGTCTTCGAGGTCGTCACGGACAATCTGGATCACTTGATCGAGCATCCGCGCGACATCTACGTCGACGAAGCCGGCACCACGTTGCGTTCGGTCGAGATCATCGACGCCGAAGGCAATCACCAAATCGTGCGGCTGAAAGAACCGCTGACGCTGCCGGGGCCCTGAGGGGCCCCCTCGCCTCACTGGAAACGCGCGAGCGCGTAGTCCTGCAACGCGATGTCGGGCGCGCGCCCGGAGATAAGCGATGCGACGGCCTTGCCCGATCCGCAGGCCATGGTCCAGCCGAGTGTCCCGTGGCCGGTGTTTAGAACGAGATTCTTGTAACGCGTCGGGCCGAGCACGGGCGGATTGTCCGGCGTCATCGGCCGCAGCCCGCACCAATATTCAAAGCGCGCCCCATCCGCGACGCCGGGAAAGAGATCGCGCATGACATGTTCCAGCGTCGCGAAGCGGAAAGGGCGCAGCGCCAGGTCATAACCCGCGAGCTCCGCCGTGCCGGCGACACGAAGACGGTCGCCGAGGCGGGTAAGCACTACTTTATAAGCCTCGTCGCTCAGCGTCAGCTGCGGTGCGTTAATACCGTCTCTCAGCGCAACCGTGAGCGAGTAACCTTTGACCGGATAGACCGGCAACCGGATCCCGATCGGCCGCAGCAGCAAGGGCGAGTAGCTGCCGCAGGCGAGCACGTAGCTGTCGGCCGTCAGTTCTCCCTGGCTCGTCAGCACTCCCGCAACGCGGTCGCCGTCCGCGACGAACCGCTCGATCGTGACCGACTGCACGAAGCGCACGCCCTTCTCCTGCGCGCGGCGCGCCAGCGCCACGGTGAATTTGCGGCAGTCACCCGCTTCGTCGGAAGGAAAATACATGCCGCCGGCGAACTTCGCCGCCGCCGGCTGCAACGCGCGTTCGCGCGCCACGACGCCCGCGCGATCGAGCACCTGGAACGGCACGCCCAGCTGCTCGAGACGCTTGGCGTCGGCGCGGCTTTCTTCCAACGCTTTTTCGCCGCGGAACAGCATCAGCAGCCCGCGCGTGGACTGGTCGTATTCGACGCCGGTCTCGTTGCGCAGCTCCACCAGGCATTCGTGGCTGTAGCGCGCGAGGCGCAACATGCGCTCGCGGTTGCGCACGAAACGGCTTTCGGTGCAGTTGCGCAGCATCCGCGCCAACCAGCTCCACATGGCGGGATCGAGCCTGGGCCGCAGCACCAGCGGCGAGTGCGGCTTGAACAGCCACTTGAGCGCGGTCAGCGGTATACCGGGCGCCGCCCACGGCGTCGCGCTGCTCCAGGAAATCTGCCCGCCGTTCGCGAAGCTCGTCTCCATGCCGGGCTCCGACGCGCGGTCGATGACCGTGACTTCATGGCCGGCGCTGCCGAGATACCAGGCGCTGGTCACTCCGATGACCCCGCCTCCAAGAACCAGTACTTTCATGCTGAGGTATTGCGATTCCGTCAGTCGGCGAGCAATTCTATCCAATGACGGACGGGGAGATCGGTACCGCTCTGCAGATGGCTGAGACAGCCGATGTTGGCCGTGGCAATGACGCCGGGCGCGCCTTCGCCGAGCGCCGCGAGCTTGTCTTGCCGCAGACGGCGCGCCAATATCGGGTGCAGAATCGCGTACGTTCCGGCCGAACCGCAGCAAAGATGCGCATTCGCCACCGGCGTCAACGAGAAACCGCAGCGGCGCAAAATATCCTCGACAACGCCGCCCAAGCGTTGGCCGTGTTGCAGCGTGCAGGGGCACTGAAAGGCGACTTTCACGCCGGCGGCGGGACGCAAACCGCTCAGGTCTTCTTTGAGGAGTACTTCACTGACGTCGAGCGTGAGCGCGGCGACGCGCTGCGCTTTCGCCGCGTAGGCCGGATCGCCGCGCAGCAGATGTCCGTAGTCCTTCACGTGCGCGCCGCAACCGCTGGCGGTCATCACGATCGCTTCGGCGCCGGCTTCGAGGTGCGGCCACCACACATCGATATTGCGCCGCGCGAAATCGAGCGCTTGCGCGGTGCCGGAAGTGTGGTGGCTCAAGGCGCCGCAACAACCGCCGCCTTCGGCCTCGATCAGACTGATGCCCAGCCGGTCGAGCACGCGCGCCGCCGCCGCATTGATATTCGGCGCGATGCAGCTTTGCGCGCACCCGGCCAGCACGAGCATGCGTCGTGCGTGGCGGGGCGCCGGCCACTCGGTCTTTGGGCGCGGGAGCGGTATCGAACGCCTGATACCGCGCGGCAGCCACGGGCGCAGACGCTGCCCGAAGCGCAGCAGCGGTCCGAAGCGTTCGGGGTAAGGTAATACCGCGCGCAGCGTGCGGCGCACCAGCCCTGATATCCCTCCGCGTCCCGCCTGCTCCTCGACGATCTCGCGGCCGATCTCGACCAGGCGCCCGTAGCGCACGCCCGAGGGACAGGTCGTCTCGCAATTGCGGCAAGTGAGGCAACGATCGAGATGCAGCATAGTCTGGCGCGTCGGTACGTGTCCTTCCAGCACTTGCTTCATCAGGTAGATGCGCCCGCGCGGGCCGTCGAGCTCATCGCCGAGCAATTGATAAGTCGGGCAGGTGGCATTGCAAAAACCGCAATGCACGCAGGCGCGCAGAATAGCTTCGGCCTCGCGGCCGGCGTCCGTATCTTTGATGAATTCGGCGAGAGAAGTCTGCATCGAGCGGTACCGCGCGTCAGTCTAGCGGAAAATGTAAAGCGCCGCGCGCGTGGCGCGCAATTGCATGCCAAACCGGAAATCGTATACTGGCCGCTCGCTGGCCGGCACCGCACGATTGGAGTTCCGCATGGGTGACACGATTTTTCTCGGCAAGGGGAAGCAGTCCGTTGAGTTGCTTCCGCGCATGGCCAACCGCCATGGTCTGATCGCGGGTGCAACCGGCACGGGCAAGACCGCGACCCTGCAGGGACTCGCCGAAGGATTTTCGCGCCGCGGCGTTCCGGTCTTCCTCGCGGACGTCAAAGGCGATTTAGCCGGCTTGAGCCAAGCCGGCAACGATACGCCCAAGATTCAAGAGCGCATCAAGAAGATCGGTCTGACCGGTTTTACCCCGCGCGCCTATCCGGTTTGCTTCTGGGATGTCTACGGCGAGCAAGGGCATCCAGTGCGCACCACCATATCGGATATGGGCCCGCTGCTGCTCGGGCGGCTGTTGAACCTGAACGAAACACAGGCCGGCGTCCTCGCCGCCCTCTTCAAGATCGCGGACGACAACGGCTGGTTGCTGCTCGACCTCAAAGATCTGCGCGCCATGGCGCAGTTCGCCGGCGAAAACGCGAAGGACTTCACCACTGCGTACGGCAACATCTCCGTCGCCTCGATCGGCGCCATTCAGCGCGCCCTGCTGGCGCTCGAGCAACAGGGCGGCGGGCCGCTGTTCGGCGAGCCGGCACTGAACCTCGATGACTTGATGCAAACGGCGGACGGCGGCCACGGCGTCATCAACGTACTCGCGGCGGACAAGCTGATGCAGGCGCCCAAGACGTATGCGACGTTCCTGCTGTGGCTGCTGGCGGAACTGTTCGAGAAGCTGCCGGAAGTGGGCGACCGCGACAAGCCGAAGCTCGTTTTCTTCTTCGACGAGGCGCATCTGCTGTTCGACGATGCGCCGCGCGCGCTGCTCGAAAGAATCGAGCAGGTGGTGCGCCTGGTGCGCTCCAAAGGGGTCGGCGTTTATTTCATCACGCAAAACCCGCTCGACATTCCGCAGGACGTGCTGGGACAGCTCGGCAACCGCGTGCAGCACGCGCTGCGCGCGTTCACGCCGAAGGACCAGAAAGCCGTGAAGGCGGCCGCCGAGACGTTCCGCGCGAACCCCAAGCTCAAAGTCGCTGAGGTGATCACCGAGCTGGCGGTCGGCGAAGCGCTGGTATCGACGCTGGACGAGAAGGGCAGCCCGACGCCGGTCGAACGGATATGGATCGTCCCGCCGGAAAGCCGCATGGGACCGGTAACCGCCGAGGAGCGGCAGCGCACGATCAAAGCGTCGCCGCTCTACGGCCACTACGAGAAGCCCATCGATCGCGAATCGGCATACGAGATTCTCAAAGCGCGCGCCGCCCAGCCGGCGAAGGCGCAAGCATCCAAGACGGACAGCAGCGTATTCGACGACTTGCTCGGCACGTCGAGGAAAGGCGGCCGGTCGCGCGAAGGCGTGGTGGAGGCCATGACCAAAAGCGCCGCACGGGCGATCGGCAGCCAGATCGGGCGGCAGATCATCCGCGGCGTGCTCGGCTCCCTACTCGGCGGCCGGCGATAGCGCCGACGGCGGCAAAGAGCGTAAGGTATCCTGGCGAACCAACGAGGTTTTCGCCTTGGATGTCGTTGCGCCCTACTACTTCTTTGACCGCAAGAGCGACCCTGAACGGGAACGCGAACTCGTGCGCGAGCGGCGCCAACTTCCCGCGCACGAGCACCGGCTCTTCTGCGCGCGCTGCCGCCGCGTTATTACCACGCAAGATCAGCGCATCACGGTAAACGGCAGCCACGACCACCACTGCACCAACCCGCACGGCCTTGAGTTTCATATCGGCTGCTTCGGCGAAGCGCCGGGATGCGGCGCGAGCGGCGCGGCGACCATGGAATACACCTGGTTCCACGGCTATGCGTGGCGCATGGCGCATTGCGCGCAATGCCAGACACATCTTGGGTGGCTGTTCGGCTCGCCGACGGATAGTTTTTATGGGCTGATACTGGATCGGCTGACGACATCGAACCAATAGCAGTTATTGAACGAGAGCGCGTATGTCGATTCAGGAAGCATTCGCGCGCAAGGAAGTCGCGTTAATACATAGACTTTTGTAGAAGCGATCCGGTATTGATGATCGAACCGGGAAAGGGCTCGCGACGGAAGCAGTCATCGAAGCCGAATTACTAACACCCTTCCTACCGCCTGGGTTCGGTTGTCGCGACCAGGCGCTATCCCCCCTGCTTCAGCAGCAACCGCACGTCGTACGCCATATCCTCCACCGGCATCTCGTTCTTCCAAAGCAGCCGCACTTTTCCGTCCGCGTCTTTGACGACCATGCCGCTCGAATGATCGATCTGCGGGTGCGGAGCGTCGGCGGACGCCGGAACGTAGGCGATCTTGTAGGCGCGCGCCGCCGCCGCGATTTCTTCGGGCTTGCCGGTCAGCCCGACAAAGGTGCGATCGAACTTGGGAACGAAATCGGCCAACTGTTGCGGCGTATCGTGCGCCGGATCGACGGTTACGAACAGAACTTGCATCCGATCGGAATCGGCACCGAGCGCCTTGTGCAGCGCCGCGAGCTTCGCGAGCGTCGGCGCACAGATATCGGGGCAATGCGTGTAACCGAAGAAGAGCACCAGCACCTTGCCGCGGAAGTCGGCGGTGGAAACCGGTTTACCGGTATGTCCCTGCAGGGTTATGTCTCCGCCCCAATCGACGCCCGTTACGTCCATGCCCTTAAACGTCGGTTTGGACGGCGTGCACGCGGCAAGCAGTAAAAGGAGGCAAAAAATCCACAGGGATCGATGACGAGCAATCATACGGACAAACTCAATAAAGCGCGGACTGCAACGCTTCGCGAATGGGGACGGTATAGTGATCCACGAGCAGCAACGCGAAGAGCAGCGCCAGGTACGAAATCGAGTAGCGAAACGTGCGCCGGGCGAGCGCGTCGCTGTAGCGCCGATACAGGCCCCACGCGTAGCGCAGAAACACGAAGTTGAGCGGCAGCACGCCGGCCAGATAAATCCATCCGCTCATCTGGGTCGCGAACGGAAGCAGCGTGACCGCGACGAGCAGAATGGTGTAGAGCAGGATTTGCAGCCGCGTGTATTCCGGACCATGCGTCACCGGCAGCATCGGGATTTTGACCTTGGCGTACTCGTCGCGCCGGTAGAGCGCGAGCGCCCAGAAGTGCGGCGGCGTCCACACGAAAATAATGAGGAACAACAGCAAAGCATCCGGTGTTACTTCCCCGGTGATCGCCGTCCAGCCGAGTATCGGGGGCGCCGCGCCCGCCGCCCCGCCGATGACGATGTTTTGCGGCGTGGTGTGCTTGAGGTACACGGTGTAAACCACGGAATACCCGATCAGCGAAGCGAACGTCAGCACCGCGGTGAGAACGTTCACGCGCAGCACGAGAATAAGCATCGACAGCACGCCCAGGACGAAGGCGAAAACCAGCGCTTCCTGAAAACTCAGGTGACCGGTCGGCAGCGGGCGCCGGCGCGTGCGGCTCATTTCGGCGTCGGCGGCGCGGTCCAAAATATGGTTGAACGTCGCGGCCGAACCGGCGGCGAGCGCGATGCCGAAGGTCGCATACAGGAAAGTGCCGAACGGCAGGAAGCCCGGCGTGGAAAGGAACATGCCCACGACGGCGGTAAAAACAATCAGCGCCACCACGCGCGGTTTCGTGAGCTCGAAATACTCGCGGGCGAGGGCTCGCGTGTTGCGGGGCGTTCGCGCGGCGGCGCGCGAGCGGGTGGAGGCCGACGTCTGTGTCTTCATTTACCGGAAGCGCGCGGCGCGCGCAGGACATGATAGAGCGTTACCAATGTCAGCAGCAGGAACGCCGCTGCCGCGCTGTGGCCGACGGCGGCAAGCAGGGAAAGACCGCTGACCGCCTCGATAATACCGAGCGCCGTCGCGAACGATAGCATTACGAGAAGTAACAAGCCATAGCGGCACACGCTCTCCTGTATGCCGACGCGCAGCACATGCAGCGACAACCAGCCGAGATACAACAGCGCGATCAACGCGGCGGCGCGATGCGCGAGATGAATCGCGGCGGCGCCGGGAAGATCGAGCTCGGTGCGATCGAAGGTCAGCCCTTCGTCGTTCCAGCGCAGGAGCCCGTCGGCGAAATCGACCGTCGGCCAATATTCGCCCTGACAGGTGGGGAAATCCGGGCACGCCGGGCCGGCATAGTTCACGTTCGACCAGGCGCCGAGGGTCAGCGCGAGGAGGCCGAAGAATAGCGCGGCGAGGGCGCGGCGGCGCAGCGCCCGCACCAGCGGCGTTCCCGCGACCGAGCGGAACAGGCGCTGCTCGCGCAACACGATCCACCACAGCAGCGTCAACACGAGCAGGCTGCCGAGAAACTGGATCATCATCACGAGCGGCTTCGATTGCAGATCGAGCGTGAAGACGCTCACGGCCGTCAGGCTGAAGACGAGCACCAGCGTGATCAGCGGAATCAGCACTTGTTGGCCGGCGCGGCGGCGCAGCTGCCAGCCGAGCACGGCGAGCCGCATGAGCATGAGCCCGAGGGCGCCGGCGATGTAGCGCGTGACCATGTCCTTCCAAGCGCGCGGACTTTTCTGTTGCGCGTTTACGGCGGCCTGCACCGCCGAGGGCGTCAGCGGTTTCCCGGCGCACGCCGGGCCGTTGGGGCAGCCGAGCTCCGCTTCCGACAGCCGCACGTAGGCGCCGAAGATGACGGCGGCGAGCGCGAAGAACGCCGCCGCCATCGCGGTGCGGAAAAAACGGGCGGGCTTGCTTTTGTTGCGCATCACCCGATCTGCGAAGCGCGCAACAGCAAGGTCAGATCTTTATTCATCCCGCGCGGATCGGCATCCGCGGGATAACTCATCATGAAGTTGCCGAGCGGATCGACGACATAAATCCGATCCAACCCGTCGAGCGGCGTACCGGCCGCAAGGCGGAACTGCCCCGCCAGCTCCTGCACGGAGCTCGGATCGCCGAACAACACGCTCATGCCCGCGTATTCGGCGAGCGTATAGTGCAGCAAATCCCGCGCGCGCGGATCGGTGACGACGAAGACGCGCTGCACGCGATGCGCTTCCACACCCTGCGCGGCCGTCACCTGGCGCATCTTGTAGAGGTTATCGACGCAGGGCTTGAGGCACTCGGCGGAGCCGAAATAGAGCAACGTCCATTTCCCGCGGAAGGCGCTGAAATGTACCGCCCGGCCGTCCGCATCGGCGAGCACCACGTCCCTTACGGCGCGCATGGGCGAAACCAGGTCGCCGTGGTTCCGGGTGGCGCTCGGCCGCCATCCGCTCTCGACGAGCACGAACGACGCGACGATGCCACCGAAAAAGAGCGCCGCGAGCGCGAGCAGCACCCACTTGCGGTTGCGCGGCGCTGCCACGAAAGGTTTCATTCGTCCTTCCCTTTCCGCGGCGCCCAGCCGCGCCACGCCCAAAAAACGAACAGCACGACCACGGCGGCGGCGAGCATGAACCACTGGAAAGCATAGCCTTGATGCACCGCGATGCCGGTGTCGAGCCGCGCCCAGTCGCGCACGAAACCTCCGGCCGGGCTTTGCGGATCGAGCAGAATCACGGCCGGCTGAAGCGCGAGACCGGTCTCGTTCGCATAACGGGCGAGATCGAGCTGCTGCCATACCGTCACCCCATCGCGCCGCAATGCGTCCGGGGTGCCGAGGCTGAACCCGATGCGCGGAATTACCGCCACGCCGTTTACCGTCACTTCCCCGCGCGGCGGATCGATCGCGGGAGGATGCGCGCGGTCGGGACCGAGCGGCACCCAGCCGCGATTCACCAGCACGCGCGTCTCGCCGCCGGCGACGCGCAGCGGCGTAAGGACTTCATAGCCGGGCGCACCATGATGCACGCGGTTATCAAGCAGTAGTTGATAGTCCGTGTCATAGAAACCCCTGGCCTCGACGCGAAAGTATTGCAGCGCTTGCGCCGGAAGAATGGTGGCCGCGAGCGGCACCGGCGCGGCGAGCGCCCGCCGATCGTACTCGGATTGGAGGGCGCGTTTCTCGTCGGCGCGGTGCAGCTGCCAGAACCCGAGCGCGCAGAAAACGAAAACCAAGAACGCCGCCCCGAGCGCGGGCAGAACCAGCCTGAGTGCATAAGACCGCTTGCCGTTCGGTGGAACGGCGCGCGAGCCTCGCTTAGGCGAATACAGGCCGTGGATGGACTCTTTCAGCATGGTGATTGGCCGGTCATCGCTCCTTCCGAAACCCTATCCCCTTTGATCGTCGCCGGCCCAATGCGTTTAAGTATAATCGGCTTTCGACGGCGCGCCCGGAGGCACCATGCTCATCAAAGGTTTCATCGTCTTGATGCTTTTGCTCATCTTCGCCAGCCTGTTTTCGGCGCTCGTCATGCTCTTTCGCAGCGGCGGACAGGGCACGGGCACGGCAAAAGCGTTGACCTGGCGCATCGGTCTTTCCTTGGCGCTGTTCGTTCTTCTGATGGCCGGGCTTTACTTCGGCATCATTCCGCCCGAAGGGCTCTCGCACGCGCCGGGACGCTGACGCCCGGAACGAAAAAGGCGCCGCCGACCGGCAGCGCCTTTTCGGTGGTCCACTCGTTTCGGCTACAGCCAGTAGACGAAGATGAACAAGAACAGCCACACCACGTCGACGAAGTGCCAATACCACGCGACCGCCTCGAAACCGAAGTGATGGTCCGGCCGGAAGTGGCCCTTCAGCGCGCGCAGCAGTATCACGATCAACATGATCGTTCCCATGGTCACGTGAAAGCCGTGAAAGCCGGTGAGCATGAAGAACGTCGTGCCGTAAATGCCGGTCTTGAGCGTCAGACCGAGCTCGGTGTAGGCGTGCACATATTCGTAAGCTTGAAACCCGATGAATGAGATGCCGAGCGCGACGGTGAGGAAGAGCCCGGTGATGAGCTGCGCGCGGTTGTCCTTGAGCAAGCCCCAGTGCGCCCAGGTGACGGTAGCGCCGGAGCTTAGAAGGATCAACGTGTTCAGCGCCGGGATGCCCCACGCGCCCATGGGAGTGAACTGATTCGGGCCGGGTATGCTCCCCGGCGCAATCGGCATCGGTCCTTTCGGACCCGCGGTCGGCCAAGTCGGGTCGAAATTCGGCCACAGGATGTCGTTCGAGCCGATCCAATCGACCGCGAACATCCGCACGTAGAACAGCGCGCCGAAGAAAGCCGCGAAGAACATGACCTCCGAGAAAATGAACCAAGCCATGCCCCAGCGGAACGAGCGATCGACTTGCGCGTTGTAGGCGCCGCTTTCGCTCTCGCCGATCACTTGGCCGAACCAGCTCGTCATCATCGCGATGATGCCGAGCGCGCCGAGCAGCATCAGCCATGGCCCGAGCTTGATGCCGTTGATGGTGAGCACGGTGCCGAGCGCGAGCAGGAACAGGCTCGCCGACGTAACGATCGGCCACGGACTCGGGTTGGGCAAATAATAGCTACCGTGTGCACTTGCCATTGGGTAATCCCCTTTCGAAGTAAATTGCTATGGATCGTTAACCGTTCGCGCCGCGCGCATGATCGTGCGCCGGGTGCGTTTCCGTCGGCGCCGCTTCACCGCCGTATTTTTGCGCCGAGACTTTGTCGACGTTGAAGAACGCGTAGGACAACGTGATGGTCTGCACGTCCGGCGCGAGATCGGGAAGCACGGTGAACCGCACCGGCATTTCGCGCGTCTCGCCCGGCTTCAGTTGCTGCTGCGTGAAGCAGAAGCATTGGATCTTCTTGAAATGCGGCGCCGCGGCGGAGGGCGCGACGCTCGGCACCGCCTGCCCGGTCACGGATTCTTGCGCGGTGTTGTGCGCGTAGTATTTCACGGTCACGGTTTCGCCGAGGCGCACGTCGATGCGCTTCGTCAGCGGGCGAAACTCCCAGGGCAGGCCGCTCGTCGCGTTGCCGGTGAATTCCACCGTGACCGTCCGTGCCGACGGCGCGGCAACCGCCGCCGCTTGCG
Source organism: Acidiferrobacteraceae bacterium (assembly GCA_021323795.1). Taxonomy (GTDB): domain Bacteria; phylum Pseudomonadota; class Gammaproteobacteria; order Acidiferrobacterales; family Sulfurifustaceae; genus JACQFZ01. The sequence goes on along the minus strand of JAJPKH010000212.1, from coordinate 8,248 downwards.
CATCGATCCGCCCCGTCTTGCCGTTCAAACCGGCGACTTGGCAGGCGAGGTTGTAAAGCGGCACGAGCGCATAGCCGAAGCCGAACATGCCGAGCGCGACCGCGGCGATTTTGATCGCCGTGCGGCGGTTGAGCCGAGTCCTGGAAGGCGACGCTTGCATCACCAAAAACGCACGAAGACGGCGATATAAAACCCGAGGGCGACGGCGCCGACCGCGATTGCGGTGATGAGAATGCGCCGGCGCTGCTCGCCTCTATCCCTCATGTCGATCACCGCGAACCGCTGCATCCGCGCCGTCCGTTTATTTCACCACCGGCGGGGTGGCGAAGCTGTGGTACGGCGGCGGCGACGACAAGGTCCACTCCAGGCCCTCGGCACCTTCCCAAACCTGCGCCGTCGCGCGCTTGCCGCCGCGCACGGCCTGGATGACCAGGATCACGAAGAGCAGCTGCGAGAATCCGAAGATGAACGCGCCGACGCTGGCCCACTGGTTGAAATCGGTGAACTGCAGCGCGTAATCCGGCACGCGCCGCTGCATGCCCGCGAGCCCGAGGAAGTGCATCGGGAAGAACGTGAGGTTCATGCCGATCATCGTCAGCCAGAAGTGCCACTTGCCGAGGCGCTCGTTGTACATGTGCCCGGTCCATTTCGGCAGCCAGAAATAGGCGCCGGCGAAGATCGCAACGATCGCGCCGGTGACCAGCACGTAATGGAAGTGCGCGACGACGAAGTAGGTGTCCTGGTACTGGAAGTCGGCCGGCACGATCGCGAGCATGAGCCCCGAGAGGCCGCCGATGGTGAAGAGAATCACGAACGCGATCGCGAACAGCATCGGCGTTTCGAAGGTGAGCGCGCCGCGCCACATGGTCGCGATCCAGTTGAAGATCTTCACGCCGGTCGGCACCGCGATCAGCATGGTCGCGTACATGAAGAAGAGCTCGCCCGCCACCGGCATGCCGACGGTGAACATGTGGTGCGCCCATACCACGTGCGACAGGAACGCGATCGAAGCGGTGGCGTACACCATCGAGTTGTAGCCGAAGAGCGGCTTGCGCGAGAAGGTCGGAATCACCTGCGAAATGATGCCGAACGCGGGCAGGATCAGGATGTACACCTCGGGATGGCCGAAGAACCAGAACACGTGCTGGAACAGAACCGGGTCGCCGCCGCCGGCCGCGTCGAAGAAGTGCGTGCCGAAGTGGCGGTCGGTGAGGAGCATGGTCACGGCGCCGGCGAGCACCGGCATCGCACCGATCAGCAGGAACGCGGTGATCAACCACGTCCACACGAACAGCGGCATCTTCATCAGCGTCATGCCGGGCGCGCGCATGTTGAGGATGGTCGCAATCACGTTGATGGCACCGAGCACGGACGAAATACCCATCATGTGGATGGAGAGAATGGTGAAGTCGGTGCCGATGCCGCCCTGGATCGCGAGCGGCGGATACATGGTCCAGCCGCCGGCCGGGCCGCCGCCCTGATCCTGCATGAATACGGTCGACAGCAGCAGGGTGAAGGCGAACGGCAGGATCCAGAACGACCAGTTGTTCATGCGCGGCAGCGCCATGTCGGGTGCGCCGAGCATCATCGGAAGCTGCCAGTTGGCGAACCCGACGAACGCCGGCATGATCACGCCGAAGATCATGACCAGCGCGTGCAGCGTCAGCATCTGGTTGTAAAAGTGCGGGTTGGTGATCTGCAGCCCGGGCTCGAACAGCTCCGCCCGGATGATGAGCGCCATCGTCCCGCCCACGAAGAACATGAACAGGGAAAAAACCAGGTACAGCGTGCCGATGTCCTTGTGATTCGTCGTGAACAGCCAGCGCGTGATGCCGGTGGGATGCGCGTCGTGATGTGCGGTTGCAGTTGCCATTGCCAATCTCCTCGTGAATCTGTCTCTTAGCGCGCCGCTTTGACCTGGGCAGGCTGGACCACGTCGCCGGTCTTGTTGCCGAAACTGTTGCGCTCGTAGGTAATCACGGCGGCGAGGTCGACGTCGTTCATTTGCGTGCCGAAAGCCTGCATCGCGGTGCCGGGCTTGCCGTGCAGCACGATGTTCAGATGGTCCTTGAGCGGCCCCGTCGCAATCTTGCTCCCGGCGAGCTTCGGAAACGGGCCGATACCTTCGCCGTTCGGGCCGTGGCACGCGGCGCAGGTCTGGAACACTTGCTTACCTTTCGCCATCAGCTCGTCGCGCGTCCAGGTCTTGCCGGCGCTCGCGGCATCGGAGGAGGCTTTCTGCTTCTGCGCCACGACCCACTTGTCGAATTCTTCCTGGCTCACGGCGTTCACCACGATCGGCATAAAGCCGTGGTCTTTGCCGCAAAGCTCCGCGCACACGCCGCGGTAAACACCCGGCTGATCGATATTGGTCCAGGTTTCGTTGATGAAGCCCGGAATGGCGTCGGTCTTGATGCCAAGCTGCGGAACCCACCAGGAATGAATGACGTCGTTACCCGTCATGAGAAAGCGGACCTTCTTGCCGACCGGCAACACCACCGGATTATCGACCTCGTGCAAATAGTATTCGCCCTTCTGGGCCTTGCCTTCGATCTGATCGCGCGGCGTCGAGAGACTGCTGAAAAAACTCAAGTCCTGGTCCGGGTAGTCGTATTTCCACTTCCATTGATAGCCGGTGATCTTCACCGTCATGTCCGCCTTGCTGACGTCGGTCATCTCGATCAGCGTAGCGGTCGACGGAATCGCCATACCCACCAGTATCAAGAACGGTATCACCGTCCATACGACCTCGAAGGTCATGTTGTCGTGGAACGTGGCGGGCTTGTGACCGCGGCTCTTTCGATGGACCACCATCGCATAGAACATGAAGCCGAAGACGATGACGAAGATAACGACGCAAATGATGAAAATCAGGTTGTGCAGATCGAGAATGCGCCGCGCGATGTACGAAACCGGGGGTGGCAGGTTGAGTTGGTAATCGGCCGCGGCCAGCACTGGCACGGCGGCGAGAGTAATGCCGGAAATAAGGCGCGAAAGTACGCCGCGGCGGCTTTGGCTACGAACAACGCACATGCTTGTCTCCCGATCTTGTAATCCGAATGACCGCCCGTTCGAACGGTTCAATAATCTTACGACCGCAGCAACCGTGTCAGCTCCTGCGCCAGCAGCACGCGGTCAGCATCATTAATATGTTCACCGAGAGCGACGTACCGCCCGTGCGACCCGATCCGCAAGCGCGTCGGGCTGGCGCTGCCGGAGCGGCGGTCCAGGTGTACGCGGGCCCAGTAGCGCGGAAAATCGTAGCGCGAGGCGCCGTTGCCTTCCCGTTTCAAAATATGTATACGATCGGCCTCGACCGTTATCAATTCGCAATCATCGCGGTGGCGGTAAATCCAACCGCAGAGCAGGCCCACGATCAATATTTCGAGCATCGTAAACGGCAGGATCATCCAGGCGCCGGCCAGCGTAAACCACACGCCGATGGCGGCGGCATGCAGGCTCAACGCCAGGAACAAGACCACCATACCGGCGACCGACAATGAACGATTCGGCCGAACAACGAGACTCGCGCTTCCGCTCTCGTGCGCGGCGCCGGCGTTCATGAACGACCCGCCGGCCCGGAAAAATCCAAAATGACGAAGCGCGTGCCCCATTTAGGCGCGCGCAACCTACCATAAGCTATTAAGTGCTGCAATCGTAGTTGCACGAACGAACATCGTTCCGACGTGTAGTGACGCAGTGTAGTGGCGAGTGACCGACAAGCTTAATAAGGAATCACCCTTAGACGCGCCGGAGCCGCAGCGGAGAACCGGTGAGCTCGCTAGCGACGCCGAACCGGCGTTCATCTCCAGAGTCGTCAGGACCAGTCGGGCAAGAGGCCGGCCAGCATCGCGTCACCCGCCGCTTGCCACGCGTCGCTCTTGTTGGCCTTATTAAAAGGAATCAGGGCCAGACAAGGCGCGCCCAAACGTTGGTCGATCGCCGCGAGGTTTTCAGGGACGAAATCGAATGCCGCATCGATGCAGTTCGCCACCCAGCCGGCAAGTCGCACGCCATCGCCCCGAACCGCGCGCGCCGTGAGTAGCGCATGATTGATACAGCCGAGCCGCATGCCGACGACGAGGATAACCGGGAGCCCCATCGAGCGAGCCATATCACTTAGCAACTGGTTGCGGTTGAGCGGCACACACCAACCGCCGGCGCCCTCGACGACAACCCAGTCGGCTTTTTCGGCCAAACGCGCGAAGTGTCGCTGCACGACCCCCAACTGCGCCTCCACCCCTGCCTGAACAGCCGCGATGTGTGGCGCAATCGGCGCTTCGAAGGCATACGGGTTCAAATCGCGATAATCGACGGTCACCGAGCTCGCCGCACGTAGACGCAGGGCATCGGGCGAGCGCACCCCGTCGGAACCGCGCTCGCATCCGCTCGCGACCGGCTTCATTCCGACGCCGCGCAAACCCTTGCGCGACAGCGCCTGCAACAGCGCCTCCGCGACACAGGTTTTGCCGACGCCGGTGTCGGTGCCGGTCACGAACCAGCCGCCGATCATCGCCGCCGCCTGATTTTGTCGATGGGAATTCGTACGGTCTGGCCATCCGCGGTACGCCGGCTGGCCGGCGCCCACGCATGCCCGTACACGACCTCGTAGGTCGCGGGCACCCGCCCCTCCTGCATCATCGCCTCATAAGCGGACAGAAAGCGACGGAAACGCGCGCGACCCGTCAGTCCGTGCCGCTTCGTCGGCTGCGCGTTGCCCGCGCCGAGCGCCTTGAGATCGCGCATGACGGCCGGCACGTCCGGGTACGTCAACGTGAAACGTTCCACGTCCATCACCGGGTCCGCAAAGCCGGCGCGCACCAGCGCGTCGCCGATATCGTGCATGTCGAGAAACGTGTGCACGTGCGGCGCTTCATCGCCGGCATCGCGCCAGGCCCGGCGCAGTTCCTGGAGCGTGTCCGGACCGAAAGTCGTAAATACCAGCAAACCCTCCGGCCGCAGCACGCGCACAAATTCCGCGAAGGCGGCGGCAGGATCGACCCATTGCAGCATGAGATTGGACAGCACCAGGTCAAACGACGCGTCGGCGAACGGCAGTCGTTCGGCATCGGCGCTGAGGAAACGCGAGCGCGCGAGCCACCCGGCTTTGCGCCGCGCCCGCGCCGCCATGGCGGTAGCAACATCGAGCCCGATAACCTGCGCCGCCCGGTAGCGCCGGGCCAACGCGCGGGTGCCGTAGCCGGTGCCGCAACCGGCGTCGAGAATGCGCGACGGTTTCAATCGAACGACGTCGAGGCGTTCGATCAGCCGATCGGCGACCGTGCGCGGGAGCACCGCGGCTTTGTCGAAGGTCGGCGCGGCGCGATCGAATTGGGCGCGTAATCGGCGCTTGTCGAAGGAGGCGGCACCGGACCGCGAGGTCGTGCTCATGGGGGCAGGCTCGCGAGCGCCTCCAAGAGGCGATCGACGTGACGTTCCTCGTGCGCGCTCGAAAAGGTGATGCGAAGCCGCGCGCTGCCGGCCGGAACCGTCGGCGGACGGATCGCAGGTATGAGAAAACCCGCGCTCCGTAACCATCCCGCCGCCGCCGCGGCGCGATCGGCGCTACCTAAGATCAGCGGCTGAATCGGCGTGTCACTGGGCAGGAGCGCCAGCCCGAGTCTGGCCGCCCCTTCCCGAAAACGTCCGATAAGCTTCGCCAGGTGCTCCCGGCGCCACTGCTCCTCGCGCGCAATACGGAGACTCACCCGCGTCGCTTCCGCTATCGCCGGGGGCAGCGCCGTCGTATAGATATACGTTCTCGCGGTCTGAATTAGCGCCTCTATTAAGGATGCTTCCCCTGCCACGAACGCCCCGAATGTTCCCAGCGCCTTTCCCAATGTCCCAACGAGGACGGCCGGCAACCGCGGCTCGACCGTCCAATGCGCAAAGCTCCCTCGACCCGAAGGACCGAGCACGCCGATGCCGTGCGCGTCGTCGATAACGAGAGCAGTGCCCGCCTCACGCGCAAGGTGCAGCAGCGCGGGCAAGGGCGCGAGGTCGCCGTCCATGCTGAATACGGCATCGGTCGCGATAAGCCGCGGCGCGCCGGCCGCCGCGACGGCGTCTTCTTCGAGGAGTTGCCGCAAGTGCGCCAAATTTCGATGATCGTAGCGCCTGGCATTACTGCGCGCCATCCGTGCACCGTCGATCAAAGAGGCGTGATTAAGATGATCCTCGTAGACATAACCGCGACCGGCGAGCGCGGTCACGACGCCGAGGTTCGCCATATAACCGGTCGAGAAGAGAACGGCCCGCTCACATTGGACAAAATCAGCCAGCTCTTCTTCGAGCGCCTCATGCGCTCGGCCGTGACCGCTGATGAGGTGCGAGGCTCCCGCACCGACGCCGTAACGCGCCGCGCCCCGTTGCAGCGCGGCAATAACGTCCGGATGATTGGCCAGACCGAGGTAGTCATTGCTGCAAAAGGAAACGAGATCCTCCTCGCCAACGCGGACTTCGATCGATTGCGGGGAGTCGAGGACCAGGCGCTCGCGGTAGAGCCCTTGCGCCCGCCGTTCAGCAAGTACCGCGTCGAGGTCTTTCATAAGAGGTCTTTCATGCAGAGAGGCAACCGGGTGGTAAGCCTGGATCCATCGGCTCATACTCGAAAATAAACACTGGTTCGCCAGTGTAGGGATGACCACACAGCTGTCAACCAACACTATATATGTCGGTTTACGATCGGATGAAGCGAATTGGCGGATGGTTACTGCCCACGGCGTGCCCGCTGTGCGGTTGCCAGATCGCACCCGGACAGGACTTCTGCGCGGACTGCGAACGCGCGCTGCCCGGAATTGGCACCGCCTGTTCGCGCTGCGCCGCGCCGTTCGAGAGCCCGGTGTTGTCGGAACAAACGTGCGGCCGGTGTCAGCAAGTTCCACCGACGTATACCGCCGTGCACGCGTTGTTTCGCTACACCGCGCCGATCGACCGGCTGATTCACGGCGCAAAATACGCCGGCCGCCTCGATTGGGCCGCGCTTCTCGGGCGCCAGTTGGCTCGGCATGTACGCAACCGCCCCTGCTCGTTCGATGCGTTGGTGCCGGTTCCGCTGCACCGTGCTCGCCTGCGCGAACGCGGCTACAACCAGTCATTGGAGCTCGCGCGGCCCTTGGCCAAGGACCTCGGCCTTCCGCTCCTTCATGCCGTGAAACGGGTACGCGCCACATCGCCGCAAACTTCGCTTTCCCGGGAAGAGCGAATCAAAAACGTTCGCCGGGCCTTCGTGGCGAATCAGGATGTAGAGGGTCTGCGGATCGGGTTAGTGGATGACGTGATGACGAGCGGTGCAACGGTGGACGCGGTGGCGCGCTGCTTAATGAAGGCGGGCGCGACAACGGTGGAAATAGTGACAGTGGCGCGCGCTTAATCGGCTGACCGATTAAGTGGGCCGGCGAGCTCTTTGTGTGTGAAGAATAGCCGGGGCGCGAGTAATAACCCCCGGACAACATGCCTCTTCGCGCCGTCGTGCGTCCCTATCGATCCTTGAGAGCGGCCAGACGCTGCTCCGCATAGCGCGCGAGCGAGGGTGTCAATTCGCCTTCCTGGGCGCGCCGATACGCGTTCTTGGCCGCGCCCCATTGCTCCGTGCCTTCCAGAGAGATCGCGAAGCCGAGCCAGATGCGTCCGTCGTTCGGCTGCAACGCCACGGCGCGCTCGTAGGCCTTCACCGCGTCCACATGGCGGCCGCCGCGCTGATAAAGCAGACCGAGCAAAGCGCTGAATTCCGCATCATCGGAGCCCGCGGGCATCGCGCTCTCCAAGACGGCGAGCGCCTTCGCTTCGGCGCCGTGATCGATGTACACGCGCGCCAACATGCGAGCAAACAGATAATTGTTCGACACCTGTCGCAAGCCTTCCCCGAGCAGCTTTTCTGCCTCGCGCCAGTGACCGTTTTGAAGCTCGATCCCGGCGGCAAGTTCGCGTGCCTTTATATGCGTTGGTTGTGCGGCCAACGCTTCGCGTAGCAGACGTAACGCCTCGTCCGAACGCCCCTGATCCAACGAGCGCACGGCGCGGCGATAGCCGGCTTCCGCGCTCTCTTCGGCAGTGAGCGGCCGAACCTTTTTATCCACCAAAGTCGCGCTCTCCTCGCTGTTCGCGGGCACCGATTCAGCCTTCGGTTTTGGCGCTTTGCCTTCGGCGGTTCTCCGTTCGCGCGTAACGGCGGCGACGGACGGCGGTTCCGCTGGCTTCACTATACCGAGCGCGGCTTCGCTACGCGAACTTTGCGTCTGGGAGCGAG
>JAJPKH010000043.1 GCA_021323795.1 Acidiferrobacteraceae bacterium | reverse complement strand
TTCCGTGCGCGCTAAAAATGAAATCCGACTTTCACGCTATAAGAAAGATTGTCGCCGGTTCGGTCCGCTTCGAGGGCGAGCGTGCCCAATAAAAGATTGAAACTCGCGCCCGCGTAGAGCTTGGTATTCGCAATACTCTCGCCGTGCAAGCCGGCCGTTCCGTTCGGATCGGCATCGGTCCAGATGCGACCGATGCCGGCGTAGGGTGTCACCACGGTGAAGCCCTTCGAGACGCCGAGCTCGAGGCCTTTGGTATTCAAGGCGAGGTGATCGACGCCTTTGAGCTGCGAATACGTCGCGCGCAGCCCGACGGCGGGCACGGCGACGCCGCCGTCGATCAACGCGTAGCGGATTTCCGCGCCCCAGATATCGAAATCCTGATCCGGCACGGCGGCGTAAAACGCGCCGACATCGATGCCGGCCGGAAGCCCTTTGTGCACGTGCACTTTCGGCACGTAGACCGTGCGCGGCGCCGTGCCCGAGCTCGCGTGGTCCCAGGCGCTCGGATGCTCGATCCGGGTCGCGCTCACTTCGGCGCCGAGGTCGAAACCCGCCACCCCGAGCGCCGCCACGGGGAGCACCGCTTTGTAGCTCACGGTCGCGCCGAGATCTTCGGACAAATCGCGAAATTCCGCCTGGTTCAGCTGATCGACTTGATTGAGATCGCGGGCGGCGTTGACGGGGAAACTGAAAGCGATGAGGACGGGGAGAGGCAGGACGTGGCGCAGGCGCATAACGCTCCTTTTGATAATTGTTCGTTCGGAAAGTGATTGTAGAGGTACGGCGTGAGGCGTCAGCGCTCGCGGATCCGGTGGATCAGCCCGGTCGTCGAACGCTGGAACCGAAACGGTATGGAATGCACCTGCCCTCCGTAGGAGCGCACCAATTCGTTCCCGACGATTTTATCTTCCGGCCAGTCGCCGCCTTTGACCAGGTGATCCGGGCGGACCAGCTCGATGAGCGCGAGCGGGGTGTCTTCGTCGAACGGTGTCACGAGCGACACGCTCTCGAGAGCGGCGAGCACCGCCATGCGGTCCGCGAGCGGATTGATCGGCCGGTCGGCGCCTTTGTTCAGCCGGCGTGCGGAGGCGTCGGTGTTGACGCCGACGATGAGACTCGCGCCGAGAGCGCGCGCTTCCTCGAGGTAAGCGACGTGGCCGCGATGCAGGATATCGAAGCAGCCGTTGGTGAAGACGATGGGACGAGGGAGTTCAGCGACACGCGCGGAAACGGCGGAGCGATCGCCCGCTATTTTCGCCGCGGCCGTCAATCGAGGTACTCGAAGAGCTTCACCACGCGCGTGACGCCGCTCACGGTGCGCGCCGCCTCGGTGGCCAGCTCCGCTTCTTGTTTCTTGGCGAGCCCCATCAAATAGACCGCGCCGTTTTCGGTCACCACCTTCACTTGCGTGGAATCGACATCTTCGGTGTGGATGAGCTTGGTCTTCACCTTCGTCGTGAGCCACGTGTCATACGTGCGGTCGCCCAGCGACGAGGGCGGGCTGATGCGGATCTCGTTCACGGTTTGGCGGATCCCGCCGATCTCGCGCACTTTCGCGAGTGCCGCGTCGCGCAGCTCGGGGGTGGCGGCCTCGCCGCTCAAGAGCACGATGCCGTTCATGCTGGTGACGTTGATGTGCGTGTCGCGGCGTAACGCCTCGTCCGACCGGATCGCCGACTTGGTTTTGACCTCGATGGTTTCATCGTCGACAAAGGCGCCGAGCGTGCGGCGATCATGAGCGGCGACCGCGGCGGTGCCGGCGCCCGCAATCAAGAGCGGCGCGCAGCCTTGCAGCAGCGCGACGCCGAGCAGGACCGGGACGATACCGCGCAGGCGCGCCATTATGCCGGCCCGAGAAGCTGATAATCGATGAGATCGCACAGGCAATGAATCACCACGGCGTGTACTTCTTGTATGCGCGGCGTCGATTTGCTGCCAACGCAGATATGCACGTCGTTCGCGGTCAATAGATCCGTCATCTTCCCGCCGTCCCGCCCGGTGAGCGCGACGCAAACCATGTTGCGCTCGTGCGCCGCTTCGACGGCGCGCAGCACGTTCGGCGAGTTGCCGGATGTGGTAATGCCCAGAAGCACGTCCCCCGCCTGGCCGAGCGCACGCACCTGCTTGGAGAACACGTCATGGTAATGGTAATCGTTGGCGATCGCGGTCAGCGTCGAGGTGTCGGTGGTGAGGGCGATGCCCGGCAGGCCCGGGCGCTCGCGCTCGAAACGATTCAGCATCTCGCCCGAGAAATGCTGCGCGTCGGCCGCCGAGCCGCCGTTGCCGCAGGCGAGAATCTTGCGATCCGCGAGCAAGGCTTGCGCCATGCGCTGCGCCGCGGCGGCGATCTGCGGGGAAAGCGCATCGACCGCGTCGCGCAGCGCGAGGATGCTCTCCTGAAATTGGTCTTTAATGCGTGCTAGCAGCGCTTGCGGCAATGCGGATCGAGGGTCCATGTCCTTCCTGATGCGATCAAAATGCGTTGCGTAACCATTCCACGCGCTCGCCTTCGGGCGATGGCGTTATGGCTACGATATCAAAACGACATGGCCGATTGGAGGCCTCGGCATCTCGCTGCAAATAGTATTCAGCGGTGGCGCGCAGCCGCTCCTGTTTGCGGCGGTCGACGCTCTCGCCGGGCGTGCCGTAATCGGTGCGCGCGCGCGAGCGCACCTCGACAAAGACCGTAACCTCGTCCTGCCGCATGATGAGATCGATTTCGCCGAACGGGCTGCGATAATTGCGGGCGATGAGCGTGAGACCAGCTCGCTTCAGAAAATCCGCCGCGCGCCGCTCGGCGGCGGCGCCGATTCCCAGTGTGCCCAAGAGGCCCGTACCGATCTCCTCTACTTGACGGGCTCGAGCAGCCGCGGCTCGCCGTTGCGAAAGCGCGCCCATGCGAGTTGCCGGTGCAGGCGCCCGTCCCGGTCCAGGCTGAGGGCGCTCGTCACGCCCGGGAAACGCGCGGAACTTTCGGCGCTGATGCGATTCAGCTGCGAGAGGATGGCGTAACTGTCCACGCCGAGCGCGTAAAGGCGATCGAGGTCCGTGCCGGCGTACGGCCAGTCGTGTTGCAGCGACTGACGCAATTCGGCGACCCGCCCATTTTGCGCGAGCATCCAGGGCATGTCGCCGAAACGTATGCCGTCGAGGTCCGCGTCTTGCGCGCGATCGGGCTTGCCGCTGTAGATGTGCGAAGTCGCGTATACCGGCACATTGCGCGCGCGGTGGTAATTCAGCTGCGGTTTGATCAGGCGCGCGCTGCGCGGATTCGCCGCGAGAAATATGCACTCGATGTCCTGACGCGGGCGCGGTTCGACCACGAGCTTTTGCCCGATGCGCTTCTCGAGCGCCGCCGTGCGCGATTCGCTCTGCGTGACATTGAGCAGCCGCTTGATGGGTTCCGAATAATCCGTATCGCTTTCCGCATAAGGCTGGCTCGCGAGAACCACGCCGCCCAGCCGCTGCCAGTGCCCGCCGAAGGCATTCACCATGCGCTCGCCCCACGCGCCCGAAGGATAGAGCAGCGCCGCCTGCCGGCAGCCGTCGAGGTAAGCGCGTTCGGCCGCTTGCCGGGCTTCCTGCTCCGGCGGCAAGCCGAACTGGAACAGCCGCGCGGGGCTCGTGGGACGCTCATCAGTGTGGCTTAAGAGCAGGGTCGGGACGCTGAGCCCCGCGCCGCGAACGATGGCGTCGGACGCCTCCCGCCCCAGGGGGCCGACGATGACTTGCGCTCCTTCGCGTACGGCGCGCTCGTAGACCTGCGGCGCCTGTTCCGGATTCGGCCCGAGATCGTAGATGACGACTTTTGGCCGTTCCGCGTCCGGTGTTGTCGCGTGCATCGCCAAGAACCCGTCGCGCACCGCTTGCGCCGCGACGGCATAATCCGAAGTGAGCGGCAACAGCAGGGCGATACGCTCGATATGGCCGATGAGGGCAGGCGCGCCGAGCGTCAGACTGTCGAGGAGCGGCCGGCCGGCCGGATGATTGGGATAGCGGCTGCGCCACTGAGCGAGCGACTGCGCGATGGCGGCCGCGTTTCCGGTGTTGTCCTGCACCGCGAGCGCGAGCTCGAGCCAGCCGGCGAGAATGGGGTCGGACGCCGCGCTAAGTTCGGCGCGCAACTGATCGCGCGGCGCCGGTTCGAGTACGCGCCACAACAGCTTCTGGTTTTCTGTCACGGCGTCGCCCGTGATGTAGCGCTCGCGCTGAATGTACTGGCGCACCGCCTCAATCGGATGACCAAGCTCGAGCTCCGCCTGTCCGCGCACCTCGTAAATACTCGCAAGGATGGTCGGACTCAAATTCGGCGTGCGCGCCGCTTCATCGAGAAGAACCAGCGCGCGCTTCGGGGTTCCCTCGGCAAGCGTCAGGCGCGCCTCCAATACGCGCTTCTGTGCGGCGAACGCGGGATCGAGCCCGGCGATCGAGATTTCATCCAGCCGAGTGCGTGCGCCCTGTATTTGCCCGCCCTTGACGAGCGATTCGACCGCATTCAGCAGGTACTGCTGCTTTAGGGGCGCCGGAGCGGTTTGCGCGAGGCGCTCGTATTCGCGCGCCGCGACCACATGTTCGCCGGCGCCCTCGATGCGCTGCGCGGATTCCGGCGAAGCGGGTGGTTCGGCGGCGGTTTTCGGGACCGTCTCGCAGCCGACGAGCACGACCGCGACCAGCGCGACGAGCCACCGACGCATTTTGCGCGTGCTAAGATCGCGCTCTCTCAACGCGGCGTTGGGCGAGGGGATCATGTCAGGTGTGACAGGTAAGTTGTACGTTGTAGCGACGCCTATCGGCAATCTCGAAGACTTCTCCGCGCGGGCCATTCGGGTGCTCTCCGAAGTTGATCTGATTGCGGTGGAGGACACCCGACACAGCGCCAAGCTGTTGCAACACTACGGGATTCATACCGCGGTTATAAGCGTCCATGAGCATAACGAGCGAGAACAGGCGCCGCGATTGATCGAGACCCTGCGCGGCGGTAAGTCTATCGCACTGATCAGCGATGCGGGTACCCCCCTCATGAGCGATCCGGGCTTCAAATTGGTACGGGCGGCGCACCAGAGCGGAGTTACGGTCGTTCCGATTCCCGGACCGTGCGCCGCGATCGCCGCCTTGTCCGCCGCGGGTCTCCCGACGGATCGTTTCGTGTTCGAGGGTTTTCCTCCGCCTCGCTCCGCGGCTCGACTCGCCGCCTTTCACGCGCTGCGCGACGAGAAACGCACGATCATTTATTACGAAAGCAGTCATCGTATTCTCGATTCGCTGGCCGACATGGCGGAAGCTTTCGGCGCCGAGCGCGCCGCCGTGTTGGCGCGCGAGCTGACGAAGAAGTTTGAAACGATTCGCCGGGGTAATCTTTCAGAGCTCCGCGCCGCTCTGAAGAAAGATGCAAACGAGCAGCTCGGCGAATTTGTGGTGCTGATACACGGTGCCGCGGATGTCGCGGCGGAAAGCGATCCGGCGGTGGAACATACATTGCGCGTGTTGCTCGATGCGCTTCCCCTGAAGGAGGCGGTGACGCTTACCGCCCGCCTGACTGGCGCCCATAAGAATGAGCTGTACGACCGCGCGCTGGCGCTGAA
>JAJPKH010000257.1 GCA_021323795.1 Acidiferrobacteraceae bacterium | reverse complement strand
GGATATGCGCATTTATTGACGATTTACCGCGCTCGCGTTGCCTGTTTGAGTGCTTGCCCTTTATATTGGTTCATTCCAACCCGCTCGTTAACGCTGCTTTCGTCCAGGAAGGTGAATGCCATGAAATCGGATCGTCGTCGATTGTTGAAAGTTGCCGGCGCCGCCGTCGCGGCGGTCACGCTCAATGGTCTGTCCGGCGCCGCGCGTGCGGCCGGCGACAGCGGGAAAACGAAGATCGGCATCGTCGGTTCCGGCAGGGTCGGCGGCACGCTCGGCAGCGTGTGGGTGAAAGCCGGGCACCAGGTCATGTTTTCCTCGCGCACCATCGAGAACGACAAAGCGCTCGCCAAGAAGCTCGGGCCCAACGCGCGCGCCGGGACGCCGCGCGAAGCCGCCGCCTTCGGCGACGTGCTGCTGATCTCGGTGCCCTACGGCTCGCTGCCGGACGTCGGCAAGGATCTCGGAAGTCTCATCAAGGGCAAAGTGGTGATCGATACCTGCAACCCGTTCGTCGAGCGCGATGGCGAAGTCGCGAAGTGGGCGCGCGAGAAAGGCGCCGGCCTCGCGTCCGCGGAACTGCTTCCCGGTGCGCGCATCGTCCGCGCCTTCAACGCGATCAGCTACGCACGCATGGGTGAAGCGAACAAAGAACGAGGACGCATCGGTATGCCGATCGCGGGCGATGACCGCGAGGCGATCGACGTCGCCTCGCGCCTCATCCGCGATATCGGTTACGAGCCGGTCCTGATCGGCGGCCTCGCGAAGGGGAAATATCTGATGCCGGGAACACCGCTCGCCGGCGAGCGCACGCCGGAGGAAATCCGGAAAATCGCGGCGACGCTTAGCTAAGTAGAAGAAAGCAATGCTACCGACGCATAGAAACTTCGAGCTTGGCCCCTTCAATCCCTTTGCTTATAAGGAAACAGAAGCGTTGCGTCTGATTCGGCGTATATGCCGATACCCTGCGCTTAACAGCCGGATGCGTAAGAAGCTCGGTAACTTCCGGCTCTGCTCTATCCGCGAAAAATCGCCTAATTACCTGATTGCGGCGGCAACGCGTTTCCACGGTTCAATGATGTTATACGGCAATTCCACGGTCCGGCGGGTGCTCAACGGCAGGATTGCCGTATATCTCGGCGCCCTGGAGCAGGCGCGGATCAAAAGCGCTATGATTTTCAGGAGATTTCAAAATCGAGCGGCGCGTATAACCGTGATAACCGTCATTGAGTCGTTAGGTGCGATCCGATCGTGACCAACGCGGCTGATCAGCCATCCACAGCGTCGGGTGGTCTCAAGCGCCTGCGCCAAGCGGTCACGCTTGGGGCCTTATTGCTTGCATTGGTGCATGTGATTTGGCCCGATTTGGCCATTGATGCAGCTACGCTTGCTCTCATTGTGATCGCGATACTTCCCTGGATTACTCCGTTAGTGAAGTCGCTTGAACTGCCGGGCGGGTGGAAGGTTGAATTTCAAGAACTACAAAAGGCCGCGTCACGTGCGGAAACCGCAGGACTACTCGCTTCTGCTGTAGCGACACCAGCTCTCGCACCAGAGTTTGCGTTTCAAACTATCGCCGAACGTGATCCCAATCTTGCGCTCGCTGGTCTGCGTATTGAACTCGAGAAGCGACTTGTTCGCCTGGCCCAATCAAAGGGGTTGGAGGTTCGGTCGTACGGCATAGGGCAGCTGCTTCGGCTGCTGACGAAGCACAATGTGTTGACTCAAGAGGAACAGTCAGCCCTGGCGGATATGGTCGGCCTGTTGAACTCCGCGGTTCACGGCGCAGCAGTGGACCCAAGAGCCGCCGATTGGGCAATGAGTGTAGGGCCGCGGCTCCTCGCGTCACTGGACCAAAGAGGCTCGCAGCAGTGATCGCACCTAACAGCGCGTTGTTGCCCGACACCTTTACTTCGCTGCTACGCGCTCAGCGCAGTGCGGCAAAACGCGGACGTTAGAGCGCATGGCACCCTTTGCGGTGGGCAGGAGGATCATCGCTGTGGCGTTGTACGCCGCCTGCATCCCTTTGCAATGCGCCGCAGCTGAGCGTTGGATCGACGAGGCCCTGTTACACGACGGTCGGGCAATAGAGGTCGAGCGTTCAGTTTCTTTCAATTTCGGCCGCGGGGAGCTGTCGGACGCCCTACGAAAGTGGCCGAATCAATACAGCCTTACCGCGAAGAACCCGGACACTGGAAAGACTATCCGTTGGTCGGGGGAGCAGGACTTCAATCCCATCTTGCTCGACTTCTGGGGTGGGACTGCGCATCTGGTGATCGTCGCAACCAGTGTTTTTTCCGACCTCAAGCAGTACGGTTGCCCGGAAATTCCGTACGTCTTTCTCCGCTATGACGAGAAAGGTCGCCGGTGGCTGCAGGTCGCCGCGAAGGAGTTTCCGCCCAAGCTCTTGCGGGCAAATCTTTCCTTCAGGTATGACAGCACATACATGAAGGACGGGAACAGGCAGTCGAAAGAGGACATCGACAGACGCAACGCTCTCGGAGAGCGCTCATCGTCGGGCTTTACGACGCGCGCCATCCCAACCGATTTTGCGTCTTGGCAATCCCGGTACAAGAACCAATATAGAGTCGGTCACTATCGAGATGGTTGTCGTCACACCGTTCCTTCCAATGAGGACCCATCCCACCCGCAGTCGCCCGGGCAACCCTCGCAAGAAGGAGAACTGGAGGTCCTTGAAACCAAAATCTACGAGCCGGAATGGATCATCAGGGGCGACGCCGAGATTCAGTTCCGCGACTGGACGGCCATCGCCTTTGACAAAGAGCGCGATGCGAAATGCCGTTCGTTCGTACGGCGCGTAGGTGAAGATTCCGACAGACCGGAACTGAGGGATTGGCTGCTTTTCGTCAACGACCCCACGGGTAACAAGAAGGCTCGCGATTCGGGCGCGCTTTTCTGCAATAGAGACGCGTTGTGGTTTGTCGATTTCGCCGCAGACCCTCGGCGCGTGATCTTCACGAAGTTCACCATCTCAGGTGACCTGGTATACCGCATCAGTTTCGCGAAGCCGGACGCGCCGGGTGACTACTTAGGACACATCATGCAGCCAACGTTTCGGAGCGAAAACGGGTTCCTTTACTTTGAGTGGTGGAACACTAACCAGTCAGGATGGAGCCGCCATATCAAGAGATCGATGAAAGTCCGCATACGGGAACCGGAGCCTTGGGAAAAGGCCGGTATACGAAAGTAGTGCGAGTGCCGGGGCGCTCTAACTGCATAGTGGAACCGACCGCGCAAGAACGGAGCGCGGTTCACTGTGAACGTTAGATTGCGGTGAAGAAAACACGAATTGTCCTGGCGCTGCTTGGTATGCCTTTGTTGGCACCCGCCATTACGTACGGGGCAACGTATTTTGCGCCAAGTTCCGGTAGCGGTCTGTTGCTGCAGAATACAAGTCCGTTTACTCCTTAACTTAGAAAATCTTCCAGCGTCGCCGTATAGAACTCGGTTTTTTCGATTTGCGGCGTGTGACCACAGCCGGCGATCTCGATGAAGGCCGCGCCCGGTATGCCGGCCGCGAGCGCACGCGTCAGCGGCGCCGGCGTCGCGCCGTCGAGCTCACCGGCGAGGACGAGGGTTCGATTCCGGATGCCGGCGAGGAGCGGATTGAAATCGACGCGCGAGAGCGCGAGGCAGGCCTTGCTGAAGCACGTCGGATCGGCCTTGGCCAGCGCGGCGCGCCGTTCGGCGACGATATCGGGATGCGCGGCGGCGAATGGCTCGGGGAACATGCGCTTGATCGCGGCATCGAGCACCGCGGTCATGCCCTGCTGCGATACCTTTTCGGCCATCAGCTTCAGCGGCTCTTTGCCCGCCGGCGGAAAGGCGGCCAGCGAATTGGATACCACGAGACGATCGAACGATTGGCCGTGACGGATCGCGAGCGCGACGGCGATGAAGGCGCCGAAGCCGTTGCCGAGCACATCGGTCTGCGCCGGCAGCTTGAGCGCCCGCAGCGTCGCGGCGACGTGATCGGCATAAGCCTCGATGCCATCGCCGGCCGCCGTCGACGCGCCATACCCCGGCAGGTTGATCCGGGTCACCCGTCTCCGGCGGGCCAGGGCCGGGAGCGCGCGATCGAAGGTGGTCCGGTCGGCGAGCAGCGAATGCAGCAAGACCAGGTCGCGTCCCGCGCCGGTTTGGACGACGTCGACATCGGCATTGTTGACGTTGAGGATTGGCACCGTGTGACCTCCCGTTAGCCGTAAGTGCCGGCATCTTAACAGCGGAGTGGCTGCCCATCGAAATCGATGCCGGGATAGCTGCGGCGGGATGCGCGGGGCCCGCCGTTGTGCCTGCCGGAACCGTGTGTCAAATTAGCGCAGATTCCCGGGGCGCACGGTGTGCGCAAGGACGTTTGCATGGCCCAGAGTCCCTTCGCAACCACCTCCGCTCAGGCGCCGATCCGTACGCACGGCT
>JAJPKH010000206.1 GCA_021323795.1 Acidiferrobacteraceae bacterium | reverse complement strand
TTTCTCGGCGGCGTGTCCGCGGCGAGCGCGATGATGATCGTCGAGACGCTCGCGCTCGCGGCGATGTGCCTCAATCACCTGGTGCTGCCGCTCAGTTTCCCCGCGCGTGAAGGGCCGTACGGCAACCTCTACGACCGTTTGCTGTGGGGACGGCGCATCCTGATCGCGCTCGTGATTCTCGCCGGCTATGGATTTTATTTGCTGCTGCGCGCGAACCAGGGGCTGGTGCAGCTCGGGCTTATTTCGTTCGTCGCCGTCGCGCAGTTTCTGCCCGGCATCCTCGGGCTGCTGTTCTGGCCGCGCGCCACGCGCGTCGGCTTTATCGGCGGCTTGCTCGGCGGCGGCCTCGTGTGGGCGGTGGTGTTGTTGCTGCCGCTGTTCGAACGCTCCGGCATCATTAATCTCGGCATCGACGTGCAGAGCGGGTTCGGCAACGGCGAACAGAATCCGATCGTGTTCGGCACCTTTTGGTCGCTCGCCGTGAATAGCCTGCTGTTCGTCGGCTTGTCGATGTTCACCCGCACCACGGCGGAAGAAACCGAAGCGGCGCGCGCCTGCGCGCGCGAGGCCTCGCCGCCGCGCGGTATCGTCGCGGCGGAATCGCCGCAGCAATTTACCGATCGACTGGCCCCGGTGGTCGGACCCGAAACCGCGGAGCGCGAAGTGCGCCGGGCGCTCGCGGACCTTGCGCTGAACGACGCGGAGCGCCGTCCCACGCAGCTGCGGCGGCTGCGCGAGCGCATCGAACGCAACCTCTCGGGGCTCATCGGTCCGCTGCTCGCGCGCATGGTCGTCAACGACCGCCTGCAGCTCGACAAGGCAGCGCCCGTCGCCGTCGCGGACACCGTGCGTTTCCTCGAAGAGCATCTGGAAGATTCGCGCTCGCGGCTGCGGGGGCTCGCCGCGGAGCTCGACGCGCTGCGGCGCTACCACCGCCAGATCCTGCAAGAGCTGCCGCTCGCGGTCTGCGCCGTCGGCCCGAACGGAGAAATCGTGATCTGGAATCATGCGATGGAGCATCTCTCCGGGCTGCCGGCGCGTGATGTCGGCGGCATGGTCCTTCCGGAGATCACCGAGCCCTGGGGTGGGTTGCTGCGTGGCTTTGCCGACGCGCAGGAACATCATCTTTATAAGCTGCAAGTGTATGTGCGCAACCGCCCGCGCTGGCTGACGCTGCACAAGGCCGCGATCGAGGAATCCGGGCCTTTCGTCGAGGCGCGCGGCGGCATGGTGATCCTTATCGAGGACCTTACCGAGCGCCAGACGCTCGAGTCCGAGCTCGCGCACACGGAACGGCTGGCCTCGATCGGCCGGCTCGCCGCCGGCGTGGCGCACGAGATCGGCAATCCGCTGACCGGCATCGCGTCGCTCGCGCAGAACCTGCGCGACGAGAACGACCGTGAGGCGATACAGGAAAGCGTCGGTCTTATTCAGCAGCAGACCCGCCGCATCGCGGACATCGTGCAGTCGCTGGTTACGTTTGCGCACGGCGGGATGCCGTCCGAGCGGCCGATCGGGCCGGTCGGGCTCGTGGCGTGCGTGGACGAGGCGGTTCGATTGGTGCGGCTTTCGCGCGCCGGCAAGCAAATCGCGTTAGTCAACCATTGCGATCCGGGCGTTTCGCTGACGGGAGACCGCAACCGCCTGGTGCAGCTCTTCGTCAATCTGCTCACCAATGCGTGCGACGCGTCGCGGCCGGGAGACACGGTGGAGGTGCGGTGCGAAACGGACGCGGAATTTGTCGCGATTGAAGTGGTGGATGAAGGCAGCGGCATTCCGGAAGAGTTGCGCGAGCGCGTGTTCGAGCCGTTCTTCACGACCAAACCGCCCGGGGAGGGAACCGGTCTCGGGCTTTCGCTGGTTTACAACATCATCTCCGACCACGGCGGCACCATCGCCATCGAGAGCAACGTCGGGCGCGGCACTTGCGTGCGCGTGCGCCTTCCGCTCGCTGCCGAGCAACAAGTAAGCGCCGCGTCCGCTTCGAGAGCGCAACTGCCATGAGCCGGATTCTGATCGTCGAGGACGAAGTGGTGATTCGCCAGGCCCTGCGGCGACTGCTGGAGCGCAACGGTTACGAAGTGACTGAAGCCGGTTCGGTAGCGGAAGCCGAGGGCCAGAGCGACCTCGCTTTCTTCGATCTGGTGCTGGCGGATTTGCGCCTGCCCGGCGCGCCCGGGACCGATGTCATCGCGAAATGCGCGCCGGCGCCCGTACTGATCATGACGAGCTACGGCAGCGTGAAATCCGCGGTCGAGTCGATGAAGCTCGGGGCGGTGGATTACATCACCAAACCGCTCGATCACGACGAGCTGTTGCTGGTCATCCGGCGCATTCTCGAACAGCGCCAGTTGCTGCGCCGCGCGCAAGTGCTCAAGGCCGACGTCGAGCGGGCCTACCCGGTGCGCGGCATGATCGGCAACAGCGAGGGCATGCGCGAGGTGTTCGAACGCATCCGCAAGGTGACGCCGACCGATTCGACGGTGTTGATCCTCGGTGAATCGGGTACCGGCAAGGAACTGGTCGCGCGCGCCGTGCATGAGTCGAGCGCGCGCAAGGAAGCGCCCATTATCGCGGTCAACTGCGCCGCCATCCCGGATACATTGATAGAGTCCGAGCTCTTCGGGCACGAGAAGGGCGCCTTCACGGGCGCGGTGGCGGAGCATCGTGGCCTCATCGAAGCCGCCGACGGCGGCACGTTGTTCCTCGACGAGATCGGCGAGCTGCCGGCCGCCGCGCAGGCGCGCCTCCTGCGCGTATTGCAGCAAGGCGAGATACGTCGGGTGGGCAGCGCCCGCGCGCGCAAGGTCAACATCCGGCTCATCGCCGCGACGCACCGCAATCTTGAACAGCGCGTCGCCGACGGCGCGTTTCGCTCCGATCTTTATTTTCGTTTACGCGTGTTCGAAATCCGCTTGCCGCCGCTGCGCGAACGCGGCGAGGATATTGAAGCGCTCGCGGAATTTCTGTTGGAGAAAACCTGCCGCCGGCTGAACCGCCAGCGGCTACGTTTCGACGCCGAGGCGCTCAACGCAATACGCGATTATCAGTGGCCCGGCAACGTGCGCGAGCTCGAGAATGCCGTCGAGCGCGCGGTGATTCTCTCCGAAGGCGCCGCGATAACCCCGGACCTGCTCGCGCTCGATGCCGGCGCGCGGCCCGCCCCGCCGGCGACGGAGGAATCGGTGCTGTCGCTCGAAGCCTATTTCCGCCGTTTCGTGCTGACGCATCAGGATCGCCTGACGGAGACCGAACTCGCGAGGCGCCTTGGGCTATCGCGCAAGGCGCTGTGGGAGCGCCGCCAGCGGCTGGGAATCCCGCGCCCTAAAAACGGGTAGTAGTTACGTCCCGTAGCACCGGTGTGTTACATGACGTAACGTTATTCGTGCGGCGCAGCCGTAAGCTCTTGCGTCTATTGGGAAAGAACTCCGGCACGCGCTTTGCGAGGGAATATCAAATCTTCGGCGCGGCACTGAGGCGTTGAGTCGAAACGGTGGGTGTGCAAACCAGCAATTTAGACGTGCGTGCCGGTGCCGAGCGCTCCTTGCTCGCACCGACCATCGAGTTCCTGCGTCGGCATGTGCCCTTCGACCGCATGAGCGGTCCGCACCTTGAGTTTCTCGCCAAACATCTGCGCCTCGGTTTTTATCCAAAGGGAGAGGTCATCACCGAGGCCGCGCGCGGTACCGCGCGCACGCTCTACATCATCAAGCAGGGCCGCGTGCGCGGCGAGATCGAAAACGCGCGCAGCGCGGCGAC
>JAJPKH010000288.1 GCA_021323795.1 Acidiferrobacteraceae bacterium | reverse complement strand
TATTCGGTTATCCGGCATTCCGCGGAGCGCAGGCCGAGATCGTCGAGCACGTCGCCGGCGGGGGCGACTGCCTGGTGCTGATGCCGACGGGCGGTGGGAAGTCGCTGTGTTATCAAATTCCCGCGTTGTTGCGCGACGGCGTGGGCGTTGTCGTTTCTCCGCTCATATCGCTGATGCAAGATCAGGTGGCGGCGCTGCGCGAGGTCGGCGTGCGCGCGGCATTTCTCAACTCGACATTGGAGTGGCGCGAAGCCGCGGATATCGAGCGCGCGCTGATCGAGGACGGTCTCGATTTGCTGTACGTGGCCCCGGAACGGTTGTTGACCGAGCGCTGCCTGAGTCTGCTCGATCAAGCGAAGATCGCTCTCTTCGCCATCGACGAGGCCCATTGCGTGTCGCAGTGGGGGCACGATTTCCGCCCGGAATATATTCAACTATCCGTGCTGCATGAACGCTGGCCGACGGTGCCGCGCATCGCATTGACCGCCACCGCCGATACGGCGACGCGCGCGGATATTGTTCGGCGCCTCGCGCTTGCCGACGCGCGCGTGTTCGTCTCCAGTTTCGATCGGCCGAACATCCGCTACCGCATCGTCGAGAAGGCCGACGCGCGCCAGCAGTTGCTCGACTTTATCCGCACCGAGCACCCGGGCGAGGCGGGCATCGTTTATTGCCTCTCGCGCGCGAAGGTGGAAGAGACGGCCGAGTTTCTCGTTGCAAAAGAGATTGTCGCGCTGCCCTATCATGCCGGCATGGAAGCTTCCGCGCGCCGGAAGAACCAGGCGCGCTTTCAACGCGAGGACGGCGTAGTCGTGGTTGCGACGATCGCCTTTGGTATGGGCATCGACAAGCCGGATGTGCGCTTCGTGGCGCATCTCGATCTGCCCAAAAGTATCGAAGGTTACTACCAGGAGACGGGCCGCGCCGGTCGGGACGGGTTGCCGGCCGACGCGTGGCTCACTTACGGCTTGCAAGACGTGGTGCAGCAACGGCGGATGATCGACGCCTCCGACGCCCACGACAGCTACAAGCGCATCTCGTCCGCGAAGCTCGATGCGATGCTGGGACTGTGCGAAACGTCCGATTGCCGGCGCGTGAGGCTGTTGGCGTATTTCGGCGAAACGTCATCGCCGTGCGGCAACTGCGATAACTGCCTCGATCCGCCGAAGGTCTACGACGGCACGGTCGCCGCGCAGAAAGTATTGTCCTGCGTGTATCGCTTATGGAAGGAGCGCGCACAGCGCTTCGGCACGGGCCACGTGATCGATGTATTGCGCGGGCAGGCGACCGAGAAAGTGAAGCAGTGGCGTCATGACGCTTTGTCGGTGTTCGGTGTCGGCGGGGATTTATCCGAGCACGAGTGGCGCTCGGTGTTGCGACAGCTCATCGCGCTCGGTGTGCTCGCCGTCGATCACGATGCCTATGGCACGCTTGTCCTTACCGAGGCGAGCCGCGCGGTGCTGAGAGCCGAACGACGCGTGCTGTTGCGCAAGTACACGGCGCCCATCGCAACGCGCCGCGAAAGAACGCCGCGTGCCATTCGCACGGGCATTGTGGCGCAAGGTTTATCGCCGGCGGCATTGGAGTTGTTCGAACGGCTGCGCGGGTGGCGCGCCGAGATGGCCAAGACGCACGGTGTGCCCGCTTACGTGATTTTCCACGACGCGACGTTGCGCGAAATCGCGGATACGCGACCGCAAACGCTCGATCAATTGAGCAATATTTCCGGCGTCGGCGCGAAAAAGCTCGAAGCTTACGGACAAGACATTCTGAGCCAAATAGCGCGCGCCGAGATTTAAAGCGCCTGCCGAAACCTCGCTGGACCGCATGATGCTTTCTGGTAGAACGCAGGAACGGACAATGACTTCCGTAATGAATATCTGCTCTTCTCATAATGTGACCGCGCTACGGGGATTGCTCGCACGTTACGGCCTGCGGCTTCATCGAGTCGGCGATGACGCTCCGATTCCCGGAAGCTACTGGGGCGCGCCGGAAGCGGGGCTCATCGGCGCGACGGTGTACGTGCGTCGCGATACGCCGCTGCACTCGGCACTCCATGAAACCGCCCACGCGGTCTGCATGGATGAGGAGCGCCGCGGTCGATTGCATACCGACGCGGGTGGCGATTACGCGGAAGAGAACGCGGCTTGTTATCTGCAAATCGTTCTCGCCGGGGAGCTCGGAATACCGGCGCGCGAAATCTGCGCCGACATGGACGCGTGGGGATACACGTTTCGACTCGGGTCGGCATACGCCTGGTTCACGCGCGACGCCGAGGATGCGCGCGCGTGGCTGATCGCCGAGCGCCTGCTGACCGTTCCCGGGACGCCGATTTGGCGATGTCGGGGGTCGAAGCAGGACAGGCGGACCGCCGCCGGCTGATCCCGCTCTGCGGAACGAGGCGGAGCGTGTTTTGGTTCGAAGACGGTGTTCCGCCCTCTAGCAGTCAAAAAGACGCCGGGCGCACCGCCACCGCGTGCCCGCCGATCAAGCGCTTAGCTCTTTTCCCTGAACTGGCATGAAAGCTGCCTGTAAAACGATCGAGTTTGTGTAACTCGTTATTCGGCGTTTTCAAACTTCAACTTGGAGGTTTTAAGTATGACTGGCACATTTGATTTGACGTTAGTCGCCGTGTCATACGCGATCTCCGTGTTCGGCTCCTACACCGGATTGGTGCTGGCGGGGCAGATCACGAACCTGCGCAACGCGATGGATCGTGTTTGGCTGGTGTTTGCGGCGGTCGCGTTGGGCGGTGGAGCAATTTGGTCGATGCACTTTATCGGTATGATCGCTTACAAGGCGCCGATACCCGTGAGCTACGATGCGACGCTTACGATCGTATCGATGCTCGTGGCAATTCTGTTCGTCGGCATCGGGCTTTACCTCGTGATCGGTCAGCGACAGATGAAAATCGCCACACTCGTTGGCGCTGGCGTCATCATGGGCCTCGGTGTCGCCGGCATGCACTACACGGGCATGTACGCGATACAGATGTCCGGCGAAATGCATCACGACGAGGTCATCGTGGCGATTTCTCTGGTGATCGCGGTGGTGGCGTCCATCGCCGCGTTGTGGATCGCCTTCACGATGCGCAAGACCTGGCAGAAGCTGATCAGCGCGTTTGTGATGGGCGTCGCCGTGTGCGGCATGCACTATACCGCGATGTCCGGCATGTCCATGACGCATGATCACGACTCGGCCTTCATGACCACCTCTACGATCCTGCCGACCGAGCTGGCCGGGTACATCGTGGTGGCCACGGTGGGCGTGCTCGCGGCGGCGCTGCTGTCGACGTTCGCCAAAGAGCTTCGCACCAGTTAGAAAAGTTTGACCGCCTTACCGGCTAGCGATAGCCGGTAAGGGCCGTGTCAACGTTGCACCGCCCGCGGCGGCCTGCGAGAATCGCCGCGCCTTGTCCGATGCCCCCGCTTCCACGGCGCGCGCTGTTTCACCCGCCGATTCGCTTTTCATCCGCGCCATGCCGGCGCTGTTCGTCGTCATCTGGAGCAGCGGATTCGTCCTCACGAAATTCAGCTTGCCGTACGCGCCGCCGCTCACGTTCCTCGAGTGGCGCTATGTCGCCGCGTTGGCGCTGCTGCTGCCGATCATCCGGCTGGCGAAAGCGCGTTGGCCGGAGTCGCGCGCGCAATTCGCACACCTCGCGGTCGCCGGCGCTCTGGTCCATGCCGGATACTTGAGCGGCGTGTGGTGCGCCATCAATCTCGGCATGCCGGCGGGGCTTTGTGCGCTGATCGTAGGGCTGCAACCGGTGCTGACCGCCTGCGCCGGACCGTGGCTCGGCGAGCGTGTCGGCGCGAGGCAATGGACCGGGCTCTTGTTCGGCCTCACCGGCGTGACGCTGGTCCTCGCGAACAAGATCACCCTGATCGGCCTCTCGGCGGCGAGCATCGCGCTCTCCGTTCTGGCGTTGTTCGCCATTACGGCCGGAACGCTGTATCAAAAGCGCTTCTGCCCGCGCTTCGATCTGCGCACCGGGGCGTTCGTGCAGTACGCCACGGCCTTCCTCGTGACGCTGCCCTTCGCGCTCGCCTTCGAGGACGGGCGCGTCGATTGGTCTGTGCCGATATTTTTTGCTCTGGCGTGGGCGGTCATCGGCGTATCGGTGGGCGCGATCTTCCTGCTATTCGTCTTGATTCGGCGCGGCGCCGCGACGCGCGTCGTCAGCTTGTTCTATCTGACGCCGCCGACGACGGCGTTGATGGCGTGGCTCTTTTTCGACGAGTCGCTGTCCCTCCTTGCGATGGCTGGAATGGCGCTGGCCGTGCTCGGCGTCGCGCTGGTCGTCAGGAAATCCTGATGGCGCCGCCGGCAACCGCGCTCGTTTCGCCGGGCGAACGGTTGCAAGGTCTTCGCGGGGTCCGCTAGCGGGAGAGTCGAGGGGGGCGACGGAGCCGCGGTGCGGGTCAAGGATGAATCAGTACACATTGCAGACACCGGGAGAACGAACGTGACGAGGAGTCGGCCTTGCGGCGCGAAGTGGAAGCGGCCGGATTCAAGCTCGCCGCGCAGGGCGACTTTCTGCGCAATCCCGACGACCCGCGCGACGTGCATTTCGCCAAAGTAAGCTCGGCGAACGACCGGTTCGCATTGACATTCGTGCGCCCGTAGCCGCTTCGGCGGGCGTTTTGCTCCCACGGTCATCGAAGCGTGACGGAAGTTGTCGGCGGGCATTCATTCGACCGGCAAGCAGCCCCTTTCGTCCGAAGTTCCTCTCGGGTTTAAAACTTCTCATGTAGTTTCGTAAGAACGCGTCAACAGTAACGGTTCAAGGAGGGAGCCTTGCCACGGTTCAAGCAGCGTGCGGAACTCGGTCTCGATTGGGTGCGATGCGGCTGGCGACTGTTTCGCCGCAATCCCTGGCTGCTCGGCGGCATGGGCTTTTACGGGACCGCGCTGGTAATCCTGCTCGCTTTCATTCCTTTCATCGGCGGTCCGCTCATCGGTCTGCTCGCGCCCGCTCTGCTTGCCGGTATTTTTACTTCCCTCGACGGCACCGCCAAGCAAAAGCTGCGGTTGCCTCCGGCCTTGCGCATGACGGCGCTGAAACACTCCCCGCGCGCCTTGTTGAGCGTGCTGCGGGACGAGAGCCGGTTGATGCAGACGTTGATCCTCGGTCTTTGCTGCATGGCCGTCGTCGTGCTGGGCGATATTGTCGCGTGGTTGATCGCAGGCAACGCGTGGGCGAACCGCGGTGCTGGTTTTCCGCTGGCGGCGCTACCGCGCTTGGTAGCGGCTGTTCTGACAGCGCTTTCGATTTACGCGGCAATGGCGGCGTTGCTGGTCTATGCGCTGCCGCTCGCCTTGTTGGACAAGGAGCCGCTGGTGCCGGCGGTAAGACGCAGCTTCAAGACAGCCGCGGAATATCCATCCGCGCTTGCGGTTCTATTCGCGTTCCTGCTTTTGCCGTTCGGGCTGGCCGCGGTCACGTCGCTGTATTCGATCTGGCTCGCCTATCTGGTCGGTGTGGCGGGTGGTGCGCTCATGCTGCCGGTCGCCGCCGCCGGTCTCTATTGCAGTTATCGCACGCTTTTCTCCGCGGCGCAGGCGCCGCGAGCCGCGGAGATGAACGGCCGCCGCGCGGCCGGGTTTATCGGCCGTTCCTAGTTCTCAAGTCCCGGAATGCGAGCGATGCCGCCGCTGACCGCATCGACAATCAGCTTGCCAGCTTCTTTGCCCGGGCCGCGGGTCGCGCCGCGACCTTGGTGGGCTTCGGTGCCGTGAAGGCGAACGCCTCCGCGGTGCGGGACGCTTCCGGCCGGTAAATGCCGCAACCGAGGATGTAATCGCCGACGCGCTCGATGTAAGCCGATTTCGGTTCGATCTGGTCGGTCTTGGCGTTCTTGAAACGATAATCGACCCAGCCCTTTTCCTTCGTGCGCGCGATGTCGACCATCTCCCGGGCGTACTTCTTGCCGTCCACGTCCACCCGCTCGGTGATGTCCTGACCGATGGCGTCCTGATGACCGAATGCCGCTCCCTGCATCACGCCGTTGATGTCCATGATGAAGACGTAGCGTTCGCCCTCGACGAAAGCGCCTTGCGGGTCCGCGATTTCTCTTATGGCGCGCTCCGGACCGCAGGCGCGGATGTGCGCCGCGGCCCGCTTGACCAGCGAGATGGCGCGGTCCCGATCCTCGGTGCGGTCGATCTTGAACGCGCCGACCACGTCGATAAGCCGTCCCGCCTCCTGCTCGAAAGACGTCGACGCGGCCGCGCCTTCTTCGACCAGCGCGGCGTTCTGTTGCGTCACGCCTTCGAGCTGCGTGAGCGCTTTGCCGATCTCCTGTACGCCCGCGCTCTGTTCTTCCGAGGCCGTGGCGATCGAATCGATGAGCTGTGAAACCTCGCGCACGCCGGCGACGGCGCGATCCACCGCCTGCTGCGCCTGGGTCACGAGCGTGGAGCCTTCGGCAACGTTCTGGGTGGACGCTTCGATCAGCGACTTGATCTCATCGGCCGCTTGCGCGCTGCGCTGCGCGAGCGAGCGCACTTCCGCGGCGACGACGCTGAAGCCGCGGCCCTGCTCGCCCGCCCGGGCCGCCTCGACCGCGGCGTTGAGGGCGAGGATGTTCGTCTGGAACGCGATGCCCTCGATCAGGCCGATGATCTCCGACATCTTCTTCGAGCCGCTTTCGATGCGGGTCATGGTTGCCGTCGCGAGATGCATCGCGTGGCCGGCCTCCTCGGCGCGCTTGCCGGTGTCCTCGGCGCGCGCATTGGCTTCGCGGCAATTGTCGGCGTTGCGCTTCACGGTGGCCGAGAGCTCTTCCATGCTCGCGGCCGTTTCCTCGAGCGTCGACGCCTGTTCCTCGGTGCGTTGCGACAGATGCGTGTATCCGGCGGCGATTTCGCGCGATCCGTAGGCGATGCGCTCCGCGCTCGCGCGCACCTGATTGACGATGTCGAGCAGATTGCCGCTCATTTTCGCCATCGAGATCCAGATAGCACCGACGTTCGATTTGATGAGGTGCGCGTTTTTCGGAACCCCGGCGTTCCCGGTGAGATCGCCGCTCGCGACCCGTTCGACCGCCATGGCCATGCGCTCCATGCCGGCTGTGTCCCATGCCGCCACGGCGATCAGCAGGTAAACGGCGCCCGCGAAGGCGATCCACGCGAAGACGGAAAGGAATTGCGAGCTGAGCAGAGCGGAATTTCCGGGATCCGACCCGACCCATGCGCTCGCCTGTGCGGCGAGCTGACCGAGCGCCAGCAGCCCGACCACTATCGCCGTCCGGGTCATGATGCTCAGTCGTTGCAGCAGGACGAGCGCCGGTAAAAAAAGCAATTTCATGGACGCATCTCCGTAGTCCTTTTTAGGATAGTCGGGAATCGGGAAATCACATGCGAGACCCATGCCAACCCGCGAGAATCGCAGGACGGAACTCGCCGCCGACGGGTTTCCGTCTCAGGCACGCCGTCGCGAACGCGCGGCCGGGCGGGACCCGTAAGAACACGCGGTTACGCCATGCAATACTGAGCCATGCCCGCGCCACCGCCATCGGCCCGGTTTTACCGTGGCCTCAAAATCTTGATGTTCGTCACGGGGGCGGCCGTCGCGCCCGCCTACGCGCAAGACGCCGCGGCGTTCGTCAAATCCGCGGTCGATTACTGGCGCCACGTTTCGTCTTATTCCTTGTCCGAGATGACCATCCACCGGCCCGATTGGGAGCGGCGCATGACCATTCGTCACTGGGCCACGGTCTTGGAAAACAGATTGAGCACGAGCACGCCGGCGACGATCAGCGCGATGCCGATCAGCGCCGGAACGTCGAGTCGCTGTCGGTACAGCAGCGCGCCGGTGATGCATATCAGCGCGATACCGACGCCCGACCATACGGCATAGACGACGCCCACCGCCATCGAGCGCAGCGTGAGCGAAAGAAAGTAGAAGGCGAGCGCATAGCCGATCACGACGACAACGGACGGCACCAAGCGGGAAAATCCGTCCGCGGCTTTCAGCGCCGAGGTCGCGGCCACTTCGGCCACGATGGCGATCCCCAGGTAGAGGTAGTGCATGGCATGGTTACTCCCACGGTTGGTGCGCACCGGTCGGTCGGGTTCCGGCAATTATCACGTAACGCGTGCCGGACTCCACCTTTTCGTAATATGCTTGAGTCAACGACGTTTCAGAGCGATCCGATAGATCCGTGACCAGCAATAATCCCCTGGCATTATTCGCCGATTGGTTCGAACGAGCATCGCGCGCCGGCATCGACAAGCCGCATGCGATGGTGCTCGCCACGGCGGGCGCCGACGGCCCGCCCTCCGCACGCGTGGTGCTGCTCACCAGCCATGACGAGCGCGGTTTCGTTTTTCATACCAACTACGAGAGCGAGAAAGGTGCAGAGATTGCAGAGAACGACTGGGTAGCGCTGGTTTTCTGGTGGGACCCGCTCGGCTATCAGGTGCGTATCGAAGGACGCGCGGAGAAAACCAGCGCCGCCGAGTCCGACGCCTATTTCGCCAAGCGCCCGCGCGGCAGCCAGCTCGGCGCTTGGGCCTCGGACCAGAGTCGAGCGATCCCGAGCCGGGAGTGGCTGGAGGAGCGCGTGCGGGCGCTGGAGCAACAATACCGGGGCCGGAGCGTTCCGCGCCCGCCCCATTGGGGCGGCTACCGCGTGATTCCGCACGCGTTCGAGTTCTGGCAGGATCGCGCCGACCGTTTGCACGAGCGCATTCGCTACGAACGCGACGCGCAGGGCGGCTGGCGCAGCACCCGGTTGGCGCCGTAGCGCGGGCCGATCGGCATCGGGGAGGGCTTCTTGTCTATTACCGGACCTGCGAAGCTAACTCGCACGTGTCGGCCGCTTCGGCGCCCGCAATAAAATGAAACTCGTTTCGCACCGCCGCTATCTTGCGATTCTCGCCGGCCTGTTCGCCTTGCTCTGGATCGTGCTCGCGCTCGATCCGAACGACCGGCCGGCGTGGGCGCTCGAGAACGCCCTGGTGCTCTTGTTCGCCGCCGCGATGGCGGCGAGCTATCGCCTGTTTCCGTTCTCGCGCGTTTCCTACACGCTCATCTTCGTATTTTTGTGTTTGCACGAGATCGGCGCGCATTACACCTATGCGCAGGTGCCGTATGACCGGTGGTTCGAGCGCGCCTTCGGGTTCAGCCTCGATGACGCGCTCGGTTTCAGGCGCAATAATTTCGACCGCGCTATCCATTTTTCCTACGGCCTGCTGATCGCCTATCCGGTGCGGGAGATCTTCATCCGCATCGCGAATGTGCGCGGCTTTTGGGGATATTTCCTGCCCCTCGATCTCACCATGTCCACGTCCATGCTGTTCGAGCTGTTCGAGTGGATTGCGGCCGAGTTTTTCGGCGGCGATTTGGGCACGGCCTACCTCGGCAGCCAGGGCGATCCGTGGGACGCGCAAAAAGACATGGCGCTGGCGAGCTTGGGCGCGCTCGTCGTGATGTGCGTGACGGCGCTGATCAATTACAAATTTCAGCGCGACTTCGCCGCGGAATGGGCCGACAGCTTCCGGGTCAAGCATCGGCGCCCGCTCGGGGAAAGCGCCGTGCACCGCGGCTGGTTTCGGTGGCTGTCGCGCCTGCGGCGGAAATTGCCCGGCTCAGCGCCGTAGCACGATGAGCGCGCCCGCCGCGATCGCGAGGATTCCGTACACCAGGGTGTCGTGAGCGAAGCTGAGTTGAATCACGGCCTTCAACCCCGTGGCGATCAGCCAGAGGCCGAGCAGTATCATGCCGAGGTTTTTCATGGGTTGTCGTCTCTCGTTTTAAGGCGCCCGTCGCGGCGCCTTGGTCTTTGGTTGATTGTATGTCAGACGAGGTAACTTACGAGGACATCGAGCGGGCCGCCGCGCGGCTCGCGGGAATTGCGCATAAGACGCCGGTGCTCACATCGAGCGCCGCCGATGCGCGGACCGCCGCGCGCGTTTATTTCAAGTGCGAGAATTTCCAAAGAGCCGGTGCGTTCAAGTTCCGAGGCGCTTACAACGCCGTCGTGTTGCTCGATGCCGGGCAAAAGCGCGCGGGCGTGGCGACTTTTTCCTCCGGCAACCACGGTCAGGCGCTTGCGCTCGCCGCGCCTGCAATCGGTGTCGGCGACGATCGTTCTGCCGAGCGACGCCCCGGCGCTCAAGATCGCGGCGGCGCGTGGTTACGGCGCAGAATTGGTTTTTTACGACCGGCAGAGAGAGGATCGGGAGGAGATCGCGCGCCGGGTGGCGCGGGAGCGCGGCCTTGCGCTGATTCCGCCGTTCGATCACCCGCACGTGATTGCGGGGCAGGGCACGGCCGCGAAGGAACTGTTCGAAGAGACCGGGCCCCTCGATGACTTGTACGTCTGCCTGGGGGGCGGGGGACTGCTCGCCGGTTCCGCGTTAAGCGCGCGCCACCTGTCTTCGCATTGTCGCGTCATCGGCGTCGAACCCGAACGTGGAAACGACGGACAGCAATCGTTTCGTGCCGGCCGCATCGTGGCCATTGCCGTTCCCGACACGATCGCCGACGGCGCGCGCACGACCCGGCTCGGCGTACACACCTTCGCCGTCATCCGGCGGAACGTGGATGACATTATTACCGTGAGCGACGCCGACCTCGTCGAGACGATGCGGTTCCTGTTCGAGCGCATGAAGATCGTCGTCGAGCCGACCGGTGCATTGGCGGCGGCCGCGGTGCTGCACAAAAAGCTTGCCGTCGAAGGAAAGCGGATCGGCGTCATCATCAGCGGCGGGAACGTGGACGCCGCCACGTTCTGCGCGCTGCTCCAACGCTAGTTCGCTACTTTTTGGTTTTACCGTCGAGAAGGGGCCCGGCGCCGCCGACGCCGATGTTGATGCCACCGCCACCGGTTCCTCCGCCAGTCGGCGGCGGGGGCGGTTGAGGTGTGCTCGGCGTGCTTCCGCCGCTTCCTCCGGGCGTGCTGCCGGAGCCGCCCGTGTCCGGCGTGGAGCCGCCGCCGGTGTTAACGCTGGCTTCCCCGCCGCCGCCGCCTTTGTTCGCCAGCGCGGCGATGGCGCCGACGACCACCACACCGATCAATATTTTCGACCAGGTACTCGTGCCGGCGCTCGCCGCCGCCTTCTCCTCCGGCCGGCTGCCGAGCGCCGGTAATTCCTGCGCGGGCTTCGATGCAGGCGTGCCGGCGGGCGCCGGCTCCGGCTGAAAGTCGTGACCGATGGCGCGCGCGTAGTAAATCTCGACGGCCTGTGCCGTCTGCGCGGAGGGGAGAGTCAGGGCCAATGCCAGGAGCAGTGGTCGGAGGGTTCCCTGTCGCCGCGCCGCCCGCGCGCGCGTGTTGCGGATGATGCCATTGTTCATTTTGCCGTTTCGTCCATGATCGCTTTTCGATCGAAACACAGAAGCGCCTTGGGCGCCAATCCGGGAAACTAACTGCGCTACGAGACGACCGCACAGCGGGCAGGGGTTCGTGCACTTCTGCGACAGCTACCGGACGAAGGTTCGTAGGAACGCGAAGACGGCGGGACAGCGGCTAAATCGTTATTCCGCCGCCGTGCAGCAAGTTCGCGCGGCGGCCTGATTCACTATAAATCGCTCGACGAAGGCAACCTTATTTCCGCAGCCCGAGTGGATCCATCGGGTCGACGCCGGCCGCGAACGGGAGCTTGCGGTCGATGTTGGTGAGTTGATAGACCTTCCCGATCCAGTTGTTCATCACCGCTTCGGCGGTGTCATGCCAGGTGTTGTCGAGGGTGATCAGCGATTCGGGCAGCTCGATAAGCGCCTTGCCGCGAGCGCGCGCGGCGATCACCCGCTCTTTGTGCTCGTCCAGAATCGCGCGCGCTTGCGCGCTGAAGTAGTTGTCGACAAAGGGCGGATAATCCGGCCGCTCGCCTTGGGCGAAGCGCGTCACTTCGCGTTTGTATTCCTTCAGCAGGCTCACGGTGTCGTACTCCGGATGGCCCTGGAAGAGCACCAGGCGAAAGCCGTCCTCGCTCACCGCCAAATGCACGCCCGCGGTTTCGCTTTCGACCAGGATCGGAGTTTTCGCCGCCTCGAACTGACGCCGGCTGATTTCGTTGTAGCGCGAATGCGGCACGTCGAAGCGCGTGTTGACGTCGCTCACGAGCGGGTGGCGGCGGTCGACGACGCGGTGCGCATACACGCCCCAACGCTTGAAGCCGAGGTGCCGGCGTTTCTGCCCATAGCGAAACTCCATGACCGCGTGGGTGGCGAGGCAGGAGCACAGCGTCGAGGTGACGTTTTCATACGCCCAGTCGACGACCTCCTTCAGCGGCTTCCAGAACGCTTCATCGGCGAGATTCGGATGCGTCACGTTGGCGCCGCTGATGATGAGCGCATCGAGCCCCTGGCCGCGAATCTGCTCGAACGTGTCGTAGTACCGCTCGATATGCGCGCCCGCCTCCGGTCCCCGTTTCAGCTCTTTCAACGTGAACGGGTGCATGTAGAACTGCGCGATCTGGTTGCTTTCGCCGATCAGGCGGAAGAACTGGCGCTCGGTCGCGGCGAGCGCGGTGTCCGGCATCATGTTGAGCAGCCCGATGTGCAGCTCGCGGATGTCCTGCTTGAGCGCGATGTCGCGCGGCACGACGGTCTCGCCCTCGCGGCGCAGGGCGTCGAAGGTCGGGAGATCGGAGCTCGCTACCAGCGGCATCGGCTCATCTCCCCGGCTGCTCGTGGAGCACGCGCTCGACCAGGCGCAGAAAGGCGGTTTCGCTGCGCACGTGCGACAAATCCTCGGTCGTGATTACGTAGCCGTATTGTTGGGCGATCGCTTCGTAGCGCGGGACGCGGGCGTAGAAAAGGCGCGGAAACATCCAGCGCACAAAGTGATCCGGGTCTATGAGCGCCACATAGGGGAAGTCATACTCGCGCAAATAGCTCGCCAGCTGCTCCTCGAGAAACACCTCGCGATAGTACAGCGGTTTGGGGTTTTCTTCGGCGCGCTGGATCAGCGCCTGTTCATCGCTCGCGCTCGCCTTTATATAAAGGATCAACGTATGCTCCGCGAGCACGCGCAGCACGTCCTGGTCGTCGAGCTCGCACAGGCTGCCGCTCGCGTCGTTGACGAAGTGGCGATAGCCGTAAATCTCCTGTGCCTTGCGCACGAACTCCGGTATGTCGTTCATGGCGGCGATTTCCGCGCGCCGGTGCAGCTCCTGGCGCCGCTTGAACTCGCGCAGGCCTAGGCCGCCGCGCTCCGGGTTGCCGAGTTTGCCGAGGAAGCTCGACACCGGATGCAGGTTGTCCACCGTGATGTTGTTGCTGATGTAGATCGAGTCGGTGCGCAGCAGATCGCGCAGTACCGGGATCTGCATCGCCTGCGCCTTGATGTTGTCGAGGATGGCCTCGTCCAAGTAGCGCGTGCCGATGCGGTAATCGGCCGAATAGTGAAACCAGTTGTGCCGGCGCAGCATGTGCGCCAGCCGCGTCTTGCCGACGCCCGACATCCCGAGCAGCGTGATGCATTTCTGGTCCCACGCCTGGAACTCGCGTACGTTCAGTCTCACCGTGCGGCCCTGGTTGCATTCATTCCCTTATTGTATTCCAGGGCTCTGGCGATTTGTGTTCCGCATCGCGATCTCGTCTTCGCGAGAGCGCGTCCCTATAATGACGCGCTCTTTGCCTCCACCCCCGACTCATGACAACCGTAATACCGATAAAGCCGGCCGAACAGTTGAAGCTGACGCCGGAGAACAAGTGCAGCTTTTGCCGCGGCTCGACCTGTTGTACCTACTTCACGCAGCATATCGACGCCCCGCGTTCCATGGAGGATTTCGACCTGCTGCTCTGGCAGATCTCGCATTTCAACACGCAAGTTTACAAGGACTCGGACGGCTGGTTTCTGCTCATCAACAACCGCTGCATGCATTTGCAGCCCGACGGGCGTTGCGGCATTTACGAGAGCCGCCCGCGCGTGTGCCGCGACCACTCGAACGAGGATTGCGAATTCGAGGGGGCCGCGGGCGCGGAGGACTTCGATCTCTTCTTTCCGGATTACCCGGCGCTGCTCGAGTACTGCCGGCGGCGCTTCAAAAATTGGGACCAGCGGTTCAAGCCGGCCGCGATAAAAAGCACCGGCTGACCCGGGCGTACTAATCGGGCATCACCTCGGCGAGATGCGCAATCGCCGGAAATTCGGCGATCGTGCGCTCCGGTTGGCGCGAATCCGGCCGCTTGACGGCGAGGAGCTGCGCGATCCCATAGCGCCGCGCGGCGCGCAACACCGGCAGGCTGTCGTCGATGAGCACGCTCGATGGCGCGTCGTAGGGCTGTACCGCGCGCAGCCGTTCCCAAAAGGCGATCCGCTCTTTCGGCGAGCCGAGGTCGTGCGCGCACACGACGGCGTCGAAATGCTCATCCAGGCGCGTGCGCCTGAGCTTGAGCGCAAGCGCCTTGCCGTGCGCGTTCGTCACCAGCACCAGCCGCTTGCCGCGCGCGCGCACGGCCGCGAGGAAATCGAGAACGAACGGGTGCACGGCGATGAGCTCCGCGAGCTCGGCTTTGAGGCACGCGATGTCGAGGTCGAGCTCGCGGGTCCAGTAGTCCACGCAATACCACTCGAGCGTGCCTTCCACTTTCTTGTAGCGCGCCGCAAGGTCGGCGCGCGCGCTCGCGAGGTCGAGGCCATGACGCGCGGCAAAACGCCGCGGTACGTGCTCCTGCCAGAAGTGATTGTCGAAATGCAGATCGAGCAAGGTGCCGTCCATGTCGAGCAGCACCGTTTCGACCCGGTTCCAGGAAATCATGGAACGAGATTATACGCGGCCGGGCGTTGCGCCGCGGCGGCGGCCCGCGGGAGGTAGCGCCGAGATCTTTGCGGACCGTCAAGCGGTACGCGACGACTAGCGTCGCTCGGCGAGCCACGCCTCGGCGCTCGCCGGATCCTCGAACAACGCCGTTTCGGCGTCGCTGAACGCCGCGCTGACCCAGGACACCCAGGGCCCCCATTGTTCCGGCGTGACGATTGCGATGCGGCGGAAGTCGTGGGCGTGCGCGCGCGTGAATTTGATTTCCTCCCACGCGACGTCGATGGTGAAGCCCGCCATCGCGCGCACATCGAGCAACAGTTTCAGCTTGGGCGACGCCCGCAAATCCTTCGTTACCGCCTGCTCGAAGCGGCGGTAATCCTCGAGCGTCAACTGCCCGTAAACGCCGACCTTCACCGTGTCCTTCTGTTCCTCGACGGCGATCATCGCTGGGTCCCGGTAACGTAACTGGGGTAGGATAGCGAACCGATCCGGAACAAGCGATGGGCGCGGACACCAATCCCTGTAATTACCTCGAGGCCGTCGAAGCCGTCGCGCGGGACGCCGGCCGGCGCATTCTCGAAATTTACCAAAACGAATTCGTGGTCGCGAGCAAGGAGGACGGTTCCCCGGTCACGGCTGCCGATCATGCCGCGCAGGAAATCATATTAAAAGCGTTGCGCGAGCTCGCGCCGGAAGTGCCGGTGCTGGCGGAAGAGTCGGCCGACGTGGCGCACGCCGAGCGCGCGCATTGGCGGCGCTTTTGGCTGGTCGATCCGCTCGACGGGACCAAGGAATTCGTCAGCCGCAACGGCGAGTTCACCGTGAACATCGCGCTGATCGAGCGCGACGCGCCGGTGCTCGGCGTGGTGCATGTTCCGGTCAAGGACGTGACCTATGCGGCTTGTCGCGGGGGCGGCGCGTATAAGCGCAGCGGCGCAAGCCGCGTCGCCATCCAAGCGCAGGCGTATGACGGCCGGCGGCCGCCCCGCGTCGTCGCCAGTCGCTCGCACGCGAAACGCGCCGACACGGAATTTCTCGCGCGCCTCGGCGCGCACGAGCTCGTCACGATGGGAAGTTCACTCAAGTTCTGTCTGGTCGCTGAAGGCGCGGCCGACGTCTATCCGCGCCTCGGAACCACCATGGAGTGGGACACCGGGGCGGCGCAGTGCATCGTTGAAACGGCGGGCGGAAAAGTCGTCGGGCCGGATAATCGGCCGCTGCGTTACAACAAACCGTCGCTGAAAAACCCGTGGCTCGTCGCGAGCGCGGGCGACTACGACTGGACCCGTTTCATTCCTGCGCGCGAGGACAGCGGCGCCGCGTGAGCGGCCGGTAACACGTCGGCGTACACGAAACCGTCGCGCTCGACGATTGCTCCGGCGTGCACCGGTATCGGCTCGCGAAACATCGGTCCGGCGTGGCAGAACGTGTGAAACTCGCCGTTTTCCCCGCATGGGTCGGCGCCCGGCGGAAGCGCCGCGAGCAGGCCGGCATCGAAGGGCCGTCCGGCGAAGCTCGGTGCCAGCCGGCGCGGATCGACGCAGGTGAGGAGCGCTTGCAGCCCGCCGCCCAACATCTCGCGCGCGAGCGCGGCGGTATCGGCGCCCCATAGCGGAAACACCGGCGTGATGCCGGTGCCCGCCAACTGGCGCTCGCGGTAAGCGCGTATGTCCTGAAGGAACAGATCGCCGAACGCCATGTGCGTGACGCCGTGCGCGCGGGCGCGTTCGATCAGCGCCCGCATCGCGCGCTCATACTCGGAGTTGGGACAGGGATGCGGCAACGGCACGCGCCAAAGCGGCAAGTCGGCCGCACGCGCCTGCGCCTCGAGCAGCTCGACGCGCACCGCGTGCATCGCCACGCGCTCGAACGCTTCGTTGACCGTGGTCACGAGTCCCGCCACTTCATACCGGCCTTCGCGTTGCAACCGATACAGCGTCCAGGCGCTGTCCTTGCCGCTCGACCAGGACAGCAACAGGCGCGGTTGCGTCATCGCCGGCCTGTTTTCAATTCGCGATGGCGGAAGCAGTCGACGGTGTGATCGTTCACCATGCCGACGGCTTGCATGAAGGCGTAGCAAATGGTCGAGCCGACGAAGCGGAATCCGCGTTTCGCGAGGTCTTTGCTCAACGCGTCGGATTCGGGCGTGCGCGCCGGGACTTCTTTATGGGATCTCCGGCGGCTGGCGAGCGGCTTGCCGCCGACAAACTGCCACACATAACCGTCGAAACTTTCATGCTCGTCCCGCACGGCGAGAAAGGCGCGCGCGTTGCTCACGGCGGATTCGATTTTCAGCCGGTTGCGCACGATGCCCGCATCCTTGAGCAGCTTCGCGATGCGCCGCCGGTCGAAGCGCGCCACGCGTTCGGGATCGAAGTTCTCGAACGCGGCCCGATACGCCTCGCGCTTGCGCAATATGGTTATCCAGCTCAATCCCGCCTGCGCGCCCTCGAGAACGAGAAATTCGAACAGCTTGCGGTCGTCATGCACGGGAACGCCCCACTCTTCGTCGTGATAGCGCACGTAGAGAGGATCGGTTCCCGCCCATCGGCAGCGCGGTTTGGCGATGGCGGCGGCGCGCGCCGCGGCGGGCGGGTGTGACGGCTTGGCGGAAGCCATGAGGAAGTAATGCTGTTCGTTGTCAATCGCGTTATGGCATCTTAAGCGCAATGAGCGCTCCCGTGCCAGACACTTATCCGCGTCGCGTCGTTTGCCTCACCGAGGAGACCACCGAGACGCTGTATTTGCTCGGCGAAGCCGATCGCATCGTCGGCATATCGGGTTTTACCGTGCGCCCGCCGCAGGCGCGGCGCGAGAAACCCAAAGTGAGCGCGTTCACCAGCGCCAAGCTGGATAAAATTCTCGCGCTCGAGCCGGATCTGGTGCTCGGCTTTTCCGATCTCCAGGCCGATATCGCGCGCGACCTGATCCGCGCCGGCGTCGAGGTGCACGTATTCAATCAGCGCGACGTCGCCGGAATTCTGCGCATGGTCCGTGCGCTCGGCGCGCTGGTCGGCGCGCCACAAAAAGCGGAACGCCTGGCGGAGCGGCTCGCGGAACGCGTCGAAGACACGCGCCGCCAGAGCGCCCGGCTCGGGCGCCGGCCGCGCGTATATTTCGAAGAGTGGGACGACCCGATGATTTCGGGTATCCGCTGGGTGTCCGAGCTTATAGAAGTCGCCGGCGGCGATGACTGTTTCCCCGAGCTGGCGAGCGAGCCGCTCGCAAAAAACCGCATCATCGGCGATTCCGCCGAGGTCATTCGGCGCAGACCGGACATCATCATCGGTTCCTGGTGCGGCAAAAAATTTCGGCCGGAAAAAGTGCGGGCACGGCCCGGATGGAGCGAGATTCCCGCCGTCGCCGACGATCGGCTTTACGAAATCAAGTCGTCGTTGATTCTACAGCCCGGCCCCGCCGTGCTGACCGACGGCCTGGACGCACTGGCGCATATCATCCACCGATGGGCCGCGAACTTGCCCGCTCGCGAGTGAGGCCGGCGCGGCCTATCGAGGCAGCTCGAACGTCAGCGACGCCCAGAAGCTTTCCCAATCGGCGCGCGACAGGAGCGACGTCGGGATCATGTGCACCGACGTGATGAGCCAAACGCCGGGCTTGTTCAGCTGGAACACCACGCGCCCGTTTTTATCGGTGTGAAGCTTGAGCTTGTCGAGCGGCGCCTGCTTGTTGAACGCGACGACGAGCGCGCCTTCGAGCGGCTTGCCCTGATAGATGAGGCGCAGCGGCAGCGTGCGATCCCCGCCATAGGGATTTCTTTCGGCGATGAGCTCGAGCGGGAAACCGAGCACGCGATCCGAGTCGCGCGCGCCGGCGCCGCCCGCGACGATGAGGGACTTGGCGCAACGCGTGTAGATTTCAAGAATGCCGCTGCGCAGGCTCGCGCGCTTCTTGGCGAGCGCGAGGTTGCGCTCCAGCCCTTCCATCGCGAGATATTGCTCGAACTCCGCGAGCGAATCGAACGTCACTTCGAACTTCTTGCTGTAGTAACCGAGGATATAGAGCCCCGGCTCTTTCACCGGCACCGCGCCCGCCGGGTCGTCGCCGAGCGTGCCCTGCACCTTCTCTTCGCCGCCCGGGCCGACGTAGATGTAGCGCTCGAACTGCTCGGGCACGTACAGCGCCGGTTCGCCCTTGAAATGCTGGCCGACGAGGAGCCGCAAGGGCACGCTCGCGCCGACGGCGGGGCGGAAAGCCTGGGGCTCGATCCAGAAGTCGTGCGCGCGAGCGGACGAAACGAACAGCGCTCCGGCCCCGACAAAAAAGTACAGAGCCATTGCTTTTCCGTTAAACTGCCGGCGGCGAAAACCAAGAATGGAAATTGCCATAATGCCGATCGAAGCGGTTCGGATCGCGGCGTGCAAGCATAGCATGCGGCGCGCCGCCGCCGCGCTGGCGCTTCTCGTCGGGTCGCTGTGCGGTTTCACCGCCGCGTTCGCGCATGAAATCCGTCCCGCGCTCGTCAGCGTTTCGTTCCCGTCCGACAGCCGATACGAGGTCGAGCTGAACGTGAACCTCGAGGCTCTGCTCGCTGGCGTGAGCCCCCTGCATCGCGACACCAACGAATCGCCGAACGCCAAGCGCTACGACCGGCTGCGCGCGCTCCCGTCCGACGCGCTCAAGCCGATGGTGGAAAATTTCCTCCCGCGGTGGCTCGAAGGCATGCACATCGAATTCGACGGCCAGCGTGTCTCGCCGCGGCTTGCCGGTATCGATATCCCGCCCGTCGGCGATCTCGCCGTGTCGCGCCTGAGCCGCGTGCGCTTCGAGGGAGAAGTGCCTCCGGGCAGCCAGACGTTTCGATGGTGGTACGCGGCCGAATTCGGTCCAAGCGTTTTGCGCCTGAAACGCGCGCAGGATCAGCAAATCACGGCGGTGTGGTTAAAAGAGGGGACGCCGAGCCAGGAGTTTCCGCTGCAAGGCGACATCGCGCCGAAGACCCGGCTGCAGGTGGCCGCCGAGTACGTGGCGCTCGGCTTCACGCACATCGTCCCGAAGGGGCTCGATCACATCCTGTTCGTGCTCGGGCTCTTCCTCCTCGGCACGCGCGTGAAGCCGTTGTTGGTGCAGGTGACGGCGTTCACCGTGGCGCATTCGATCACGCTCGGGCTCACCATCTACGGCGTCTTCTCGCTCTCGCCGAAGATCGTCGAACCGCTCATCGCGGCCTCGATCGTGTATGTCGCGGTCGAGAACATTTTTACCTCGAAACTGCACGCGTGGCGTCCGATGGTCGTGTTCGTTTTCGGACTGCTGCACGGCATGGGGTTCGCCGGCGTGCTGCAAGAGGTGGGCTTGCCGCGCTCGGAGTTCTTGACCGGTTTGGTGACCTTCAACGTCGGGGTGGAGCTCGGTCAGCTCACCGTGATAACGCTCGCCTATCTCGCCGTCGGTTTTTGGCGGCGCAACCCGTCGTGGTACCGCGCGCGAATAGTCGTCCCCGCTTCGATCGCCATTGCGGCGACCGGCCTTTATTGGACGGTGGAGCGGGTGATCGGCTGATCAACCGGCGGCGGCGTTTGCGCGCCGTCGCCGGCGAGACAGTGCTCTAGCTGTTCGGCGAAGCCGCAAGCGGATTGATGCCGGTGAAGCGGCGGCGATCATTGGCGCGGCGGCGTTCCATGCTGACCTGGGATAGCTGCCGTTCACGGCGATCGCGCTTCGCCCGGTACACGCACTCGCGGACTTTGATCGGGCGGCCGCGCAGC
The DNA here is from genome assembly GCA_021323795.1 of Acidiferrobacteraceae bacterium. GTDB lineage: Bacteria > Pseudomonadota > Gammaproteobacteria > Acidiferrobacterales > Sulfurifustaceae > JACQFZ01. Next base: position 182 of record JAJPKH010000288.1, on the reverse strand, counting down.
GGCGCGAAATTAAGCTCTTCCACCGCTTCGCGAGCCGCACGCTCGGGAACGAGATAAACGTGTCCGTGCAGCGGCTTGCCCGTTTCCCTGTCGGTCAATACCTTAACGTCGATGATCGTGCCGTAGCCGGAAAAAGCGCGGCGCAAATCGTGCGGCGTGACCGACCGATCAAGGTTCGACAC
>JAJPKH010000275.1 GCA_021323795.1 Acidiferrobacteraceae bacterium | reverse complement strand
TTGATAAATATCGCTGATAAATCCGCGCCTAATCTCGCTGACGTTTTTCGTCACTCACGGGTGAATGGCGACAAGCCGGCACTGGGGCCTTTGCTATAGTTACTCCAGACTCTCGCAAATGACGACGATGCTTTCCAATACCGCTGACCGTTTGAAAGATGTGCTCGAGCGTCCCGAGGACGATATCAACCTCGCGGAGGCGGCCTTGTTAATGGCCGCCGACGAGTATCCGAGCCTCGACGTCAGCACCTATTTACAGCGTTTGGATGAACTCGCGGCGGGCGTGCGCGGGCGGCTGCCGGCGGACGCGACGTTCGAGGACACGGTCGTGGCGCTGAACGAATTCCTGTTCGAGGAACAGGGATTCACCGGAAACACCGACGACTATTACGATCCTCGCAACAGCTTCTTGAACGAGGTGCTGGACCGCAAGCTCGGTATCCCGATCACCTTGTCCATTCTTTACATCGAGATCGGCCGGCGCATCGGGCTGACTTTCCAAGGCATCTCGTTCCCGGGCCATTTCCTCGTCAAGTCGGAAACCGATGTCGGCGACATCGTGCTCGACCCGTTCTCCGGCGGCGTGGCCTTAAGCGAGGAAGATCTGGTACAGAGGCTGCGCGAACGCTTCGGCGAGGAAAATGCGCCGTCGGCGCCGCTTGCGCCGCTCTTGCAGGCGGCGGGCAAGAAGGAAATTCTGCTGCGCATGCTCCGCAACTTGAAAGCGATCTACGTCAACAACGAGGATCACGCGAAAGCGCTCACCGTGATCGATCGCATTCTGATCATCGAGCCCGATCTCGCCGACGAGCTTCGAGATCGCGGGCAGCTTTACGAGCGCCTCGAGTGCTTTCGACCGGCGCTTGCCGACCTTCGACGCTATCTGTCACTCAACCCCACGGACCCCGACGGAGGCGAGCTGCACCAGCGCATAGTCGAATTGGAGCGCATTGTCTCGCGTCTGAATTAAACCGGTATGCGGGCGCATACGCACGCCATGGATGGGGTAACTGCTGCGCCGATCCTTTCTTCCGTCCTTTTTCCCTGAAGCGCCCGCCGATGTCCTCGCCCTCCAACCCCGTACCCGGCGGGACCGACGGTCCCTGGTTCTTATATATGGTCGAGTGCCGCGACGGCTCGCTTTACACCGGCATTACCAACGACATCGAACGTCGTATCGGCCAGCACAATGACGGTACCGGGGCGCGCTACACCCGCAGCCGCCGTCCCGTTCGCATCCGCTACCAAGAGCTCTGCGAGAGTCGTTCCGCGGCGCTCATGCGGGAATGTGCCGTGCGGCTGATGTCTCCCAAAGAAAAATGGGCGCTCATTTCGGCTTACGATAGCGACGCGGTAAAGTAAAAGACCGGACGACTATCCCACATCGGCATTGGGGGTATAGCCGTAATCCGGCTAAGGTCTTTCCCGTAGGCTTTTAGGTTGTGCTGATTCTTCCCCCTAGGTAAGTTTCCTCACCCCTGCGAACGCGAATGCGCAATTTCATTCGGGCTTAAGGCCGCGTATTTGCGTCGTGGAAGGCGTTCGCTCTGGGACGCGGAGAAGAAAAAAATAACAAGCCAATTTACCGGCTCTGCGCTTTATCAGCGCCTCTCCGCCGTGCGCTCGGCAACCAAGAATCACCTCGAGGGAAGAGAACCATGGAAACCCAAGAGAACGCCGCCGTCGGCGTTCGGCCCGATTACCTGACCCCCGCCGCTCTTGATGCGAATGAGTTGCTGCGGGCGCTCCAGGCCGTGCGCAACGGCGACTTCTCCGCACGACTGCCGGGCGAATGGACCGGCGTCGCCGGCAAGATCGCCGACACGTTCAACGACATCGTAACCGCCAAGGCCCGCCTCGCGAGCGAGCTCGAGCGCGTCGGCAAGGCCGTGGGCAAGCAGGGCCGGACCAGTCAGCGCGTGCGCTGCGAACGGCACACGGGCGCCTGGGGCGAGATGGAAGCGTCGGTCAATACATTGATCGATGACTTGCTCTGGCCGACCACCGAAGTGACGCGCTCCATCGCGGCGGTGGCAAAGGGCGATCTCTCCCAAACCATGCGCCTCGACGTCGAAGGACGTCCGCTCGAAGGCGAGTTCCTGCGCTCGGCAAAGATCGTCAACAAAATGATCGAGCAGATGAGCGTCTTCACCTCGGAAGTGACGCGCGTCGCGCGCGAAGTCGGCGCCGAAGGCAAACTCGGCGGTCAGGCCGTCGTAAAAGGCGTGTCGGGCGTGTGGAAAGACCTCACCGACAACGTGAATTCGATGGCGAACAATCTTACCGCCCAGGTCCGAAATATTTCGGAAGTAACCATCGCGGTCGCCAGCGGCGACTTGTCGCGCAAAATCACCGTCGACGTGCGCGGTGAAATTCTCCAGCTCAAAGAAGCCATCAACACGATGGTGGACCAGCTCCGTTCGTTTGCCTCGGAAGTGACGCGCGTCGCGCGCGAGGTCGGTACCGACGGCAAGCTCGGTGGACAGGCCATCGTGCCGGGTGTGGCGGGCACCTGGAAAGACTTAACCGACTCGGTCAACGCCATGGCGACGAACCTCACGAGCCAGGTGCGTAACATCGCCGAAGTGACCACGGCCGTGGCGCGCGGTGACCTCTCGCGCAAGATCACGGTGGACGTGAAGGGCGAAATCCTCGAGCTCAAGAACACCATCAACACGATGGTGGACCAGTTAAACGGCTTCGCCTCGGAAGTGACGCGCGTCGCGCGTGAAGTCGGTACCGAAGGCAAGCTCGGCGGCCAGGCGCAGGTGCCGGGCGTTGCCGGTACCTGGAAAGATCTCACCGACAACGTGAACTCGATGGCCGGTAACCTCACGGCGCAGGTGCGTAACATTGCGGAAGTAACGACGGCCGTAGCGCGCGGCGATCTTTCCCGCAAGATCACCGTGGACGTGAAGGGCGAAATCTTAGAGCTCAAGAACACCATTAATACGATGGTGGACCAGCTCAACTCCTTCGCCGCGGAAGTGACGCGCGTGGCGCGTGAAGTCGGCGCCGAAGGCAAGCTCGGCGGCCAGGCGGACGTGCCGGGTGTGGCGGGCACGTGGAAGGACCTTACCGACAACGTGAACTCGATGGCCGGTAACCTCACGGCGCAGGTGCGTAACATCGCCGAAGTGGCGACGGCCGTGGCGCGTGGCGATCTCTCGCGCAAAATCACCGTCGACGTGCGCGGTGAAATTCTCGAGCTCAAGAACACCATTAACACCATGGTGGACCAGCTCAACTCCTTCGCGGCGGAAGTCACGCGCGTCGCGCGCGAGGTCGGCACCGAAGGCAAGCT
>JAJPKH010000210.1 GCA_021323795.1 Acidiferrobacteraceae bacterium | reverse complement strand
CTCGCGCAGCAGCTCGGCCTCCCGGTCAGCCAGATCATGGAGCGCCTGGAACATATGCGATGGCGCGGCGTGATTCGCCGCATCGGCGCCGTGCCGAACCACTACGCACTCGGTTACCGCGCGAACGGCATGAGCGTCTGGAACGTGCCGGACGCGCGCGTGCAGCTTCATGGCAGACAGATCGGCGCGCTCGAGTTCGTGAGCCATTGTTATCAGCGCCCGCGCCATCCGCCCGAGTGGCCGTACAACCTGTTCGCCATGGTACATGGGCGAAGCCGCGAGGAGGTCGACGCCAAAGTACAGGAAATCGCCCGCCTGCTCGGCGCGGACGACCTCGGTCACGCCGTGCTCTACAGCACGCGCATCCTGAAGAAAACCGGTCTGCGGCTACGCGAGGGTTGACATGTTCCGCATCACGCAGTACCTGCAAGAGCTGAAGCATCCCACCCCGGTGGGCGCAAAGCGCCGGCCGCCGGGCCCGGTGGTCATCTGGAACCTGGTGCGGCGCTGCAACCTCACGTGTAAACATTGTTACTCGATTTCCGCCGACAAGGATTTCCCGGGAGAGCTTTCGACCGACGAGGTCTACGCCGTAATGGAGGATCTGCGCAGCTTTCGCGTGCCGGCGCTGATTCTTTCCGGCGGCGAGCCGCTGCTGCGGCCGGACATCTACGACATCTCGCGACGCGCGAAGCAGATGGGCTTCTACGTGGGGTTGTCGACCAACGGCACGCTCATCGACGCCAACAATATCGAGCGCATCGCGCAGACCGGCTACGACTACGTCGGCATATCGATCGACGGCGCGCGCGAGACCCATGACCGCTTCCGCCGCAAGATCGGCGCATACGACGCGTCCATGCAGGCGGTTCGGTTGTGCCGAGCGTACGGCATCAAGGTCGGCCTGCGTTACACCATGACGCAGGACAACGCGCAGGATCTGCCGGCGCTGCTCCGGCTCCTCGACGACGAAGGCATCGACAAATTCTACTTCTCGCATCTGAACTACGCGGGACGCGGCAATATCAACCGCAAGGACGACGCGCTGCTCGGCGCGACCCGCCAGGCGATGGATTTGCTGTTCGATACGTGCTGGAGCTATCTCGAGCGCGGCGATCCGCGCGAGTTCGTCACCGGCAACAACGACGCGGACGGCGTGTACTTGTTGTTCTGGGTGCGCCGCCGCTTTCCGCAATCGGCGGCCCACGTCGAAGCCAAGCTGCGCCAATGGGGCGGCAACGCGTCCGGGCTCAACGTCGCGAACATCGACAATCTCGGCAACGTCCATCCCGATACGATGTGGTGGCACTACTCGCTCGGCAACGTGCGCGCGCGGCCGTTCTCGGAAATCTGGCAGGACGTATCGGATCCGCTCATGGCGGGCCTCAAATGTCAGCCGCGCCCGGTGACGGGGCGCTGCGGCGCCTGCGCTCACCTCGCTGTCTGCGGCGGCAACACGCGCGTACGAGCGCAACAATTGACCGGCGATCCGTGGGCGGAAGACCCGGCGTGCTATCTCACCGATGAGGAAATCGGCGTCGGCGCGGGAGCCGAGCGGCTGCGGGTCACGCCGTTTACCCGCCGGCGCGCCACCCGGTGAAACGCGCCGCGCTCATCCTGCTGCTGGTGATGACGGCGTTGCCGGCGTTGCCGGCGTTCCCGGCGGCCGCCGACGGCGACGTCGAGCACCTATATAAGGAGCAGTGCGCCTCCTGCCACGGACCCGACCGCCTCGGCGCCATGGGGCCGGCGCTGCTGCCGGAGAATCTCGGGCGGCTCAAAAAGGCCGAAGCGCTCGAGGTGATCGCGAACGGGCGTTCCGCCACCCAGATGCCGGCCTTCGGGCCGAAGCTTTCGGGCGAACAGATAGAGCGGCTCGCCGAACTGATTTACCGGCCGATGCCCGCGGTCCCGCGCTGGGATATCGCCGAGATCCGGGCGTCGCACATCGTGCAGACAAAGCCGGATGCCAGGCGCTCGGAGAGGCCCGTCTTCGCGGCCGACCCGCGCAATCTCTTTATCGTGGTGGAGCTCGGCGATCATCATGCGACGCTGCTCGACGGCGATCGCTTCGAGCCGATCGTGCGCTTCCCGACGCGCTTCGCCTTGCACGGCGGGCCGAAATACTCGCCGGACGGCCGTTATGTCTACTTCGCCTCGCGCGACGGCTGGATATCGAAATTCGACATCTGGAACTTGCGTTACGTGGCCGAGGTTCGCGCGGGCATCAACACGCGCAATCTCGCCGTGTCGGGCGACGGCCGCTACGTGATGGTCGGCAATTATCTGCCGCACACGATGGTCGTGCTCGACGCCGATGACTTGCTGCCGCTCAAGGTGATCGAGGCGCGCGATGACAACGGCAAGACCTCGCGGGTGTCGGCGGTCTACGACGCGGCGCCGCGCAAGAGCTTCATTGCGGCGCTGAAGGACATCCCGGAGGTGTGGGAGATTCCTTACGATAAGGACGCGCCCCCGGTCTACGAGGGCCTGGTGCACGACTACCGCACGGGCGAGGGGATACCGGCGGCCGGCCCATTCCCGGTCAAGCGCATTCGGCTCGACGATTATCTCGACGATTTTTTCTTCGACGCGAGCTACACGCACCTGATCGGCGCCTCGCGCGACGGCGGCAAGGGGCAGGTGGTGAACCTCGACGTGCGCCGAAAGATCGCGACGATCGACTTGCCGGGCATGCCGCATCTCGGGTCGGGCATCACCTGGGAGTATCGCGGCACGCGGGTTCTGGCGACGCCGAACCTGAAGGAGGGCGTGGTATCGATCGTCGACATGAAGTCCTGGAAAACGATCAAGCGCATCGAGACCCTCGGGCCCGGTTTCTTCATGCGGTCGCACGAGAACACCCCGTACGCCTGGGTCGACGCGATGATGAGCAAGGACAAAGACGCGATCCAGATCATCGACGAGCGCACGCTCAAGGTCGTCAAGACGCTGCGCCCGGCGCCCGGCAAAACCGCCGCCCACGTGGAATTCACCCGCGACGGGCGCTATGCGCTGGTTTCGATTTGGGAGATGGACGGCGCGGTCGTGGTGTACGACGCGCGCACGTTCGAGGAAGTGAAACGCCTGCCGATGAAGAAGCCTTCGGGCAAGTACAATGTGTACAATAAGGTCACGCGGTCCGCGGGAACCAGCCACTGATGCAGCCGACGTCGTCACAGCGAATTGTCTTCGATACGGAACTGATCCGGCGCTACGACAAGCCGGGGCCGCGGTATACCTCGTATCCGACGGCGGTCCAGTTCCACGACGGTTTCGGCGAGCCGCAGTACCGCGCGGCGGCGGCGCGCACGAACGCCGAGCGGCCGTTGCGCCCGTTGTCGCTTTACTTTCACTTGCCGTTCTGCGACACCGTTTGCTTCTACTGCGCTTGCAACAAGATCGTGACGAAGAACCGCGCCCGCGCGATTCCTTATTTGGAAAGCCTGCACCGCGAGATCGCCATGCAAGGAGCGCTGTTCGACCGCGGGCGGGTCGTCGAGCAGCTGCACTGGGGCGGCGGCACGCCGACCTTCATCTCGCACGACGAGATGCGCGCGCTCATGACGATCACGCGCGAGCATTTCACTTTGTTAAACGATGATCGCGGCGAGTATTCGATCGAAGTCGACCCGCGCGAGATCAGAGGCGGGACCTTGGCGTTGCTGCGCGAGCTCGGCTTCAACCGCCTGTCGATGGGCGTGCAGGATTTCGATCCCGCGGTGCAGCAGGCGGTCAACCGCCTTCAAAGCGAGGAACAAACGTTGGCGGTGCTGCAAGAGGCGCGCCGGCTCGGCTTCCGCTCCATCAACATGGACCTGATCTACGGGTTGCCGAAGCAAACCGTGGAAAGCTTCGGCCGCACGCTCGGCAAGATCATCGACGCGAACCCGGATCGTCTGTCGGTATTCAACTACGCGCACCTGCCCGAGCTGTTCAAGACGCAGCGCCAGATCGACGCGGCGGAGCTGCCGCCGCCGCAGACGAAGCTCGATATCCTGCAACTGACGATCGAGCGCCTCACGGCCGCCGGTTACATCTACATAGGTATGGACCATTTCGCCCGCCCGGATGACGAGCTGGCGATCGCGCAGCGCGACGGCACGCTGTACCGCAATTTCCAAGGCTACTCGACCCACGCGCACTGCGATCTGATCGGTCTCGGCATCACCGCTATCGGGACGGTTGGCCCCACGTACAGCCAGAACGAAAAGACCATCGACGGCTACGCCGCGGCGATTGCCGAAGGACGGCTGCCGGTGCGGCGCGGCATCGAGCTCGATACGGACGATCTGCTGCGCCGCCACGTCATCACCCACCTTATTTGCCATTTCCGCCTGGACACGGCGGACGTCGAACGGCGCTTCGGCATTTCGTTTGCGGATTATTTCGCCGCCGAATGCGCCGAGCTGCGCACCATGGAGCGAGACGGTTTGCTGCGCCTCGGGCCGGGCCTGATCGCGGTGGAACCGGCCGGCAAGCTCCTTATAAGGAATATCTGCATGGCGTTTGACAAGTATCTGCGCCGGAAGCAACCCGCCCGGTATTCCAAAGTCATTTAGCGCCCGCGCGCTGCCGGGCACTTATCCACAGCGCATTCGCGGAAACCCCCCGGCATTCGCAGGAATTAGTAGTGGCTACCCATCGCCAGTACCGCATTGCAGGACGCCGGACTCCTTGGTCAAAAATCCGACGGCGCCGCCAATTCCCCGACGATCTGGTTGCGGACGCAAGCCCCGCTTTGGAGTAGATTATTGCGCCCGGGCTCCGGGGACACCCGCAACGATCGTACGCTGACCCCAAGTCTCCGCATCGTTGTGTGGACTCTTTTCTCATAACTCGAGGAGATACCAGTGGGTACGAGCGTTTCCCTCATCATCAACGGCAAGACCGTCACCGCCAACATCGATCCACGCATGTTGCTGGTCCAGTTCATTCGCGAACACATGCAGCTGACCGGCACGCACATCGGTTGCGATACGGCGCAATGCGGCGCTTGCACCGTTTTCGTCAACGGCAACGCGGTGAAGTCATGCTCCGCGCTCGCCGTGCAGTTCGAAGGCGCGCAGATCACCACGATCGAAGGTATTGCCGGAGCGAACGGGGAAATGCATCCGATGCAGGCGGCGTTCAAGGAATGTCACGGCCTGCAATGCGGCTTCTGCACGCCCGGCATGGTGATGAGCGCGATCGATTTGGTCAAACGTCACGGCAACAGTCTCTCCGAGCAAGCGATTCGCGAAGGCTTGGACGGAAATATCTGCCGCTGTACCGGTTACCACAACATCGTGAAGGCGGTGCAGCAGGGCGCCGCGAACATGAAGGGGGTATGAGATGAACGCACCCGAGAAAGCACAATCGGCCATCGGCGCCTCGGTGCGCCGTAAAGAGGACTACCGCTTCCTGACGGGCGGCGGCAAATATACCGACGATGTCACCTTGCCCGGGCAAAGCTACGCCTATTTTGTTCGCTCTCCGCACGCACATGCGAAGATCCTGAAGATTAATAAGAGTGCGGCGTTAAAAGCGCCCGGCGTGATCGCCGTCTACACCGGCGACGATACGGCGGCGGACAAGATGGGCGGGCTCCCGTGCGGCTGGCTGATCAAAGACGTTAAGGGCGAGCCCATGAAGGAGCCGCCGCATCCGCCACTTGCACAGGGCAAGGTTCGCCATGTGGGCGATCAAGTCGCCGTGATTATCGCCGAGACCTATAACCAGGCGAAGGACGCGGCCGAGTTGCTGGAAGTGGATTACGACGTGCTGCCCGCCGTCGTGGACGCGGTGGAGGCGCTGAAGCCGGGTGCGCCGCAGGTGCACGACGGCGCGCCGAACAATCGCTGCTATCTCTGGTCGCTCGGCGACAAAGCCGCGACCGATGCCGCCTTCGCCAAGGCGCATCACGTCACCAAAATCGATATCACCAACAATCGCCTGATCCCGAACGCGATCGAGCCGCGCGCGGCGCTCGCGCACTACAACCGCGCGGACGAGAGTTACACGCTGTATGTGGCGAATCAGAATCCGCACGTCGAGCGCCTGCTCATGACGGCCTTCGTGCTGGGTCTACCCGAGCACAAAGTGCGCGTCATCGCCCCCGACGTCGGCGGCGGTTTCGGCTCGAAGATCTTTCTCTACGCGGAAGACGTCATCGTCACTTGGGCGTCGAAGAAGGTGAATCGACCCGTCAAGTGGACCGCGGACCGCTCCGAGGCGTTCCTGAGCGACGCGCACGGGCGCGATCATCACACGCATGCGGAGCTCGCGATGGACAAGGACGGCAAGTTCCTCGGCTTGCGCGTGAAGACGATCGCGAACCTCGGCGCGTATCTCTCGACGTTCGGCTCGTCGGTGCCGACCTACCTCTACGGCACGCTGCTCGCCGGGCAGTACACCACGCCCGCGATCTATGTCGAAGTCGATGCGGCGTTCACCAACACCACGCCGGTCGACGCCTATCGCGGCGCGGGACGCCCGGAGGCGACGTACGTGCTCGAGCGCATCGTTTCCCAGGCGGCGCGGGAAATGAATCTCGACCAGGCGGAAATCCGCCGGCGCAATTTCATCACGGCGTTCCCGTATCAGACGCCGGTCGCGTTGATGTACGACATCGGCGACTACAAATCCTGTCTCGACAAGGCGCAGAAATTGGCGGACGTCGCCGGGTTCCCGGCGCGGCGCGCCGAGGCCGAGAAGCGCGGCAAAAAGCGCGGGCTCGGTTACTCGACTTATATAGAAGCATGCGGGCTCGCGCCTTCCAACATCGCGGGCGCCTTGGGCGCGCGCGCGGGTTTGTTCGAGGCGGGCGAGATCCGCGTGCATCCGACCGGCAGCGTCACGGTCTTTACCGGTTCGCACAGCCACGGCCAAGGCCACGAGACCACCTTCGCGCAAGTCGTCGCCGCGCGGCTCGGCATTCCGGTCGAAAGCGTGGACGTGGTGCACGGCGATACCGGGCGCATGCCGTTCGGCATGGGCACTTACGGTTCGCGTTCTATCGCCGTAGGCGGCGCCGCCATCATGAAGGCGCTCGATAAGATCGAAGCCAAGGGCAAGAAGATCGCGGCCCATTTGCTGGAAGCGGCGGAGAGCGATATCGAGTTCAAGGACGGAAAATTCACCGTCGCCGGCACGGACAAGAGCGTGCCCTTCGGCGGCGTGGCGTTTTCCGCATACGTGCCGCACAACTACCCGCTCGATAAGCTCGAGCCCGGCCTGAACGAAACCGCGTTCTACGATCCGGGGAACTTCACCTATCCGGCCGGCACGCACATCGCCGAGGTGGAGGTCGATCCGGAAACCGGCGTGGTGCAGATCGTGAATTTCAGCGCGGTCGACGACTTCGGCAACATCATCAACCCGATGATCGTCGAAGGGCAGGTGCACGGGGGTCTGGCGCAGGGCATCGGTCAGGCGATGCTCGAGAACTGCGTGTACGACCAGGAAACGGGTCAGCTCCTCACCGGCAGCTACATGGACTACGCCATGCCGCGGGCGGCGGATCTTCCGAGCTTCAAGGTCGACACCCATGTGACGCCGTGCACGCACAATCCGCTCGGCGTGAAGGGTTGCGGCGAGGCGGGCGCGATCGGCTCGCCGCCGGCGGTGGTGAACGCGGTTATCGATGCGCTCGCGCCGCTCGGCGTGAAGCATCTGGAAATGCCGTTGACCCCGGAGCGCGTGTGGCGCGCCATCCAGGGCAAACCCACCAAAGTCGCCTGAGCGCAGGAGAGGAAACATGTACGCATTCGAATTTCATCGTCCGAAGAGCGTGAGCGAGGCGGCGGCGCTGCTCGCAAAATCGAAAGGCAAGCTGATCGCCGGCGGACAGAGTCTGGTCGGCGCCATGAAACTGCGCCTGGCCTCGCCCGAGAACCTCGTCGATCTCGGCGGCGTCGCGGAGCTGCGCGGGATCAAGCGCGAAGGCAATGCGATCGTGATCGGTGCCGGCACCCGCCACGCGGAAGTGGCGGCGTCGAAGGACGTGCAAAGCAGCATTCCCGCGCTCGCCGCATTGGCCGGAGGCATCGGCGACCGGCAGGTGCGCAACATGGGCACGATCGGCGGATCGCTCGCGAACAACGATCCGGCGGCGGATTATCCCGCCGCCGTACTGGGATTGGGAGCCACGATCCGCACGAACAAGCGCACCATCGCCGCGGACGACTTCTTCAAGGGCATGTACGAAACCGCGCTCGCGCCGGACGAGCTGATTACGGCGGTCAGTTTTCCCGCGCCGAAGAAGGCGGCGTATATCAAGTTCCGCAATCCGGCGTCGCGTTTCGCGCTGGTCGGCGTCTTCGTGAGCCAGGATGCGAGCGGCGTGCGCGTCGCGGTGACGGGCGCGGGTTCCGCCGGCGTATTCCGCGCGACGGCGCTGGAGCAGGCGTTGGCGAAAAACTTCTCGCCGGATGCGGTGAAGGGAATCAAAGTCGATACCGCGAAGCTGAATACCGATCTGCACGCGACGGCGGAGTACCGCGCGCATCTTATTACCGTGCTTGCGGGCCGGGCGGTCGCGAAGGCGTCGTCATAACCCTCGCTGCGCACCAGGCATTGGCTCCGGAAGGTCTGGTTGAATTCGGAAGCCGTCATTGCGAGCGAAGCGAAGCAATCTCATCTGATTCCAGATTTGGAGATTGCTTCGTCGCCTACGGCTCCTCGCAATGACACTTCGGAACGTCGCCGGCGTCGTTAACCACGGTACGTCTGTCTGCTCTCGTTCCCTCCTCTCGCCGGGAGGGAACGGGCGCCAGACGTTTGATAAGCTCTTTTTATGACCTCCCTCAAGACACCCGCCTCGGTCGACGAAGTATTGCAACTGCTCGCCGCGCACGACTACGTCGCCGAGCGCCGGCTCGCGACTACGCTTTTCCTCAGCCTGCGCATGGGCCGCCCGTTGTTTCTCGAGGGCGAAGCCGGCGTCGGCAAAACCGAGATCGCCAAGGTGCTGGCGCAGGGCCTGCATCGCGATCTCGTGCGGCTGCAATGCTACGAGGGCCTCGACACGGCGAACGCCGTGTACGAGTGGAACTACCCGCGCCAGATGATCGAGATCCGTCTCGCGGAAGCGGCGGGCCAGGCGAACAAGGAACAGTTGAGCGGCAGCATTTTCACCGAGCGCTTCCTCATCAAGCGGCCGCTGTTGCAGGCGTTACAACCGGACGACGGCCGGGCGCCGGTGCTCCTGATCGACGAGCTCGATCGCGCCGACGAGCCGTTCGAGGCGTATCTGCTCGAAGTGCTTTCCGATTTCCAGGTGAGCATACCGGAGATCGGCACCATCAAGGCGAAAGAACCGCCGCTCGTGGTGATCACGTCGAATCGCACGCGCGAGATTCACGACGCCGTGAAGCGGCGTTGTCTTTATCACTGGGTGGACTATCCGGACAAGGCGCGCGAGTTTGAAATCGTGCGCCGCAAAGTACCGCAGGCCGGCGAGCGCTTGAGCAAAGAGGTCGTCGCCTTCGTCGCGCGCCTGCGCGCGATGGATTTGTTCAAGCTGCCGGGCGTGGCGGAAACCATCGACTGGACGCGCTCGCTCACCGAGCTCGACAAGACCAATCTCGATCCGGAGGCCGTGGTGACGACGCTCGGCGTCCTGCTCAAATACCAGGACGATATCGCCAAGCTCGATGCACAAACCGCGGCGCGCCTCGTGGAAGAAGTGCGCGCAGAAGTGGCGCGCGTATCCTAAATGGAGCCGGAAACCAAAACCGGACGGCTGGCGGATAACATCGTGCATTTCGCGCGCGTATTGCGCCGCGCGGGCCTGCCCATCGGTCCGGCCAAAATCATCGATGCGTTGAATGCCGTGCAGGCGGTAGGCGTCGAACGGCGCGACGACTTTCGCTACGCGCTGTCGGCGGTCTTCGTGAATCGCCGCGAGCATCAGGAGATGTTCGACCAGGCGTTCCAGGCGTTCTGGCGCGATCCCCGGCGCGTCGAGCAGATGTTGCAGGATCTGATGCAGCTGATGGGCGGCCTGCGGCGCGTGGAAGGCGAGCGGCCGAAGCTCCCGGAGCGACTGGCGCGCGCGTTGTTGCCGGACGCCGCACTTCGGCCGCGCAGCCGCGAGGAAGCACCGCCGGAGATTGAAACCGACGCGCGCTTGACGGTGTCGACGCGCGAAGTGTTGCAACGCAAGGATTTCGCGAGCATGACGAGCGAGGAGCTGGAGGAGGCGAAGGCCGTGCTGCGCAAGCTGCGGCTGCCGCTGCCGGAGTTGCCGGCGCGCCGGCTGCAAGCGAAGACCCGCGGGCGCATCGATTTGCGCGGCACGCTGCGGCAGATGACGAAACAAGCGGGCGCCGTGGTGCCGTTTCGCCGGCGCGCGCCCGATACGCGCCATCCGACGCTCGTCGTGTTGTGCGACGTCTCGGGGTCCATGGAAAGCTACACGCGCATGCTGCTGCACTTTATTCATGCGGTGACCAACGATCGCGATCGCGTGTACACGTTTCTCTTCGGCACGCGCCTGACCAACATCACGCGGCATTTGCGTCATCGCGACGTCGACGTCGCCCTGGCCGGCGTTTCCAACGCGGTCGCGGACTGGGCGGGCGGCACGCGCATCGGCGCTTGCCTGAAGGAATTCAACCAGCGCTGGGGGCGGCGCTTGCTCGGCCAGGGCGCGGTGGTGCTGCTGATCAGCGACGGCCTCGACAGCGACGCCGGCGAAGGTCTGCGGCAGGAAATGGAGCGGCTCGGCCGCTCGAGCCGGCGGGTTGTCTGGCTGAACCCGCTGCTGCGTTACGACAAGTTCGAAGCGCGGCCGGCGGGGATACGCGCGATGTTGCCGTACGTGGATGCGTTTTTACCGGTGCACAATCTCGCGAGCCTGACGCAGCTCGGCGCCGTGTTGCGCTCGCTCGGCAAACAGGCGCCGCGTGCAAACGACGAACATCGGCGGACAGGAACCTGAACCATGGAAATGACGGGGGCACAAACGGTACCGGCTTCGCCGGAGCAAACCTGGAGAGCGCTCAACGACCCGGACACGCTCAAGGCCTGCATCGCGGGCTGCGACAGTATCGAAAAGCTGTCGGACAGCGAGTACCAGTTGTCGATGACCGCGAAAGTCGGTCCGGTCAGCGCCAAGTTCAAGGGCAGAATGCGCCTCGCCGACTTGAATCCGCCGAATTCGTACACATTAAGTTTCGAGGGGCAGGGCGGCGCCGCCGGATTCGCCAAAGGCGCCGCGAAGGTCAACTTGGCGCCCGAGGGAACCGGTACGCGGATCGCCTACACGGTGAGCGCGCAAATCGGCGGGAAGCTCGCGCAGATCGGCTCGCGCCTCATCGACGGCGCCGCAAAAAAGATGGCGGACGATTTTTTCAGTTGTTTCGCGAACAACCTCGGCGGCGCACCAGTGGCGGAAACGGCGCCTGGGCGGCAAGCCGCGGCCGGGGAAACATCGGGGCGAAACAGGTTTTGGCTTTGGGCCGCCGCTATAATAGTGGCGATCCTAGTACTGTATTTCATGGCGCGTTAGAAGCGTCATTGCGAGGAGCCCCGCACCTTGTGCATGCGAGTACATTGCTACTCTTTCGGCCTGCATGAAGAACAAGGTGCGGGGCGACGAAGCAATCGTCAACATCGTTAGATCTTCGCGGCGCAAGCGACGTCGAGCTGGCAGGAGGTTGTGATGGACAGTGTCGATCTGGAAGTGCTGAAGAACAGCGTGAAGTGGCTCGAGACGGGCCACAAGGTGACGCTCGTCACCGTGACGAAAACCTGGGGCTCGAGCCCGCGCCCGGCCGGCGCCATGCTCGCCCTGCGCGACGACGGCCTCGTCTCCGGTTCCGTCTCCGGCGGCTGCATCGAGGACGATCTCATTCATCGCGCGCGCACGCACACGCTCACGGGCACGAAGCCCGAGGTCGTCACTTACGGCGTTAGCGGCGAGGAGGCGCGCAAGTTCGGCCTGCCCTGCGGCGGCACCATTCAAGTGGTGTTGGAACCGCTGGCGCGGGCGGCGCCGATGCAGGCGTTACTGGAGAAAGTCGAACAGCGCGCGCTGGTTGCGCGCGAGCTCGATCTGGCGACGGGGGCGAGCGACTTGCGCGCCGCGAAGGCGGACGAAGCCCTGCAGTTCGACGGCAAGCGCCTCGTCACCGTGCACGGGCCGCGCTATCGCCTGATCATCATCGGCGCCGGACAGCTTTCGAAATTCATCGCGCAGATCGCGCTCGGGCTCGATTATCAAGTCACCGTCTGCGATCCGCGCACGGAATACATGGACCTGTGGGACCTGCCCGATGTGACGCTCGTGCGCGAAATGCCGGACGATCTCGTGGTGCGGCTGAAGCCCGACGCGCATACCGCGGTGATCGCGCTCACGCACGATCCCAAGCTCGACGACATGGCGCTCATGGAAGCGCTCAAGTCCGACGCGTTTTATGTCGGCGCGATCGGTTCGCGCGTCAATAACGACAAGCGCCGCGCGCGGCTGCGGGATTTCGACGTCGCGGAAGAGCAGATCGCACGGCTGCACGGGCCGATCGGCCTTTACATCGGCAGCCGCACGCCGCCGGAGATCGCGATCTCCATTCTTGCCGAGATGACCGCCTTCAAAAACGGCGTCGTGCTCCCCGACGAAGTGCGGGTGGAAGTGGCGAAACGCGCACAGGCGACCGCGCCCGGCTGCGTCATCGAGGCGTAGTCGTCACTCGAATTCCGGCGGGCTCGCCGGGAGCGGCTCGCGACCGGTCGGCCCCTGATAGACCGCGATTTCGTTAACGACGTCGCGCACGCCTTCGATGTACCACACGTCGCGCTCGACCATGCGCTTTTCCTCGTTCGTCGCGACGAGCCCGCGCAACACGACATGACCGTCGCGCACCCGGCACGTCACCTGGTCGGAGTGCACGATCGGGTCCTTGTTCAGCACCAGCTCGATGGCCTCGCGTATTTCTCCGTCGTTGTCGGCTTCCGCCGGATTGATCTCGATTTGGTTCACGACGTCGCGACAACCGGGCGCCCACCAGGCGAGCACGGCGGCGAGGCGCTTATAAGCGAGGCTCATTACCCGGCCGCGTAGCGTGATGACGCCGCCGGCGACGTCGGCCTCGATCGAGCCGCTCGGCTCGTCGAGACGGCGGGCCACCTCGTCGGCGTCGCCCGCGAGACGGCAGGCGATGTTCAAACCGAGAAACGCCGGCTCTTCCATGAGATGCCGGCAGACGGCATCGCGTATCGTGCCGTCGCCGACACGCGTCGCCGGCCGCACGTGCAGGTGATCGTCGACGCGCGGCACGCCGCGCACGGTCTTGGCGCATTCGATCGCCAAGCGCTTTTCTTCGATGCTCGTGACTTCGCCGTCGAGCACGACGCTCTCGTTTTCCACGTGCACGTCGATCGGAGAGCGGTGCAAGTTGATCCGCCGGCTGTGTTCGAGCGCGGCGCGGACTTCTTTGGCGATTTCGCTGGCGGTCATGGCTAATTCCTTTTTATTTACGAGGGAGAGCGTTCCGTCGTCACTACCACAGGTATTTCGAAGGGCGCGCCGGTACGGAGTTCCGCTGAGCGTCGGCCGGCGGTCCGCTCATGCGGGCTTTACCACCATCAAGTAATAAGTGACGACCATGGCGGCGAACGCGGGAATGCCGAGCGCGGCCCAGAGCCGTGCGTAGCGCCAATACCGCGTCGGCAACGCCGTGGCCCGTTGCGCGGCCGCCGCGCGCGCGACGTCGCGCATGCGGATTTGCAGCCACACGACCGGCAGCCAGCACGCGCCGGCGAGCACGTAGAGG
Source organism: Acidiferrobacteraceae bacterium (assembly GCA_021323795.1). Classification (GTDB taxonomy): domain Bacteria; phylum Pseudomonadota; class Gammaproteobacteria; order Acidiferrobacterales; family Sulfurifustaceae; genus JACQFZ01. Next base: position 1,441 of record JAJPKH010000210.1, on the reverse strand, counting down.
ACAAGCGACCAGCCGATCCATCCGCGCGACCAAGGAACGCCGAGTTGGCTGGCGAGATACAGCCCGGACAGCGGCTGGAAGATCACCGTCGGGGCCGTGAACAGCCAGTCGGCGATCACGACGTAGCCCGCCACCACGCTGATCGCTTGCACATTGCGGCTGCGGTTCGCGAAGAACATATAGAACGCGCTGCCAAGCCCGGTGCCGAAGAGAAACGTGGCGGACAGGATATGCAGCCATTTGACGATCACGTATTCCACTCGTCCTCCGGCATGAGCGGCATCAGCAGCCCGATCAGTATAGGAGCATTTTTAACGAGCGGCCCGAAAGGATGCAGCCAGAATTCGGGGAGCGCATACGCAATTATCGCACTGTAACCGAGCACGAGCGCGATCTGCGTTTGCCATAAGCGGCGGCGGTGGCGCACGCGAACGTGGCGACGCCTAACGCGAGATCGACGTCGGCTGCGCCGTACAACACGAGCGGCGCCCAAGTCCCAATGATGCCGACGCGCGCGAGCAGCGCGTAGCTTTGCTCTGTCGGATAGATACCGAGCGCGACGAGGCCGCTCGTGATCCACACGAGAGCGATGCTCGCGCGCAGTAGCGGCAACAGCCACGTGAGGCGGGCCGCTCGCCGCGCCATCGACGCCGCTTGCGGCTCGATGAACTCGCGCGGCCGCCGTGGAACGTGTTCGAGCAGCGTCGTGATGGAATCGGCTTCGGCGGTATTGCCGCGCAGCAGCATGTCGATCCGGTACGTGCGCGACGCCGCCGCGGCTTGTGAACGAGCAGGTACAAAAACGACGGGCCGTGTCAAATACGCTCGGGTGCGGCGGGAGGCGTCGCGTGCACGGGTCGCGCGCCGCGGCGCTATTGGCGCAACGCGTTGAGCAACCGCTCGAGGACGCGCACGTCGAGCGGTTTGACGAGATGCAGATCGAAACCCGCCTCGGCGGAGCGCTCCTTGTCGCGCTGTTGCCCGAAGCCGGTCAGCGCGAAAAGCCGCAGGTTCTTGCCGTGCTCGCGGCGCAGCTGGCGGGCCAGCTCGTAACCGTCCATTCCCGGCAGGTCGATGTCGATGAACGCGACGTTCGGATGAAATTGTCGAGCCGTATCGAGCGCCGTCAGGCCGTTGCTCACGGAGCGTACTTCGCTGCCGCTCAATTCCAACAAGACACGGAAACTTTCGGCGACGTCGGGATCATCTTCGACGGCGAGCACACGGCACGGATGCTTAGGAGAAACGCTACCCTTGGTTTCGTTTGTGGAATTCATCTTGGGTTCTCCTCTTCGGATCGATGAAATGAAACGGGGCTCCCTGCCTCGTCCCAAACGAGTACGGTCGGTGTTGTTATTATTCTGCCATGTCCGTGTGACGAATACTTGAACGTTTCGGTTTGCAATGTCCGTGCGAATGTATCAGGACGTTTCGCCAGCCG
>JAJPKH010000128.1 GCA_021323795.1 Acidiferrobacteraceae bacterium | reverse complement strand
TGCGGCGCCGCGCCGGCCCCGCCGGCCGAGCCGACAATCACCGGAATGCCGCGGCTGCATCCCGCGCTCAACATCAGACGCAGATCGCGCTTCACCGCTTCGCGGTCGGTGAAGGAAACACCGGCGCCGAGATAATAAGGCCCGGGGTCGGTCGATCCCGCGTCGACCGCGAGCACCTCGGGGTCGCGTTCCAATCCGGCCGCGAACGACGCTTGCGGGAATCCGTAACCGAGAATCGCCGTCGGCGCAAGTATCCTCAGTTCATTCCCATTTCGCTCGTGAGATGTCGACATATTAAAAGTGTGGACGCTGACGCCGCAGCGAGAAAGCGCCGCGGATGGGGCGGCCGTTTAGCGCGCAAACAGGTTCAAAAATGTCGGGTGCGCCGCGCGCACCGACCGAAAACATGGTCGTGCAAAGCACCTACGTCGAATTAATCGGAGCTTCCTCAAGCCGAACTTGCGGTAGTCTACCAGCCATGGAGACGACGATTCTGCTCTGGATTCTCGCCGCGCTGCTGGTCGCGGCCGGCCTTGCCGGCCTGGTATTGCCCCTGCTTCCCGGCGCGATCTTTTTGTTCGGCGGCCTGCTGCTCGCGGCCTGGATCGAAAATTTCGCCCATGTCGGCGTCGGCACCTTGACGGCGCTCGGCATCATGGCCGCGCTGACATTCGTGTGCGACGCCGCCGGCAGCGCCTTCGGCGCGAAACGGTACGGCGCGTCGCGCCGCGCCGTCGCGGGCGCCGCCGTCGGCGGCGCCATCGGTTTCTTCTTCGGCATCGTCGGCATCTTGCTCGGCCCCTTCATCGGCGCCGTCATCGGGGAGCTGTCGACCCGGCCGAACGTGTTCGCGGCGACGCGCGCCGGCATCGGCGCTTCGCTCGGCCTCGCCCTCGCGGTCGCCGCGAAGCTCGCGCTCGGCTTCGCCATGATCGGCGTTTTCCTGATCGTGCGTTTTTTCTAAAAGCGCGTCGCTTCGCGTTACGTAGCTCCTACGCGGCTGCTTCGCGCGCGCGGCGGTCGCATTCGCGCTTGACCGAGGTGCGGATGATCTCGGCCAGACGCGCCGTATCGGGGTCCACGTAATCGCGATCCCGGAACACCAGATAAAGATCCGCGAAGCGCTCGCCGCCCTCCTTCAGCGGCAGCGGTTTCAGCGCGCCCGCCTCGAGCTCCGCGCGAATGTTTTCCTCGGGATACCACGCGAAGCCGAACCCGAGCGTCGCCGCGCGGATCGACGTCGCCTTATGGCTCACCGTCCAGCGCTGCTCCGCCCCGAGCCAGCTGCGCGTGCGCGTGCGCTGCGTGCCGGAATCGCGAATCACGAGCTGGCGGTGCTTGCGCAGGTCGCGGTGCGTGAGCTCGCGTCCCAGCCGATGCAGCGGGTGATCGGGATGCGCTACCGCGATAAAGCGCACGCGCATTAAACCGTCGCCGAGAAAACCGTTGGGGATGTGCGAGCAGACGGCGAGATCGGCGCGCCCTTCGAGCAGCATTTCATCGGTGCCGCCGAGGACCGTCTCGTAGACTTCGATACGTGTCGCCGGACGTTCTTCGGCGTACTTGCCGAGGCATTGCAGCAGCAGCCAGGTCGGGAAGATCACGTCCGCCGCGATGGTGATCTCGGGTTTTCCGCCGGCGGCGAGGCCGCGCGCCCCGCGCTCGAGGAACACCGCTTCTTCGACCAGGGTGCGCGCGCGCCGGTACAGCATCTGTCCGCTCTCGGTCAGCACCGACTTGCGTCCCCGGATCTCGAAGACTTCGAGTCCCAGGAGTTTGGCGATTTTCTGCACGGCGTAGGTCACGGACGACTGGCTCTTGTGCAGCACTTCCGCGGCCTGGGCGTAGCCGCCGGCCTCGACGACCGCGATGAGGGCGCGCCATTGATCGAGCGTGATACGGGGGTTGTCGTTGATCATCGAATCATTCGATTAATAAACGCGAAATCTTCGGCTTTTTTATCGGCTGAGTAAATCCTATTAATAGCGCCACGTCACCGTAACGAGGAAATAACATGAAAACGCTACTGCAATTGAACACCAGCCTATTTTCCTCCGGCGGGCAGTCGAGCCTGCTGGCCGATCAATTCGTCGCCGCTTGGCGCAAGAAGAACCCCGGCGCGGCGGTCATCGTGCGCGATCTCGCGCGCGACCCGGTGCCGCACCTGACCGCCGACGGCTTCCAGGCATTTCTCGCGCCGCCGGAGAAACGCAGTGCCGCGCAGCAAGCCGTCGTCAAGTATTCCGACACGCTGATCGAGGAGCTGAAACGCGCGGATGTGGTCGTGCTCGGCCTGCCGATGTACAACTTCGGCGTGCCCTCGACGCTGAAGGCGTACTTTGATCACGTCGGGCGCGCGGGCGTCACCTTCCGTTACACCGAAAACGGGCCGATGGGACTGCTGACCGGCAAAAAGGTTTATGTGTTCGCCGCGCGCGGCGGCTTGTATGCCGGTACGCCGAACGACCATGAGAGCAACTACGTTCGCCAATTCCTGGGCTTCATCGGTATGAACGATATCCAGTTCGTTTACGCCGAGGGCCTTGCCATCAGCGAGGCATCCAAGCAGGCTGGAATCTCGCGGGCGAAGCATGCCGTCGAGGAGTTGGCGGCGGCGGCGTAAACCGAAGTGCGAGGCAAAGCCGCCGACCAGACCGGTGCACGGAACGCCGCACGCGCGAACGGAATGCAGTAGGCGCCGGTCAAACGATCAACCGACGACGTTACAGGGCGAGAGGAAGTCATGAGTATCCGCACGTTGCTACAAGTCATCGAATCCATCCCCGCCTCCGATGGGGCGGGGGTCAGGTTGCGGCGCAGCCTCGGGCGCACGCCGCACGCGCGGCTCGATCCCTTTCTGATGCTCGATGAGTTCTCCTCGGAAAATCCGGACGATTACATCGCCGGCTTCCCCTCGCATCCGCACCGCGGCTTCGAGACCGTCACCTATATTCTCGACGGCCACATGCTGCACGAGGATCATTTGGGGAACCGGGGCGACCTCAAGGCGGGAGGCGTGCAGTGGATGACCGCCGGGCGCGGCATCATTCATTCCGAAATGCCGCAGCAGACCCACGGCCGCATGCGCGGTTTTCAACTGTGGATCAACCTGCCGGCGAAGGAAAAAATGAAACCGGCGTCGTACCGCGACATCGGTCCCGCCGAGATTCCGGTGGCGGCGCTCCCCGGCGGGGGGCGCGTTAAAGTGGTGGCGGGAACTCTTATGCTCGATGGCAAGTCGGTGCCCGGCCCGATTCAAGGCGTGAGCACCGATCCGCTCTATCTGGACGTCGAGCTTCCGGCCGGCGCGACGTTCGCGAGCGCCGTCAAGCAGGATTACAACGTCCTGATCTACCCGTTCGAGGGCAGCGTCGCGGTCGGGCCGCAAACCGAAGCCCGCGTTCTCAAAGCGCAAAGTGGGGGCGCGCTTTCGCCGGGCGATCGGCTGGAGGTGACGGCCGATGCCGCGGGCGCGCGCTTTCTGGTGTTGGCCGGCCGCCCGTTACGGGAACCGATCGCCCAGTACGGCCCGTTCGTGATGAATACGCGCGAGGAAATAGAGCAGGCGATCCGGGATTATCAGAGCGGAGAGCTCGTCCGTTCGGCGGTGTAGCGGGCAACAGGGGCAGCGCCGGCTTATCGCGCCTCCGCTTTGTAACGGTTTCTCGCGCGTTGGTTTTACCCTCACAAATTTCTCGCGGTTGCCGCCATGCGGCGGCTTTATCTCCATAAGATGCGCGATTTACGCGCCCGAGTTTCCTACGGTCCACGCTTGACCGCGCGCAGGCGCCCACTCGGGCGACGCGTCACTTTCGATACGCCCTGGGCATA
>JAJPKH010000203.1 GCA_021323795.1 Acidiferrobacteraceae bacterium | reverse complement strand
GAACGGCTGCTGGCGGACGTGCGCGAGAAGAGCGAACGCATTCAGGCGCAGAATGAAGAGCTACAGCTGCAAAACGAGGAGATCCAGGCGCAGAGCGAGGAGCTGCACGCGCAGAGCGAGGAGATTCAATCACAGAACGAGGAGTTGAGACGGCACGCGGAGGAGCTGCGTGCCCAAGCGGCCGTGCTCGCCGAAACGAACGAGCGTAAGAACGAATTCCTCGGCATTCTCGCGCACGAGCTGCGCAACCCCATGGCGGCGATCACGAACAGCCTGACGATCACCCAGCGCGCGGCGCCCGGCAGCGAGCCGGCGCGGCGCGCCCACGCGGTGATCGAACGACAAACGCAGCACCTGATCCGGCTGATCGACGATCTGCTCGATATCACGCGCATCTCGCGCGGCAAGATCGTGATTCAGCGCGAGCGCTTGAACCTCGTCGATGTCGTGCACACCTGCGTGGAGGACCAGCGTCCGGTGTTCGAAGCCGCGGGGTTGACGATCGACTTGGATCTGCCCGAGACGCCGGTGTGGGTCGACGGCGACAGGACGCGTCTCAGCCAGGTGGTCGGCAATCTGTTGAACAACGCCATAAAGTTCACCGACCGGGGGCAGCGCGTAGTGGTGGCGCTGCGCCCGCGAGCCGACGCGCGCCAGGCGGCGCTATACGTCATCGATTCCGGCATCGGCATCGATGCGAAATTGCTGCCGCAGCTGTTTCAGCCCTTCACCCAGGGAGCGACGAATCTCGCGCGCACGCACGGCGGATTGGGGCTCGGCCTCGCGCTGGTGAAAGCGCTCGTCGAGCTGCACGGCGGTTCGGTCGAAGCGCGCAGCGACGGGCTCGGCAAGGGCGCCGAATTCATCGTGCAGCTTCCCCTGCAAGAACACGGTGCCGACAACGTCGTCCCCGAAAAGCGCGCGCCCGATTCCGCGCGCCGGCGCATCCTCATCATCGAGGACAACGCCGACGTCGCCGAGTCGCTTCGCGAGATCATGCAGATGGAAGGGCACGAAGTGCAGGTGGCGACTTCCGGAACCGAGGGCCTGGAGAAGGCCCGCCACTTCCAACCGCGAGTCGTGCTCTGCGATATCGGGCTGCCGGCGATGAACGGTTATGAAGTCGTGCAATGCTTCCGCGCCGACGAGCGTCTGCGCGAGGTGTGCTTCGTCGCGCTCACGGGGTACACGACGGAAGTCGACAAACAGCGGGCCGCGCAATCCGGGTTCGACTTCCACCTGCCGAAGCCGCCGAGCGTCGAGCGCATCAAGGAAATCCTGGCGCAGATCGGGTAGGGCGCCGACACTCGCCCGCGCTCATTCTCGCCAGGCCGAGAATCTTTCCCTGGCTTTTTTGTCCCACGCTGCGCACGCAACGCCTCGATTGTCGGCGCCGCATGCGCCGGTGCGTCGGAGCAAATGGATTCCGCCATGCAAAACCGCTCACGCGGTTTCTTTCGCGGCGGCCGCTTTCATTTTCGTTGGCGGAGATGTCGCTGGTGTTGAGAGGCCGGTTGTTGTATTTTTCGCGCCTCAACAAAAGTCACTCTTCAATAACCTCACCTCTCCATGAACCGCGCAGCGAACCAACTCCCCCTCCCCCCTTGAGGGGGAGGGCAAGGGGAGGGGGGCGTGTATGACAGGCAAAGCGGTTCATGGTCCGTGTGCAGTTTCAGGCGAAATAGGCGACTCGTAATGAAATACAAGAAACTTTTTAGTGAGCTCAAGCTCGGTCCGATCACGTTGAAGAACCGCGTTGTCATGTCGCCGATGACCCGTTGTCGCGCGCTCGGCAACGTTCCGAACGACATGATGGCGAAGTATTACGGCCTGCGGGCCGGTGCCGGCCTGATCGTTACCGAGGGTACGTCGCCGTCGCCGAACGGGCTCGGTTATGCGCGCATTCCCGGCTGCTTCAATCAGGAGCAGGCGCGCGGCTGGCGCAAAGTCACCGACGCCGTGCACGCCAACGGCGGGCGCATTTTCATACAGCTGATGCATACCGGTCGCGTCACCCATCCGCTCAACCTGCCGGCCGGCGCCAAGACGGTGGCGCCGTCGGCCGTGGCGGCTCCGGGCGAGATGTGGACGGATCAGAAACAGATGCAGCCGCATCCCGTGCCGGCGGAAATGACGAAGGGCGAGATCCGCGAAGCGATCGGGGAATTCGCGCACAGCGCGAAACTCGCGATCGACGCGGGCGGCTTCGACGGCGTCGAGCTGCACGGCGCGAACGGGTATCTGATCGATCAATTCCTGAACCCGGCTTCGAACAAGCGCACCGACGAATACGGCGGCCCGGCGGAGAATCGTATCCGCTTCGCGGCGGAAGTCGCGCACGCGACCGCCGCGGCCATCGGCGCCGAGCGTCTCGGCATGCGCGTTTCGCCGTACGGCGTCTTCAACGGCATGGAAGTCTACGAAGGCGTCGAAGACTGCTTCGCGCTGCTCGGGCAGCGCTTGAACAACCTCAAGCTCGCGTATCTGCACATCGTCGATCACAGCTCCATGGGCGCCCCCGAGGTCAAGCCGTCGATCAAGGCGCGGCTGCGTCGTGAGTTCAAGCAGGCGCTGATACTCTCGGGCGGTTACGACGGCGACCGCGCGGAGCGGGACTTGCTCGAAGGCAGGGGCGATTTGGTCGCGTTCGGGCGGCCGTTTATCGCCAATCCGAAACTGGTCGAGAAGCTCGGCAGCGGCGCCCCGCTGCTGGCGCCCGACCCGGCGACGTTCTATACGCCGGGGGAAAAGGGTTACCTGGATTATCCGGTCGAGTAAACAATCGCGCACCCGGATAGAGGGGAGGGCGGTCGCGATTCTTAATATATATAGGAATCGCGACCCCCTGCACCCGGCCACCCCGAGACGTCCGCGGACCCGCATTGAGGATGAAGAAGTGGAAGTGAAGAGCGCGATGGAACGGCTCGAGCCGGTCCTAAATTCTGTTTGATCGGCACCAACGTAACTTGAATTCGCAAGCCGTACGCAGACGGATACATCGAGACATTGGCATGCGCAGCGCCCTGACGCCGGATGAGGAGGCCGCCCTGCGGGCGAAGCTCGAGGAATATCGCGTCGAACATCGCGAGCTTGACACCGCCATAGAGCGCCTCGTGCACGACCCTTTGATGGATCAACTGCAACTGCGGCGCATGAAGAAGCGCAAGCTCGCTCTCAAGGACATCATTACTCGCATTGAAAGCCGGTTGATTCCCGATCAACCGGCTTGACCATCCGCCGGGCGGCCTTCGCGCTGTTGCCTGACGGCGGGCATCGACGCGCTCTTTGGCGCCTTCTATCCGGCCTTCGTTGCGCTCATGTGCGCCATTGGCATCATGTCTCGACGAAACAAATGCGGAAAATCTTCGGCACGGTACGGACGGGAAAAGCAATTTGAGCACGACACTTTGGATTTTTCTCGGCATCGCGGTCGTCTTCGGGCTCGGCTACGTGTTCGCCATGCGCAATCTCGCGCGCAAGAGCCGCGAGGCCGACAAGCGGATCGACTACAGCAAGATTCGTAAATGGAAAGACGAGGACAACGAAGAGGGTCAGTGATCCGCCGCCAACGTTCTCGCGTCACGCGCGGCGGACGTTGGCGACGGTCATGGTTCGGGTGCCGTCGTAATGGAATCGACTTTGTCGAGGTAGAAGGCCAGCCGTTCCTTGATCGCGCGCACTTCGTCGTACGGTTCCGCATAGGTCCAGACGGCGTTCTCCGGCCCGTTCGCCAACGAGTAGTACGACGCGTGGCCCTTGAACGGGCAGTACGTTCGATGGCTTGAACGCAGAAGACGCTCCATCTTCATGTCCTGACGCGGAAAATAGTAGACGTCCCGGTGGTTGCTTTCTTGGAGCAGCACCGCATCGCGGCTGTCGGCGATGACCTCGCCGTTGAAGCGCACTTGCATGCGCCGGCCCG
>JAJPKH010000248.1 GCA_021323795.1 Acidiferrobacteraceae bacterium | reverse complement strand
GAGCTATTGAATCGTCTTGATGACTTCGCCCGCCGCCGGTTCGCCGGCCGGGTATTTGGCATTGATCAAGCGCAGTACCGGCTCCGGATAGTTCGAGATCGCGGAGCGGGTCGCGAGCTTCGCGAACGTGTCCTCCGTGCCGACCTTTAGTAGCCGCACTCTTAGTCCTTCGGCGATCCGTTTCTCGTCCGGCTTGAGCGCGTGCAGATTGCGCGCGGTGGTGAGGAAGCGTCGGTCATTCTGCGCGAAGGCCGCGTCGGTTTTGGCGGCACCGAGAAATAGAAAGGCGCGGTTTTCGAGGTAGATGACCGAAACGCGCGTATCACGCTGACCGAAAGGCGTGGTCAGGCGGGCGATGCCGGTATACGAAGGAAGCTCGGTCCCTGACATGGTTGCGCCGCTTTTGAGGCTCACTTTGAGGCGGGATTTAATAAATTCCTCGGGCGCGACGCGCTTGTTGAGGTCCTCGCCGAGCAGTTGCATCGCGGCGTCGCCGGCTGGGCTGACCGCGGTGACCGAGTCCGGCGCGTTTTCCAGACGCCAGCCCTCGGGAAACTGGACCGCAAAGTTCATATCGCGATGGTAGAAACCCGACTTGTATCGTACTCCGACCTTCGGGCTGTCTCCGTAGCGCAGGCCGTCGATCTGTTTCAGATAATCGTCGTGACCGACCCTCGGCGCGCCGGCGGCACCGGGGGGTTTCGCTTGCGCAACCACTTCCTGTAAGCGCTGGTCGGCGCTCGGATGGCTGGCGAAGACGCCATGGTAGATGCGCGGTTCGCGGTTCTCCGCCTTGGCCCGCTCCTTCTCGAACTCCTCTTGATTCTTGAGCACGCCGATGACGCGGATCATGGCGTTGGGGTCGTAGGCGTTGCGCGCCAGGTACTCAGCGCCCAAACGGTCGGCCTCGAGCTCGTGGTCGCGCCCGTAGCCGCTGAGGAGCGCATTGCCGATGACGTTGAAGAGATCCTGGGCGGCTTGCGTGCGTAACAGCACCACGGCTGCTACCTGGCCCGCCATCGCCGCGCTGTACTGACGCACGGAATGGCGCGCGGTCACGTGTCCGACCTCGTGTCCCAGCACCGCGGCGAGTTCCGCTTCGGAGTTGAGATAGGCGAGGATCCCGCGCGTGATGTAGATGTACCCGCCGGGCAGCGCAAAGGCGTTCACGTCGGGCGTATCGAGCACCGTAAAGCGGTAGACCAGCTGCGGCCGATGGCTGTTCGCGGCGACCCGCTCGCCCACTTGTTGCACATAAGCTTGCAGCTTGGCGTCGTCGTACACGCCGTATTGCGCCCGGACCTTCGGATCGTTCGTGCGTCCGAGCGCAATCTCCTGTTCCTCCGTCATCATGACCAAATTCGGGGTGCCGCTAACGGGGTTTATGGCGCAGGCGCCGAGCCACGCCGCCAGCGCAAAGAGCGCGAAGCGATTTATCAACCGCTTGAGCGGCGTCATGACAGGAGTTCCAGCATCGCCGGGTGAGTAATACGCAGCCGAAGGTGGTTTTTATACTCCGCGAGCCAACCGCGGGCCAATACACGCTTACCGCGCATGGCTTGGGGTGATTGCCCGAGGGCGGCGAGCACGCTCGGTGCGATCACCAACCGCACCTGGGGAGTCAGCTGAAATTCTATCGCGTCGCCGTGCCTCTCCACCGCGGTCACGATGCCGGAGAGGCGTACAAAGCCGGTATCCGCAGGCGAAAGACGCTCGGCCGGGACCGCTTCATATTGCGGCGCCGCCCAAATTCCCCGGCGGAAGGCACGCGCCTCGGCTTCTGCCGCGCGGTGCGCGGTCAACCGGGCGACATTTGGGTCGATCGCCACGAACCAGGCAAGGCCTTCGCGCAGCAATATCTCCTGCAGCTCGCGCCCATCGGGTAGGAATACGTAGGCGAGTAGGCGCCCGTAGCGATCGTGGCGCTCGGCATCGTATACGAGTCGAACCGTCTGACCGCGCGTCAGTACGCTCGCGCGGTCGCGTGCGGTTTTCGCCAGCGGCTGATCGGGTCTGCCGTTCTTGCCGAAGTCGGGCGCGTTGATGCCGACCAGTCGAACCTGGCGATCGTCGGCGAGCAGCAGGCTGTCTCCATCGAGCGCCCAGCGCACGAGCGCAAGCTCGGTATCGCCTTCTGCGAAGGGAGCGCCGAACGGCGCGGGGAGAAGAAATAAAACAAAAATAAAAAGGGCGCCAGGGAGCGCCCTTGGGACTGATCGGCGGCCGCGCAACTACTTCTTGGCGTACTTCTGGCGGAACTTTTCGACCCGGCCTTCCGTGTCGACAATCTTTTGCTTGCCGGTGTAGAACGGATGGCACTTCGCGCAGACTTCGACGTTCAGGTCGCGTCCCGCGGTCGAGCGCGTCTTGAAGCTGTTGCCGCAAGCGCAGGTGACGGTGATTTCCTGGTACGCAGGATGAATTCCGGCCTTCATGTTAAGAACCTCTTACAGTGGGCGCCGCCGGCCGGGCGGCATTCAAGGGCCGCGTAGTCTAACAGACTGTTTTAACGCTCTGCTAGACGCCTGGCAGGACAACGGATTACGGCGAGAACGCGAGTCGCGGCCAGTTTACCGGCACCGACGGACGCGGGGGCGCCGGGACTGCCGGGACATCGGGCAATTGCGTGCCGGCCGCGGCAGGCAAGGGGACGCGCGCGCTGGCCGTGGTGCGGTTGCCGGAGGCATCGGTTGCCGAATAAACGACGACGTAGCCCGGCTGATCCGAAGTATCCCCCCGGCTCATGGCCTCCACGACGACGCGCGGTTCAGGGTCCCGGTCGTCCTTTGCCGTGGCGACCACGCGTACCGCCGCCGTGCCGGTGTCGGCGGGCATGGCGCGAGTCTCCAGTGACAGCGCGGGAGGTACGGTGTCGAGGAGGGCGAGAGGCGCGCTGGCGCCGGTGCGTCCTTCCGCGAGCACGGTAAAGTTGCCGGCCAAGTAAGCGTCGTCGGCGCCGGGTACCACCACGGTGAAGCCGCCGAGGGAAGCGCCCGGCCCTATCCCGGCCTTCGCACGGGCGGCAGGCATGTACCATTCCATCCAGTGGCCGTTGGTACCGGCCGGTCGCAGGAGGCGCACGCGCCACCCGGATGGGTGCGGCGTATCGACGGGCAGGTCGTACCACGTGCCGAGATCGTCGGTCCTGGCCGGCACAGCACCAACCGGCAGGGTTTGTAATTCACCGACAGCGTCGAGCGGCCAGCGGCAATCACAGCCGACGAAAAAGCGCCGTACTTCCGCGCTTCCGGTGTTGCGAACTTCATAGTGATAAATGACGTTTCCGCCCTGATGCTCCGCGTAAACGGCGACGCGCGCGGAAGAATCCTCAGCGGCCGCCGAACCGAAAACCGCGAGAAGCAACACCGATCCTAGTAAAAATCGTGGCGGGCGCATGCGGGGCCTTTGGAGTACCAGTAAGACCGGAGCAAAGCGCCGAAGTGCGATACTCGCTGGGGTTAAAGGGGTTTGAATGCCATGTGCGAGCGGGGTTTTACCGCTTCATTGAATCGAAGAATTCCGCGTTATTTTTGGTGGCGCGCAGTTTCTCGAGAAGAAATTCCGATGCTTCGAGCTCGTCCATTTGATGAAGGAGCTTGCGCAGGATCCAGATCTTTTGCAGCTCATCGGGTGGTAGCAAAAGCTCTTCGCGGCGTGTCCCGGAGCGGTTGATGTTGATGGACGGGTAGCTGCGCTTCTCCGCCAGGCGGCGGTCGAGATGGATCTCAAGGTTGCCGGTACCCTTGAATTCTTCGTAGATGACATCGTCCATCTTCGAGCCCGTGTCGATCAGGGCGGTCGCGAGGATGGTCAGGCTGCCGCCTTCTTCGATGTTGCGCGCGGCGCCGAAGAAGCGTTTCGGTCGCTGCAAGGCATTGGCGTCGACGCCGCCGGTCAGCACTTTGCCCGACGCCGGGACGACGGTGTTGTAGGCGCGCGCCAGACGCGTGATCGAGTCGAGCAGGATGATGACGTCCTTCTTATGCTCGACCAGGCGCTTGGCCTTTTCGATCACCATCTCCGCCACTTGCACGTGACGCGCGGCCGGTTCGTCGAAGGTCGAAGCAATCACTTCGCCGCGCACCGAGCGCTGCATCTCGGTGACTTCTTCCGGCCGCTCGTCGATCAGGAGCACCATCAGCATGCATTCGGGGTGATTGGCGGTGATCGAGTGCGCGATGTTCTGCAGCATCACGGTCTTGCCGGCCTTGGGCGGCGAAACGATGAGACCGCGCTGACCCTTGCCGATCGGGGCGATAAGATCGATGACGCGCGAGGTGAGGTTCTCGCTCGACGCGTTGTCGCGCTCGAGCTCCATCCGCTGCTGCGGATGGAGCGGCGTCAGGTTCTCGAACAGAACCTTGTTCTTGGCTTCCTCCGGCGGCTGGAAGTTGATTTCCTCCACCTTGAGGAGCGCGAAGTAGCGTTCGGATTCTTTGGGCGGCCGGATATTGCCTTTGACGGTATCGCCGGTGCGTAGATTGAAGCGGCGGATCTGCGAGGGGGAGACGTAGATATCGTCGGGCCCGGCCAGATAAGAGCTGTCGCCGGAACGTAGAAACCCGAAGCCGTCTTGCAATATCTCGACCACGCCTTCGCCGACGATGTCCTCGCCCTTCTTGGCCTGAGCCTTGAGGATGGCGAAGATCAGGTCTTGTTTGCGCAGCCGACTGCCGCCCTCCAGATCGAGCGCGCTCGCCATTTCGGCCAGCTCGGTTGCCGGTTTTTTCTTAAGTTCGGAAAGATTCATCAAGGTTGGGGTCATTGCGTCACCGCTTTCAGGACAGTAGCGAATCCTGAGTTACCCGCCGCCAAAATCCGGGGGTGTGAAAACGAAAAGGGTTTAACAGAAAGGAGTAGGAATTATTTAAAGGGAAGCTCGCGCTCGCCTATGTTTTTAACATTAACATCAGTTTTCCGGTTCGTCCAGTACAAGCGCCGATGACGGTCACCGGTCACAGATGCCCGTCGAGAAACGCCGAGAGCTGCGATTTCGACACCGCGCCGACCTTGGTCGCCTCGACGCTGCCGTTTTTGAAAAGCATCAGTGTCGGAATGCCGCGAATGCCGTACTTCGGGGGTGTCGCCGGGTTCTCGTCGACGTTGAGCTTGGCTACCTTCAGACGGCCGTTGTACTCTCGGGCGATCTCCTCGAGCACGGGCGCGATCATCTTGCAGGGGCCGCACCACTCCGCCCAATAATCGACCAATACCGGTCCCTGGCTTTTCAGCACTTCCTGTTCGAAGGTGCCGTCGGTAACGCTAACAATGCTTGCGCTCATGAAAAAACGTTCTCCGTGCGATGTTGAGATCCGGCCGCGACCGCGGCGGGCTTCAGGCTGGGTTACGGTGAGTTGCCGCGATATTTGAGCGAATTAGCCTGTCCAATGCAAGCGCCCGGAATCGGCGCGAAACCCGAATAGCTTTGTACTCAACCTGTTAATAACGCTTTGCTATTGGTATCCTTCATTTTGTAGAGAGGAAATGAGCGAACACCACCTTACCGATCAGTCCTTCAGCGGTCTTAACCTTCCCGAAGCCCTCATGCAGGGCGTCCGTGCGGCCGGTTTCGAATTCTGCACTCCCATCCAAGCGAAGACGTTGCCGATCGCCCTCGCCGGACAGGATGTCGCCGGACAAGCGCAAACGGGGACAGGTAAGACCGCCGCGTTCCTGCTCGCGACCTTTAATCGCCTGCTGACGCAGCCGGCGGCGCCGGAGCGCCTGCCGACACAGCCGCGGGCCATCATACTCGCTCCGACGCGTGAGCTCGCCGTGCAGATCCACAAGGACGCCGAGGTGCTCGGTGCGGGGACCGGGTACCGGCTCAACCTAGTATTTGGCGGTACCGGCTACGATACGCAGCGGCGCGACCTCGAGGCCGGCGTCGACGTGCTGATCGGCACGCCCGGCCGTATTATCGATTACTTCAAACAGCACGTCTTCGACCTCAAAGCCATCCAAGTGATGGTGCTCGACGAAGCCGACCGCATGTTCGATCTCGGCTTCATCAAGGACATCCGCTTTTTGCTCCGGCGCATGCCGGAACCGACCCAGCGGTTGAATATGCTGTTTTCCGCCACGCTTTCGTATCGCGTGACGGAGCTCGCGTACGAGCACATGAATAACCCGCAGTTCGTGCGCATCGATCCCGATCGGCGCACCGCCGATAACGTCGAGCAGGTGCTGTATCACACGGCCAACGATGAAAAAATTCCGCTGCTCGTGGGAGTGCTGCGGCACATGGATCCGGCGCGCAGCCTGGTGTTCGTGAACACCAAAGACATGGGCGAGCGCCTGGTCGGGTGGCTGCAGGCGAACGGTTTCCGCGCCGAGATTCTTTCGGGCGACGTGCCGCAGAAGATGCGGCTCAAGCTGCTCGGCGACTTCAGCGAGGGACGGTTGCCGATTTTGGTCGCCACGGATGTGGCGGCGCGGGGTCTACACATCCCCGACGTCTCGCACGTGTTCAACTTCGATTTGCCGCAGAACGCGGAGGATTACGTGCACCGCATCGGCCGCACGGCGCGTGCCGGCAAGAGCGGGGATGCGGTAAGCTTTGCCTGCGAGCGCTATGTTTTTGCTTTGCCGGAAATCGAAACGTACATTGGTCATAAAATTCCGACGGCGAAGGTCGAGGCCGCGGTGCTGCCGACGCTGCAACCGCCGAGCGGCGGGCGGCCGGAGCGTCTGGGTCGCGACGATCGCCGCGGGCGAGGGCGCGAACGCGGGGGGCGGCGGGAACGCGCGAGGGAAAATCCGCGCAGCGAGCGTCCGCGTGAAGTTTCGACGGTGACGGACGTTTCCCCGCGAGCGCCGGCCGCGGCATCGCCGGAGCCTGCGGTCACGGCTGCACCGGAACCTACCGTCAGGGCAACGCCGGCGAAACAGCGTACGTCGGGCCCGCTGCGGCGCCGGCTGGGCTTCGAGAAACCGGCGGTTGGCTGAGGTGTTCCACTTCTAACTGGAGGCGAGATATGGCACGCATCATCACATCCGAAGGCAAAGACGTTACCGATTTTGCGACGATCCGCAATCGCCTGGCGCGTCTCGGCATCACGCTCAACGCGTGGAGCGCGCCGGCGGGCGCGCGCGCCCAAGAGCTCCTGGCCAAGCAGAGCCTGGCGGACGCCGAGAAGGAGGAGCTCCTCGGCTCGGTGGAACAGCGCTTCGAGCAGCTAAAGCGCGAGAAGGGATACCAGACGCGCGACATGATCGTCATCCACGAGGGGATCCCGAACCTGAAGGAAATGCTCGCCAAGTTCGAGAAGATCCATTACCACACCGACGATGAAGTGCGCTACATCCTCGCGGGGCGCGGCTACTTCGGCTTCGTCGAGCCCGACGGCGGGCAGTTCCTGCTCGAGGTTTCGGCGGGTGATTACATCAACGTGCCGGCGAACACCGAGCACTGGTTCGAGATGCGCGACTCCAAGCGCATCAAGGCCGTGCGCTACTTCATCGATACCAGCGGCTGGACGCCGGTCTATACCGAGCGCTCCATGGCGGCGTTCGCTTAGCCCAGCGTGCGCGGGTGCCCCGGCGAGAGGCTTTACATCTCAACTAGCGGGTAGCGGGCGGTTTTTGTCGAAAGTCAGGCTCGCCGGCGAAACCGCTTCGCGGTGCTTCATGACTTCGCATAGACCGGCCTAGTGTCCTTCACGTTCGACAGCTTATCGCCGCGCGCGGCCCTTGCCGAAATAGCGCGGGATTTCCACGCGCGCGGCTGGATGGCGGGCACGGCGGGCAACCTTTCTGCGCGCGCCGATCCAGAGCATTTCTGGATCACCGCGAGCGGCCTCCCCAAAGGCCGGTTGGAAGAAAACGATTTCCTGCTGGTGCGGATCGCCGACGGGGCGGTGGTCGAGCGCACGCGCGCGGAACAGTCGCCGTCGGCGGAGACCGCCATTCATGCGACGCTTTACGGGCTCTTTCCGGATACCGGGGCGTGCCTGCATGGGCACAGCGTGGCGGCCTGCCTGGCGACGGCGCGCACGCCGGCCAAAGGCAAGGGACTGCGCCTGCCGCCGCTCGAAATGCTCAAGGGGTTCGACGTGTGGGAGCACCGCCCGAAAGCGGAGTTGGCGCTGTTCGAAAATCATGTCGACGTCACTCGCATCGCGCGCGACGTGCGCGCGAGATTCAGGCGCGCGCCGCCGAAAATCAGTGCGCTCCTCGTGCGTGATCATGGCCCCACGGTGTGGGGCCGCACGCTACAAACGGCTTACAACCGCTTCGAAGTGCTCGATTTTCTCTTGACCTACCTCGCCCGCCGCTAAGCCCCCACGCCCTCAGTTCTCGGGTATCGCCTTTCTCTGGTATGGTGTTTGGCGTGATTTCTCGCCGCTCCCGTCGCTTGCGTCGCCTGCTACGCCCCCTTCGGATGATCGCATGGGGTCTGCTGGCGGCTTGGCCGCTGTGGCTGCTTGGCGCGCCCCCAAACCCCGCGCCGAGCACCGGCGCGCCGGGAAAAAAGGTGCTGGTGTTGAACATCAAGGGAGCGATCGGCCCGGCCACGGACGATTACGTGCGCAGTGGCCTCACGCGGGCGAAGGATACCCAGGCGGCCCTCGTCGTGCTGCGCATGGACACACCCGGCGGCCTCGATACCGCCATGCGTGAGATCATCAAGGACATCATCGCCTCGCCGGTCCCCGTCGTGACCTACGTCGCGCCCTCCGGCGCGCGCGCCGCGAGCGCCGGAACCTATATTTTTTACGCCAGCCATGTCGCCGCCATGGCGCCCGGTACTAACCTCGGCGCCGCCACCCCGGTACGCATCGGCGGCGGGGGCGGCGGCGAAAAGCCCGCGCCCGAGGAGCCGGCGCCGAGCAAAGGCAAGGACAAAAAGAACGCGGCCAAGGAAAAACCCTCCGTGGGCAATGACGCCATGGCGCACAAGGCGATGAACGACGCCATCGCGTACATACGCGGCCTCGCGCAGATGCGCGGGCGCAATATCGAGTGGGCGGAGAAGGCCGTGCGCGAGGCGGCATCTTTGCACGCGGAAGAAGCGCTGAAGCTCAACGTCGCCGATCTGATCGCGACCGATATGAACGATCTGCTGGCGAAGCTCGAGGGACGGCAGGTCGAAGTGGAAGGCAAGAAAATTCGCCTGGCGGTGGAAGGCGCGGAGCTCGACGCTTTCGAGCCCGACTGGCGCACCAAGCTGCTCTCCGTGATCACCGATCCGAACGTCGCTTACATCCTGATGATGCTCGGGGTTTACGGTCTTTTTTTCGAGCTGTGGAATCCCGGCTACGTGCTGCCCGGCGTCGTCGGCGGAATCTGCCTGCTGCTCGCGCTTTACGCGTTTCAAGTGCTGCCCGTCAATTACGCCGGCCTCGGCCTCATCCTGCTCGGCCTCGCCTTCATGGTGGCGGAAGCGTTCATGCCGAGCTTCGGGGCGCTCGGCATCGGCGGCGTGATCGCCTTCGTCGCCGGCTCCATCATCCTGCTCGACACCGGCGTCGAAGGCTATGACATCGCGTGGCAGTTGATCACGATCATCGCGGTCGTGAGCAGCGCGATCCTTTTCGGCATCGTCTCGCTCGCCATGCGCGCCCGCGGGCGCGCGGTTGTCTCGGGCTCGGAACAGATGATCGGCGCCACCGGCGAAGCGCTGCGAGCCTTCGCCGACCGCGGTTGGGTGCTGGTGCACGGCGAGCGCTGGCAGGCGCGCACGCATACGCCGCTCTCGCACGGACAAAGGATACGGGTCGTAGGCCGTGACGGGCTGACCTTAGTGGTTGAACCAGATCAAAAAGAGGGTAACTGACATGGGCTTCGCTTCCGCTGGTTTTGTTATTGCCGTCATCGCGCTCATTTTATTTTCCGCGTTCCGCATCTTTCGTGAATACGAACGCGGCGTGGTGTTCATGCTCGGGCGGTTCTGGCGCGTGAAAGGACCGGGACTTGTCATCATTCTGCCCGGTATCCAACAGGTCGTGAAAGTCGACCTGCGCACGGTCGTCATGGACGTGCCACCCCAGGATGTCATATCGCGCGACAACGTCTCCGTGAAGGTCAATGCCGTGGTGTACTTCCGCGTGGTCGATCCGCAGCGCGCCATCATACAGGTGGAGGATTACTACTCCGCCACCAGTCAGCTCGCGCAGACGACGCTGCGCTCGGTGCTCGGCAAGCACGAGCTCGATGAAATGTTGGCGGAGCGCGACAAGCTCAATATCGACATTCAGCGCATTCTCGATGCGGCCACCGACGCGTGGGGCATCAAAGTGACCAGCGTCGAGATCAAACACGTCGATATCGATGCGACGATGGTGCGCGCGATCGCCCAGCAGGCGGAGGCCGAGCGCACGCGGCGGGCGAAGATCATTCACGCGGAAGGCGAGCTGCAGGCGGCGGAGAAACTCGTAATGGCGGCCGAGCAGATGAGCCGCAGCCCGCAGTCATTGCAGTTGCGCTACCTGCAAACGTTATCAGGCATTGCGGGCGAGAAGAGCTCGACGATCGTGTTCCCGCTGCCGATGGACTTGATCTCGCCCTTCCTCGAGGCGCTGAAGAAACGCTAGCGCGCTTGCCAGCCGACGATCGTCAGCGACCCGGACGTCAAGCCGAATTCGAGCGACGGAAAGAAGCCCTCGGGCGTCGGTACGGCGTTTCCCTTTTGCGCGATGAGGGCGGGGATGCCGGGGGCCAGCTCGATCGGTTGCCAGCGACCGTTGACGCGTGTGAGCAGTGGTTCTTCATCGAGCCGGAAATAGGGCATCCAGCCCGAGCGAGCCCGGTAATAACGCACGAGCACGCGGCAAAGCAGGACCGGCGCCGTCGCGGTGCCGGTATAGAGGTCAATCAAGCGGTTGTTCGGCGGCGCGCCGGCCGGCAGGGGAGCGGCGGGCGTTAGCTTCCACGTCAGCGCGGAGGCGGGCGTTTGCAGAAACTGCGGTTCGCCGCGATCCACGATCGTAAGCGGCGCTGTTTCCGGTCCGGGTGCTTGCAGTTGCGCGAGCGTTGGCTCGGCGGCGAGTAGCGCTCGTGTCGCGAGCACCGCGCTCAGCAGTAGCGCCACCCGAGCGGATTTCCAGAGGGCTTTTACCATACGCTCCCAAGCCTAGTGCAGGCTGGCGCGATGTCCATGCGCGGATGTTTATTCGGCAGGAACGGGACGTTTGCGCCCGTCCGCGTCGAGTGCCACGTAGGTGAGCACCGCGTCGGTGACGAGCACCACTTCGCCGGATGTTTTCGTGCCCCAGCTACGCTCCGCGTAAACTTTGACGTCGATGGTGAGCGACGTGGTGCCGACTCTGACGAGCTGCGTATAGAAGCTCACCACGTCGGCGACGTACACCGGTTTCTTGAAGGTGAAGGCGTTGACCGCGACGGTCGCGACGCGGCCGCGTGCGCGCCGCGCCGCGTGGATGCCGCCCGCGATGTCCACCTGCGACATGATCCAGCCGCCGAAGATGTCGCCCGTCGCGTTGGTGTCGGACGGCATCGGCGACACCCGTAACGTCGGCTCCTGGTCCTGCGGCAGCGAAGTTTCGATCACGGTTGCTTTTCTCCTGCGAGCCAGTCGCGCGGCTGCAAATAATAGTCGTACAGACGCGCTTCGGCGGTTCCCGGTTGCGGCCGCCAATCGTAGCGCCAGCGCACGAGCGGCGGCAACGACATCAGTATCGATTCCGTGCGCCCGTTCGATTGCAAGCCGAACAGCGTACCGCGGTCGTACACGAGATTGAACTCGACGTAGCGGCCGCGCCGGTAGAGCTGGAAGTCGCGCTCGCGTTCGCCATACGGGAGATGCTTGCGCCGTTGCACGATCGGCAAATACGCATCCAGATACCGGTCTCCCACGCTGCGCAGAAACGCGAAGCAATGATCGAAACCGCGCTCGTCCAGATCGTCGAAAAACAATCCGCCGACGCCGCGCGGTTCCCGCCGGTGCTTGATGTAAAAGTATTCGTCGCACCAGCGTTTGAAGCGCGCGTGGTAATCGGCGCCGAATGGATCGCACGCGCGCTTGGCCGTGCGATGCCAATGCACGCAATCGTCGTCGAACCCGTAGTACGGCGTGAGATCGAAGCCGCCGCCGATCCACCACACCGGCTCGGCGCCGGCTTTCTCCGCTTGAAAGAAACGCACGTTGCAATGCGACGTCGGCACGTACGGGTTGCGCGGATGCATGACGAGCGACACGCCGAGCGCCTGAAAGCCGCGGCCGGCGAGCTCCGGGCGCTGCGCCGTCGCCGAAGGCGGCAACGTGGCGCCGTGAACGTGGGAGAAATTCACGCCGCCTTGCTCGAACACGGCGCCGTCCGTGATCACGCGCGTGCGCCCGCCGCCGTGCACCGACGCGCCCCCGCCGGGACGCTCCCAGCGGTCTTCGCGAAACCGCGCGGCGCCATCTTCGCGCTCGAGCGCGGCGCAGACGCGATCTTGCAGGTCGAGCAGGTACGCCTTGACCGCCTCGATATCCGGTTGCGCCATGCGGTTAGTCACCGCGTATCGACCCGCCGGTGACGGCGTCGCGGATCGGCGTGGGGGCATCGAGATCGCCCACGCGGCCGGGCAACACGTAATCGATGTCCATGCCGAAACGGCGCAACACTTCGCGATGACTGCGCGCCGGATGCTGGCCCGCCCGATTCGCGCTGGTGGAGACGATCGCCATGCCCGCGCGGCGGCAGAGTGCCGCGGCTTGCGCATGCGCCGTGACGCGTACCGCAATCCGCGGGTGTGCGCCGGTGATCCAACGCGGCACCGAGGCGCGCGGTTCCAGCAGCCAGGTGTACGGACCCGGCCAGGTGGCGGCGACGTGCGCCGGTATTGCCGCGACGTAGGGCGCGAGTTGATCAATGGCAGCGGCGATGAGGATCAGGCCTTTGGCGGCGGGACGGCGCTTAGCGCGCAAGAGACGCGCCACCGCGCGCTCGTTCATGGGATCGCAGCCGAGGCCGAAGCAATATTCGGTGGCGTAAGCGACGAGACCGCCTTGCTTGAGAATCCGCGCGGCGTGCTCGAGTGCCGACATCAGACGTTGGAGCCGAAACGCTCCCGCACGGCTTTGTCTTTGGCCGCCACTTCCGCGGCGTTAGCCTTGCGCTCATCGAGCAAGCGCCGTGCAAGCGCCGCGTCGGACAGGGCGATGATTTCCGCGGCAAGAAACGCGGCGTTTTTCGCGCCCGCCTTGCCGATCGCGACACAGGCGACCGGAATGCCGCCCGGCATTTGCACCGTCGACAGCAGCGAGTCTTGCCCCTTGAGCGGCCCGGATTCGAGCGGCACGCCGATGACCGGTTTCAGCGTCAGCGCGGCGACGGTGCCGGCGAGATGCGCCGCCATGCCGGCCGCGGCGATGAAAACGGCGCAGCCGCGTCCGTCCGCTTCCTTGACGTAGGCATGCGTCGCGTCGGGCGTGCGGTGGGCCGAGAGCACGCGCACTTCGCGCGCGATGCCGAGCTTGTCGAGCGTGTCGATCGCGGCTTGCATTTGCTCGAGGTCGGAATCCGAGCCCATGAGAATGGCGACAAAGACTTTGGACATGTGTTTTCCTGCCTGTATTTTCTAATGCGCTTCGCGCGCGACAGCCCGGTAACCGATGTCGCGGCGGTAGTGTGCGTCCGGCCAATGGATGCGCCGCGCGACATCGTAAGCGCGCGCTTGCGCGGCCTTCACTGTAGCGCCGAGCGCCGTGACGCACAACACGCGCCCCCCGTTGGTCACGATCGCTCCTTGCTGCTCCGCCGTGCCCGCGTGAAATACTTTGACGTCGGCGGTATCGGCCGGTAAGCCGGCGATGACGTCGCCCTTGCGGTAGCTCCCCGGATAACCGCCCGCCGCCATCACCACGCCGAGCGCGACGCGTTCGTCCCAGCGCGGCTCGGCGCTGTCGAGTTGTCCGGCGAGCGCGAGCTCGATCAGCTCGACCAAGTCGGATCGCAGGCGCATCAATATCGGCTGGGTTTCGGGATCGCCGAAGCGGCAGTTGAACTCGAGCACGTTCGGCGTGCCGTCCGGCGCGATCATCAGGCCGGCGTAGAGAAAACCGGTGTAGGGGGAGCCGTCATCGGCGAGGCCGCGCACCGTCGGCTCGATCACTTCGCGCAGAATGCGGTTCGATAGCTCGGGTGTGACGATCGGCGCCGGCGAGTACGCGCCCATGCCGCCGGTATTCGGTCCCTGATCATTGTCGTTCACGCGCTTGTGATCTTGCGACGTGGCCAGCGGCAGCACGTGCCGGCCGTCCACCATCACGATGTAGCTCACCTCTTCGCCGGCAAGGAATTCCTCGATGACGACCCGCTGCCCCGCCTCCCCGAGGACGCGGTCGCGTTGCAGGTCGCGCGCGGAGCGCAGAAATTCCTCGCGCGTCGGGGCGATAACCACGCCTTTACCGGCGGCCAAGCCGTCGGCCTTCAGCACGCACGGGAAGCGCAGCTTCTCGGCCAGCGCGACGGTCGTCTCGTAGTCGTTCGATTCGTGGTAGGCGGCGGTGGGAATGCGGTGGCGTTTAAGAAATCGTTTGGCGTACGCTTTGGAACCTTCGAGGCGGGCGCCCGCCTGGGTCGGACCGAAGCACGTGAGGCCCGCCGCGCTGAAGCGGTCGACGATACCGGCCACGAGAGGCGTCTCGGGACCGACGATGGTCAGATCGACGCGCTTGGCCTGCGCGAAATGCAGGAGATCCTCGATGTCCTCGGCCGCGATGACGGCGTTTTCGCACTTCGATTCGCGCGCGGTGCCGGCATTGCCCGGCGCGACATAGACGCGCGTGACGCGGTCCGATTGCGCGACTTTCCACGCCAGCGCGTGTTCCCGTCCGCCGCCGCCGATGATGAGTATCTTCATGTGATCATGCCATGCAAAGACGCGAAGCGCGAAACGGAAGTATACGCCGCCGGTCGATGCGTCTCTTAGTGGCGGAAGTGCCGGATGCCGGTGAAGACCATCGCGATGCCGTGCTCGTCGGCGGCGTCGATCACTTCTTGATCGCGCAGCGACCCGCCCGGCTGAATCACCGCGGTGACGCCGACCTCGGCCGCCTGATCGAGACCGTCGCGAAACGGAAAGAACGCGTCCGACGCCATGACGCTGCCGCGCACGTCGAGCCCCGCGTCCCGGGCCTTGATCGCGGCGAGGCGTGCGCTGTAGACGCGGCTCATCTGGCCCGCCCCGACGCCGACCGTGCGCCCGTCCTTGCAGTACACGATCGCGTTCGATTTCACGAACTGGACGACCCGCCACGCGAACAGCAGATCTTGCAGTTCCTGCGCGCTCGGCGCGCGGCGGGTGACGGTTTTCAGTCGGCTCGCGTCCACCGGCGCGCGATCGGGATCCTGCAGCAGCACCCCCCCGGTAACACGTTTCCAATCCCACGCGACCGGCGTCGCGTCACTCCAGGCGCCACACGCCAGCACCCGCACGTTCGATTTGGTCCCAAGCACCGTCAGCGCCGCCGGATCGACATCCGGCGCGACGATAACCTCGACGAACTGGCGCTCGACAATCGCCTGGGCGCAGGACGCATCGAGCGTCCGATTGAAAGCGATGATGCCGCCGAACGCGGAGGTGGGATCGGTCGCGTAGGCGCGCTCGTACGCGTCGCGCAGTGCGCCCGCGACCGCGACGCCGCAGGGGTTGGCGTGCTTCACGATCACGCAAGCGGGCGCGTCAAACGATTTAACGCACTCGAGCGCGGTGTCGGCGTCGACGATGTTGTTGAACGACAGCTCCTTGCCTTGCAGCTGGCGCGCGGTCGCGATAGCGCCGGGCGGCGCGTGGCGCTCGACATAAAACGCGGCGCGTTGATGCGGGTTCTCGCCGTAGCGAAGCCGCTGCGCGCGCACGACCTGCATGTTGTAGGTATGGGGAAATTCTTCGCGCGACCCGTCGACGGAAAGCGCGCCGAGATAATTCGCAATGGCGCCGTCATAGCGCGCCGTGTGCTCGAACGCTTTTACGGCCAAGCGAAAGCGCGTTGCGTCGCTCACCGCGTTGTGTCGTTCACGCATTTCCGCGAGCACCGTTGCGTAGTCCGCGGCATCGACCACGACCGTGACGCCCGCGTGGTTCTTGGCGGCCGCGCGCAAGAGCGTCGGGCCGCCGATGTCGATTTGCTCGATCGCGGACGCGAGATCGCAATCGGGCCGCGCCACCGTCCGTTCGAAGGGATAGAGATTGACGACGACGAGATCGATCAGCGGAATATTTTGCGCGCGCAGCGCGCGCAGGTGCGCCTCGACATCGCGCCGCGCCAGCACGCCGGCGTGCACGCGCGGATGCAATGTTTTCACGCGGCCATCGAGCATCTCGGGGAAGCCCGTGTAGTCCGACACTTCCACCACGGGGATCCGCTGCGATTGAAGCAGGCGGGCGGTGCCGCCGGTCGAAAGAATTTCGACGCCGAGGGAGGAAAGCGCCTGCGCGAATTCAGCGACGCCGGTCTTGTCCGATACGCTGATGAGCGCGCGCTTGATCGCCGCCATGTCGTCTAGTCGCGTGACCGGCGCGGACGCCGGTCAGTTGAGTTTGTACTGCTTGAGCTTCTTGCGCAGCGTGTTGCGATTGATGCCGAGCATTTCCGCGGCGCGGCATTGATTGCTCTTGACGTGACGCATCACGATTTCGAGCAACGGCCGTTCGACTTCGGAGATCACCATGTCGTACACATCGGTGGTTTTTTCGCCGTTCAAATCGTGAAAATACCGCTCGAGCGAATTCTTGACGTGCGTCGATAGCAGGACTTTGCGGTCTTTCATGCGGCAAGTCCCGCGGTTCGAAGTTCGGCGGCTTCGTGCCGCCCGCCTCTCTCCCTCATTCCCTCTCCCGCGGGCGGGAGAGGTTCGCGAGCCGAGCGCGATTCGCTACACTCGAAAAATTCCCGCACCATCGCCAGTTGCGCGTCGACCGTTTCCACTTGATTGATGCGATGCCGGAACATCGCGCCGCCGACCAGTCCTTTGCTGTACCACGAGATATGCTTGCGCGCGATGCGCACCCCGAGATGCTCGCCGTAGAACGCATAGAGGTTCGCGAGATGCCCGAGCAGCGTGTGGCGTACTTCGGCCACGGGAGGCGGCGGGAGCCGCTCGCCGGTCGCGAGGAAGTGCCCGATTTCCCGGAAAATCCACGGGTTTCCTTGCGCCGCGCGCCCGATCATGACGCCGTCCGCCCCGGTCTCGCGTAACACCTTAGCGGCCTTTTCCGCAGAAGTAATGTCGCCGTTGGCGACCACCGGAATTTTTACCGCCTGCTTGATCGCGGCGATCGTTTCGTACTCGGCGTCGCCCTGAAACAGATCCGCGCGCGTGCGACCGTGGACGGCGAGCGCCTGTATGCCGCTCGCTTCGGCGATGCGCGCGATCCGCACGCCGTTGCGATGCGCGCTGTCCCAGCCGGTTCGTATCTTGAGCGTCACGGGAATGCACACCGCTTTGACTACCGCTTCGAGAATCCGCGCGACCAGAGACTCGTGCTGCAACAGAGCCGAGCCCGCCATCACGTTGCAAACTTTTTTCGCGGGACAACCCATGTTGATGTCGATGATCTGCGCGCCGCGATCCATGTTGTAGCGCGCCGCTTCCGCCATCATGGCGGGGTCCGCGCCGGCGATCTGCACGGTGCGCGGCTCGTCTTCGCCGCTGTGATCCGCGCGACGCCGCGTCTTGTCGCTGCCCCAGAGCAGCGAATTCGACGACACCATTTCCGACGCCGCCATGCCGGCGCCCAGTTGTTTGCACAGCTGGCGAAAGGGCCGATCGGTAACGCCAGCCATGGGCGCGAGAAAAAGATTATTGCGCAATTCGTAAAGTCCGATTCTCATGTCGGATCTTTCTCTACCCTAAGACTCGGCGGGGGCGGAATCATAACCAGAAATTCTCCGCGCGGGGAAGAGGGGCGCGATGAGTGGAAGATGCGCGCCGCGCGTTGGCGCGATTTACGAAAAATCAAAAATCACTTGACAGTTTCGCGATTGTGTTGCTGTTCTCGAATCGAACCGCGCGCAATCAATCAGCGCGCGCGGGTTGTTGTGGAAACAGCTGAACTTCGTAGCCCGCCGCCTTGTTGTCCGGATTCGTCACGTCGAGGAGTGTCTGCATTGCGACATGGGGGCCGAGCGGGACGGCGGCGGAAGATGGACCGAGATATTCGCGCGGCGCGAACGTCCGCCGTGCAAGAAGTTTGCCGTCGCTGTCCGTGAGGCTGACTTGTATCAACGGCAAAGGCTGCGTTTGGTCGGTGCGATTCGCGAGATTCGCGCGGATTCGTAGGGCGTTGGCGTAGCGCGGATGCGGCGCGATGCTGGTTTGTACCAATTCGGGCACCGTCCCCGCGGTCGGGGAGACCACGTCGCAATGCAATAAGCCGCACATTTGCAGCAGCGGCGCGCGCAGCCCCGGGAGTTGCGCGAGCTCGTGACGATAGAAGTAGGCAAATTGTCCGAGCAATAGCGCACTGAACGCCATCGTGGCGATTAGCCACAGCGCGGTCGGCACCAGGCGCCGGCGTGGTTCAAAAAACGACAGATCGGAAACCACCGGAATCTCCGGCTCCGTCTCCTGTTGCGGCGAGGACGCATCGATTGCCTCGTCGGATCCGAGATCAATGAACATCTCCGATTCGGGAATTTCTTCGATGTGATCGGTTTCGGCGGCCGGTGGCGCGAATAGGCGCAAATCGGCGCGGAATATGGAATCGCAACGTCCGCAGCGCACCAGCCCGTCCCGTGCTTTCAGCTGGGTCACGGTGATACGAAAAGCGGTTTGGCATTCTGGGCAACGCGTATACATGCGATCAGTGCAATCGTTGACCGGCGAGCAATATCCAGCCCTCCTGTTCGTTCGACTGTAACGCGAAGTCCGACGCGTAGCGGCGCCGAACTTCCTCGGCTTGTTCGGGCAGGATTCCGCTCAAAGCCACGTGCCCGCCCGGTTTCACGCGCTGCGCGATTTCCGCGGCGAGCGCAATCAGTGTGCCCGCGAGAATATTAGCCACGAGTAGGTCGGCGCGCTCCTCGGGGCCGAGCCCGTGCGGCGCACAGGCTCGATAGCGCTCACCAACGCCGTTGCGCGCGGCATTTTCGCGGCTGACGGCGAGCGCCTGAGGATCGACGTCGACGCCGATCGCGCGAGCGGCGCCAAGCATCAAAGCCGCGATCGCGACGATGCCGGAGCCACAGCCGTAGTCGATTACCGTTTTTCCGGCGCACGGCTGCTCGCTGAGCCAACGCAGGCAAAGCGCGGTCGTCGGATGTGTGCCGGTACCGAAAGCAAGCCCGGGATCGAGGTGCAGATTAACCGCGCTCGGATCCGGCGGCGCGCACCAGCTCGGGCAGATCCAAAGCCGTGGGCTGATTTGTAGCGGCCGGTAGTTCGCCATCCAGGCGCGCGCCCAGTCGGCATCGTCAAGTTGGCTGACTTCGCCGCGCGGAATGTTGGAAGTATTTAGCGCGGCGCGAACGGCGTCGAGCACCGCCTCGCTGTCGGTGTGCTCCGGGAAGAGACCGACGACACGGTTCTCATTCCACAAGGGAGTTTCTTCCAGCGCGCTTTGTAACCGTTGCTCATCACTCGCGCTTTCGACCGTGACCGATAGCGCGTCACACGCTTCGAGCGCGTCGGCGACCGAGGCGACATGCGCGCGCGGCAGAGAGAATTTGATCAGCAACCAAGGCATCCAAAAACAGCATACAAGCCCGATCGCGTTACGGCGAGCGGAACGCTACAGCCCGAGCTTGCGTTCCAAGTAGTGAATATTGACGCCGCCCTTGATGAAATTGGCGTCATTCAGGATGTCCTGGTGCAGCGGAATGTTGGTCTTGATGCCGTCCACCACCATTTCGGATAACGCGACGCGCATGCGCGCGAGCGCGAGCTCGCGTGTCTCGGCGTGCGTGATGACTTTCGCGATCATCGAATCATAGTACGGCGGGACGGTGTAGTTGTTGTAGACGTGCGTGTCCACGCGCACCCCCGGTCCGCCGGGCTGGTGATAATACGTGATGCGACCGGGCGAGGGGGTAAACCGCCGCGGGTCTTCGGCGTTGATGCGGCATTCGAGCGCGTGCCCGCGCCAGGTGATGTCCTTCTGGCGATAGGAAAGCCGCTCGCCGGCGGCGATCAGAATTTGTTCGCGGACGATATCGATGCCGGTGACGAGCTCCGTGACCGGGTGCTCCACCTGCACGCGGGTATTCATTTCGATGAAATAGAACTCGCCGTCCTGATACAGGAACTCGAACGTGCCGGCGCCGCGGTAGCCGATGCGCCGGCAGGCATCGGCGCAGCGCTCGCCGATGCGATGGCGCAACTTTTCGGGCAGTCCCGGCGCCGGAGACTCCTCTACGACTTTCTGGTGCCGCCGTTGCATGGAGCAGTCGCGCTCGCCGAGGTGGATGGCGTTGCCGTGCTCGTCCGCCAGCACTTGGAACTCGATATGCCGCGGGTTGTCGAGGTACTTCTCCATGTACACGGTTTCGTTATTAAAGGCGGCGAGCGCTTCCGCGCGCGTCAGATTCACTGCGTTCAACAGCGCCGCCTCGGTATGCACGACGCGCATCCCGCGGCCGCCACCGCCGCCGGTCGCCTTGATCAGTACCGGATAGCCGATCTGCGCGGCGATGCGAAACAGGTCGCGATCGTTTTTCGGAAGCGGGCCGTCGGACCCGGGCACGCACGGTATACCGGCTTTCTTCATTGCCCTGATCGCCGAGATCTTGTCGCCCATCAGCCGTATGGTTTCGGCCCGCGGGCCGATAAAGACGAAGCCGCTCTTGTCCACGCGCTCGGCGAAGTCGGCGTTTTCCGACAGGAAACCATAGCCTGGATGTATCGCCTGGGCGTCCGTCACTTCCGCCGCGCTGATAACGGCCGGAATATTGAGGTAGCTGTCGATAGCGCGCGCCGGACCGATACACACGGACTCGTCCGCGAGCCGGACATACTTCGCGTCGCGATCGGCCTCCGAGTGCAACGCCACCGTCTTGATACCGAGCATGCGGCAGGCGCGCTGAATACGCAGCGCTATTTCGCCGCGATTGGCAATCACGATCTTTTCAAACATGGAAGCGGTTATTCGATGATGAAAAGCGGTTCGCCGAACTCGACCGGCTGGCCGTTTTCCTTCAGGACGGCTTTTACTACCCCGGCTTTATCCGATTCGATCTGGTTCATCATCTTCATGGCTTCGATGATGCATAGCACGTCACCCACTTTTACCTCCGAACCGACGTCAACGAAAGGCTTGGCGCCAGGGTTGGGCGAACGATAAAAAGTGCCGACCATCGGGGAAGTGACCGACTGCCCGGCGGGTGCAGCCGGCGGCGCTACAGCGTTTACGGCGGAGTTCGGTGGGGGAGAGGTGGCCGCGGCGGCGGCCGCCGGCGCAACGGCGCTGGGCGGGGATGCACTGGCCGAAGTTACCGTGGTTCCTGTTCCCGTTCCGACCGAGCTCGCGCGGCTGATGCGGATCGATTCTTCGCCTTCACGGATCTCTATCTCAGCAAGGCTCGATTCTTCAAGCAT
>JAJPKH010000241.1 GCA_021323795.1 Acidiferrobacteraceae bacterium | reverse complement strand
CCGCGGTCGCGCGCATAGTCGAGCGCCACCGGCAATTCCGCGGGCGCGAAATTGAGCCCGGCGAAGTTGCGCGCGTTGGTGCCGTCGCGAAACCCGAGATAAACCGCGTCGGCGCCATTGTCGACGGCCGCCTTCAGGGCGGGCAAGGAACCCGCCGGGCATACCAGCTCGATACGCTTAGGAAAGTTCTGCACCGGTGTCATTGCAAGGAGCGCCGGCGACGAAGCAATCGCGAAATGCCTGAAACGCAATACCGGAGATTGCTTCGCTGCGCTCGCAATGACGGGCTGAGACTGTTCAGGAGTTCCCTCGGGGCCATGCGCGCGCTACGCCGTGAACGAGCGCACAGTGTAATCGGCGGCGGCAACGCGTCATTGACGCAAGTCAAGCCGCGCGGACAGCCGGCCACGGAACGGTCCTTGATTTCCATCCAGGGTTGCGGGCCGCGATCGCCGCTATAGAATGCCCGCATGTCGAATGTCGCCGCGCCGTCACCGCCGCTCAGCCGTTGGCAAACCCTCGGCGCCGCACCGCACCGCCCGATGTTTCTCGCGGGGGCGATGCAGCTGGTGCTGGTGATGCTGCTGTGGTTCGCCGAGCTCGCGGGCCGGGCGGGCCTCGTGCTTCAGGCGCCGCCGCCCTTCGTCATTCCGTCGACGTGGGTACATATGCTGCTCATGCTCTACGGCGTCTTCCTCTTTTTCATCTACGGATTTCTCTTCACCGTCTTTCCCCGCTGGATGGGCGCGCCGGAAGTGCCGCGCGGCCGTTACATGACCGTGATTGGTCTGGCGGTACTCGGCATGGCCGTCACGTACGTCGGATTGTTCGCCGCTCGGTGGCTGCTCGCCGCCGGTCTCGCGCTTTATCTCATCGCCTGGATCAGCGCCATCGCCATCCTGCTCGCGGTGTATCGCCGAGCGCGCAAACGCGGCCTGCATGAAAGGCTGCTCGCGATCGAGCTCGGCCTCGGCGCACTCGGCGTCGCCCTCTTCATCGACGGCGTCATCGCCGATCAGGGCTACGCCTTTGTAATGGCGCGCGAGATGGGTCTCTGGGGTTTCCTCACACCGGTGCTGCTCACAGTGAGTCATCGCATGCTTCCGTTTTTCACCCAGAGCGCGCTGCCCTTCGCCTCCGTGCCGCGCCCCGGCTGGAGTCTCGCCGGGTTCGTCGGCGGTTGCTGGCTGCATGGCGTCTTCGAGGTAGCGCAGCTTCCCGTTCTGCGACTCGTGGTCGATGCGGCGCTCGCCGGCATCGCCCTGCACCACACCGTCATCTGGGGCTTGCGCCGCAGCTTCTCGGTGCGGTTGCTCGCCATGCTGCATGTCGCGTTTCTGTGGTTCGGCATCGCCATGGCGCTCTATGTCGCCCAGGCATTGCTGCTGCTCTTCGGGATCTCGGCGATCGGGCGTGCGCCGCTGCATGCGCTCGGCATCGGGTTCGTAACGGGGACACTCGTCGCGATGGCGACGCGCGTGACCCTCGGGCACTCCGGCCAGGCGCTCGCCGTCAAAGCGCCGACCTGGTACTTGTTCCTCGCGGTAAGCGCCGTTGCCCTGCTGCGCGTCGCCGCCGAATTTGTTCCCGCCGCCTATCAGACGCTCAATCTGCTCGCCGCCGCCGGTTGGCTGATTTGCCTGATCCCGTGGGCCGCACGCTACGCGCCGATCTACGTCCGCCCGCGCGTCGATCATCGCCCGGGATAAACCAGCACGGTGCTGAAAACCCTTCACGTCACGTGCGCGCTGCTGTCGATCAGCGGTTACCTGTTTCGCGGCGTCCTGATGTTGCGCGATTCGCCGCTGCTCAATGCGCGGCTGGTGCGCACCGTTCCGCATGTCGTGGATACCGTGCTGTTGCTGTCGGCCATCGGGCTCGCGCTCCGTATCCATCAATACCCGTTCGTTCAGGGCTGGCTCACGGCCAAAGTCATCGCGCTGATTGCCTACATCGTGGTCGGCGCGATCGGCTTGCGCTACGGCCGGACCAAACGCGTCCGCGTCGTTGCCTGGATCGCGGCGATCGCCATCTTTGCCTACATCGTCGGCGTCGCGCTGACCCGCAGCCCGTCGTTGGGGCTCGATCTTTCCTGACCGATGCAGCGCGATTCCGCGAGGAATCCATGCGGATTTAAAGCCGCCCGCCTTTGACTTAGGTCAATTCGCCCTATCGCCATATGACGTAGCGTTAATGCTACATGGCCATGATAAAAAGCGTTTTTCCCTCTCTCCGAATCCGCGGCCGCGAGGCGCTCCCGATTATTCAAGGCGGCATGGGCGTCGGCATCTCCGCGCACCGCCTGGCGGGCGCCGTCGCCAAGGAAGGCGCCATCGGCACGGTGGCGAGCGTCGATCTGCGGCGGCTGCATCCGGACATCATGCAGCGCGTGCGCAAGTGCCGCGATCCCGAGATTCACGGCGCCGCCAACGTCGAAGCGCTCGACCGGGAGGTGCGCGCGGCGCGGGAGATCGCCGGGCCGGACGGTTTCATCGCCGTGAACGTCATGCGCGCGCTTTCCAATTACGCGGAGCTGGTGGTGCAGGCGTGCAAGAGCGGCGCGAACGCGGTGATTTCCGGCGCCGGCCTGCCGTTCGACCTGCCCGAGCTCACGGAAAAATTCAAGCACGTGGCGCTGATCCCGATCCTCTCCGAGGAACGCGGCGTGCGCGCGGTGTTGAAAAAATGGGGTCGCAAGGGCCGCTTGCCCGACGCCATCGTCATCGAGCATCCGCGTTACGCGGGTGGTCATCTCGGCGCGACCCGGCTGGACGAAGTGAACGACGCGCGTTTCGATTTCGCGCGCGTGTTCGACGAGATCCGCAAGGTATTCCAGGAGCTCGGCGTCGCGTTCGAGAAAATTCCGCTCATCCCCGCGGGAGGCGTGAACTCGTTGCAGAAAATCAAAGATCTCTTCGCGCTCGGCGCGAGCGGCGTGCAGATCGGCACGCCCTTCGTCGCGACCGAGGAATGCGACGCACATCCGAATTTCAAGAAGGTCCTCGCCGAGGCCAGGCGCGAAGATATCGTGACGTTCATGAGCGCGGCCGGTCTGCCGGCGCGCGCCGTGCTCACGCCGTGGCTGAAGCGCTATCTCGCGAAAGAGGAACGGCTGCGCGCGCAGGCGGCGTCGAGCTGCCACGAATGTCCGAGCAAACTCGAGTGTCTGACGCACTGCGGCTTCAAAGACCATAACGGCGCCGCCGGACAGTTCTGCATCGAAACCCAGCTCGCCGCGGCGCAGCGCGGCAACATCGAGCAGGGGTTGTTTTTCCGCGGCAGCGAGTCGCTACCGTTCGGCACGGAAGTGCGCAAGGTCGGCGAGCTGCTCGAATTCCTGCTGCGGGGCGCGCGCCCCGAGCAGGCATCGCTGCTGACTTCCGCCGCCTAAGGAAACTCGGAACAATCATCGCGAGCGTGGCGAAGCAATCTCGCACGTTACATTTCAGGTATTTTTGGCGATTGCTTCGTCGTTCGCGCTCCTCGCAATGACGCTCGTTCAGGGCGCCTAAGACGCCGCTCACCCGTGGAATCAAGACCCCGCCGAACGGCGGAGGTGCTTTCCCTCACCGGCAACGTCCCTCAGCGGCGCGCGGCCGCGAGCAGATCCCGTACGTCGCCGTGCGTCTGCACGCCGATCGCGAGCAGGCGCCCGTCGACCGCGAGCGCGGGAATCACCGCGATCCCGAGCTCGTCCGCGCGGCGGCGGCCGGCGGGATCGGCTATGTCGACGACGGTCAACTCCAGCCCCTCTTCTTTCGCCACCGCATCGGAAATGCGCACCGCCTCGCGACATGGCTTGAAGGACTCGGAAACGAAAAGCTCGATCTTCATGGATTCGCTCGAACGCCTGACGACAGGCCGCATACGCTCGCACGAACGCGCGCGCGGCGGCTTTGACCTTGGTCAAGTGATCGGGCACGGCTATCATGCTCCCCATGGTTCCCGTGCAGGACTACGTTGCCGGCCTGCGGCGCGCGTATTTATTCGCCGGTCTGGCGGACGAACATCTCCAGACCCTGCTCAGAAGCGCGCAGGAAATTTCCTTGGCGGCGGGCGACACGCTGTTCCGCCACGGCCAACCGGCCGCGCGCTTTTTCTTCGTCGGCGAGGGGCTGCTCAAGCTGTTCCGGCTTTCCACGGAAGGCGACGAAAAAATCATCGAGATCATCCGTCCCGGCGAAACCTTCGCCGAAGCCGTAATGTTCATGGGGCTGCAGGGCCGCTATCCGGTCAACGCCGAAGCCGTGTCCGACGCGCGCCTGCTCGCGTTCAATCAGAAAGTGTTTCTGGACTTGCTGCGCGGTTCTCCGGAGGCGTGCTTCGGCTTGCTCGGGTCGATGAGCCGCCGCCTGCACATGCTCGTGAACCAGATCGACACGCTCACGCTGCAGAACGCCACGTATCGCCTGGT
>JAJPKH010000200.1 GCA_021323795.1 Acidiferrobacteraceae bacterium | reverse complement strand
GATCCGCAGGCGCTGATCGAGCGCTACGGCGCGGACACCGCGCGCTTCTTCGTGATATTCACTTCGCCGCCCGAGCATACGCTGGAATGGTCGGACTCGGGCGTGGAAGGTGCATCGCGGTTCTTGAAACGCCTTTGGGCCTTTGCGTACGAATGTAAGACGTTTATTGACCCGAAGTTAGGTGCGAGAAATATTAATTGGTCTGAAGTTTCAGACGAGCACAAGAACACGCGTCGCGAAATACATCTGGCCCTGAAGCAGGCCAACAACGATTTCTCCCGACTTCAGTTCAACACTGTTGCCTCCGCCGCAATGAAAATGCTGAACGCCCTCGAAGGGACACAGTGGGGTGACGATATTTCCGGATACCGAAAGATACAGCTTGCTGGACAGACAGTCGCATCAGAAGGCTTCAGCATATTGCTGCGCGTGCTCGCGCCGATCACGCCGCATATCGCGCATGTGCTCTGGCAAGAGCTGGGCTACGGGGATGACGTTTCGCGCGCCGCATGGCCGGTGCATGACGAGGCGGCGCTGGCACAAGACGCGATCGAGATCGTGGTGCAGGTGAACGGCAAATTGCGCGGGCGTGTCTCGGTGCCGAGCGACGCCAGCGAAGCGCGCGTGCGCGAGCTCGCGCTCGCGGACGACGCGGTCGCGCGCCACGTCGGCGGCAGGCCGGTGCGAAAGGTCATCGTGGTGCCGGGGAAGCTCGTCAATGTGGTGGTTTAGCAGTGTGCTACGTGACGCCGTCATTCCCGCGAAAGCGGGAATCCGGAGAATTTCACGCCGCATGGGTCCGCCGCGAACACCGTTCGAGGGCAGGCTCGCGCGCGGGAAGGCAATCGGATGCCTCGCGTGCTGAAACGAATGTTGTTCTGCGTCCCCGCTTGCGCGGGGACGAGCATCATGACGGTATTCGCGATCACGATCGCCGGCTGCGGCTTTCATCTGCGCGGCAGCGGCGGCGCGATGTTGCCGCCGTCGCTTGCCGCGGTGCGCGTGGTGATGGCGGGGCCGGGCGTCAACGAGCCGCTCGCCGTCGCGGTGCGCCAGGCCATCACCCAAGCCGGCGCGCGCGTCGTCGAATCTCCCGGCGCACCGACGCTCAGCCTCGTGCGCGAGAGCGTCGACAGCCAGGTCGCCTCGGTGCGAACGGCGACCGGCAAGGCGAGTGAATACACCTTGCGTTACGCGGCCACCTTCCGTCTCGACGGTCCGCAACCGGTGGCGGAGCAGACGGTCCGTTTGCAGCGCGACTATTCGTTCGATCCCGATCGCGTGCTCGCGAAAGAGCAGGAAGAGCGCGAGCTGCTGAACAACATGCGCCGCGACGCCGCGCAGCAGATCGTGCGGCGATTGGCGCGGTCGGTGGGGCCGGCCGCGCGGTAGTGGATGGTGCGCTACCGCGCGATCGTCGAGTAAGAATTTGTACCCGGGGTTCCGCCCCCGCACGACGGTCCCTTTCTTTCGCGCGGCCAAAGAGAAAAGTCTTCCGTGGTTTCGATTGGGCGGCGCCGATCGACATGACCACCCAGGTGCATACGTAGCCCTAACGACAGGAGATGCTGCATGGCAAGCGTTGAAGAGCTCGACAAGGCAATTGGCGCTCACGGACTGTGGAAAGCACGGCTCAAGTTGGCAATCGATACCGGCAAAACCGATACGCCCGTTGAAATCATACGCCAGGACAACCAATGCGCGTTTGGAAAGTGGTTGTATGGCCCGACGCTTACATCGATGGACAAATCCTCCAGTCACTTCAATGCCGTGAGGCAGCTTCACGCCGAGTTTCACCGTACCGCGGCTCGCGTTGTTCAACTGGCCGTGAGCGGCAAGAAAGCGGAGGCGAATGCGATGATGGCCATGAATGGAGAATACGCGGCGATCTCCGGAAAACTCACGCAAGCCATGATGGAGTGGAAGAAAGCGTCGAAATGAGAAAAGTCTAACGTTGTCCGGAGGCGCATGTTGCCGCTCCCACTACAAAGCTGCGTCGCAGCGCCCCCGCGGAGTACAATCTCCCCATGCAACTCAACGCCGACCAACTTCCCGCTCACCTCAAGCGCAATCTCGCGCCGGTTTATTTTATTTCCGGGGACGAGCCGCTGGCGGCGCAGGAATGCGTCGACGCCATTCGCGCCGCGGCCCGCACAGCAGGATTCGAGGAGCGCACTTTATATACCGTCGAGAGCGGCTTCGATTGGGCGGGGCTGTATGCCGATACGCGCGCGGGGTCGTTGTTCTCGGCAAAGCGCATGATCGAGCTGCGGTTGCCGACCGGAAAGCCAGGCGAGGAAGGGGCGAAGACGCTGGTCGAGCTCGCCGACCATCCGTCGCCCGATATTCTCCTGCTCGTCACGACCGGTAAGCTCGAAAAGCAGGCGCGCAGCTCGAAGTGGGCGAGCGCGCTCGAGCGCGCCGGTGTCGCCATCACGCTCTATCCGATCGAGGCGCGCCAACTGCCGGCTTGGGTCGAACGGCGCATGCGCGCCCGGCAATTGATTCCCGGTGCGGGCGTCGCCGAGGTGTTGGCGCACTACACGGAGGGCAATGCGCTCGCTTGCGCGCAAGAGATCGACAAGCTCGCGCTGTTCGGGCCCCGCGAAGTGAACGCGGATGACATCGCCGGGGATCTTAGCGACAATGCCCGGTTCACGGTGTACGCGCTGACGGACGCCGCGCTGGCGGGCAACGCGGCGGTTATCCTGCGGATCGTGAAGAGCCTCAAAGCCGAAGGCGAGGCGCCGGCGCTGATTTCCTGGGCGCTGGCGCGCGAAATCCGCGAGCTCACGCGGATGGCGCAGGTCGTGGCCACCGGTCGTTCCGTCGCCCAGGTGCTCGAGGAATATCACGTGTGGTCGCGGCGCAAGCCGCTGGTGCAGCAGGCGCTCAGGCGCCATTCGCCCGATAAGTGGCGCGAGTTGATCGGCGCGGCGGCGCGGTTGGATCGCACGGTGAAGGGCCGGCGCGCGGGCGACGTGTGGCTCGCCATCGAAAGTCTGGCCCTCGCGCTCGGCGGCGTCACGACGGCCGCGTACGCGATGAGCGGAGAAGTTTCATGAAGGCGATAGACGTATCGATGCCGGCGGACATGCGTACCTACATGCGGACGCTCGGCGAGCGCGCGCGCGCCGCGTCGCGCCGGCTTGCACGCGCCGAGACCGCGGCGAAGAACGACGCGCTCATGGCGACGGCGGCGGAGATCGAGCGCCGCATGGAAGCGCTCATCAACGCGAACCGCAAGGATCTCGACGCCGGCAAGGCGCAGGGCTTGGACGCGGCCGTGCTCGACCGCCTCACGCTCAACCCGGCGCGCGTAAAACTGATGGCGGAAGGTTTGCGCCAGATCGCGGCGCTGCCCGATCCCATCGGCGAAATCACCGATCTGCGTTATCGTCCGTCCGGTATCCAGGTCGGGCGCATGCGCGTGCCGCTCGGGGTGATCGGCATCATTTATGAGTCGCGCCCGAACGTAACGGCGGACGCGGCCGGGCTGTGTCTCAAATCCGGCAACGCCGCCATCCTGCGCGGCGGCAGCGAAGCGATCCATTCCAACCGGGCGATCGCCGAATGCATCCACGCGGGCCTGGCGCAGGCGCGGCTTCCGACCGACGCGGTGCAGGTCATCGAGACCGCCGACCGCGCCGCGGTCGGCATGCTCATTACCATGAAAGAGCACGTCGATGTCATCGTCCCGCGCGGCGGCAAGAGCCTGATCGAGCGCGTGAGCAACGAGGCGACGATCCCGGTGATCAAACACCTGCACGGCATCTGCCACGTCTATATCGACGACAAGGCGGATCGCGCCAAGGCGGTGAAGATAGCGTTCAACGCCAAGTGCCAGCGCTACGCGGTCTGCAACGCCATGGAGACGCTGCTCGTCGCGCGCGCGATCGCCGAGCGCATCCTGCCGCCGCTCGCCGAGATGTATCAGGAGCAGGGCGTCGAGCTGCGCGGCTGCGAGGCGACGCGCCGGATTCTGCCCGGCATCAATGCCGCGACCGAAGAAGATTGGCACACCGAGTACGAAGCGCCGATTCTTTCGATCCGCGTGGTCGACGGCCTCGATGAGGCGATCGAGCACATTACGAAATACGGTTCGCAGCACACCGACGCCATCGTCACCGAGGACATCACGCGCGCGCGGCGCTTCCTGCGCGAAGTCGATTCGAGTTCGGTCATGGTCAACACCTCGACGCGCTTCGCCGACGGCTTCGAGTACGGTCTCGGCGCGGAGATCGGCATCTCGACCGACAAGCTCCACGCACGCGGCCCCGTCGGCCTCGAAGGACTCACCTCGCAAAAGTTCGTCGTGCTCGGCGACGGCCACGTCCGGTCTTGATGGTTGCATCGGCGAACGTACTCCGCTCCCAGGCCGGGATA
This sequence comes from Acidiferrobacteraceae bacterium, assembly GCA_021323795.1. Taxonomy (GTDB): domain Bacteria; phylum Pseudomonadota; class Gammaproteobacteria; order Acidiferrobacterales; family Sulfurifustaceae; genus JACQFZ01. Next base: position 2,366 of record JAJPKH010000200.1, on the reverse strand, counting down.
TGTCGCAATCGCTACCGTCTCGCCGGGGACGGCAAACCTTTCCCCATCGTAAGACCGGAGGCGTGGCGCGCTACTCGGGTGAAATGGAGCGCGCACTTCCCCCTCTCCCTCATTCCCTCTCCCGCAAGGGGAGAGGGCCGCTCTCGCACATGCTGTGCTCCGCGGCATTCGCACATCCCTGTGCAGCAGAGCGAGCCGAGGTGCGGGCCTAAGCGCGCACACCACTCATGATCGGGCTGCTCGGCGGCACTTTCGACCCGATTCACTATGGCCATCTGCGGCCCGCGCAAGAGGTTTACCGCGACCTCGGCCTGGAAAGCTTGCGCCTGATTCCATGCGCGACGCCGCCGCATCGCCGGCCGCCGCTGGCGAGCGCGGCACAGCGCCTGCGCATGGTGGAGCTGGCCGCGCCGGAATTCCCCGGCTTTATCGCGGACGATCGCGAGGTGCGCCGCGGCGGTGTGTCCTATACCGTGCCGACGCTCCTCTCAGTGCGCGACGATATCGGCGACGAGCCGCTCTGTTTCATTCTCGGGAGCGACGCGTTCAACAGTATTACCACGTGGCATCGCTGGCAGCAGTTGTTCGCGCTCGCGCATCTCGTCGTCGTGCAGCGCCCGGGTTCTCCCCGCGGTCCTCTCCCCGCGTGGGCGGCGCCGCGCGTTTGTACCCGCGCCGAGGAGCTTGCGGACCAATCGGCCGGCAAGATTCTTTTCATGTCCGTCGTTCCGCAAGATATTTCCGCGACGGATATTCGTGCGGCCATCGCCCGCGGTGAAACGCCGCCCGCCGATCGGCTGCCGCCGCCGGTTTGGGATTATATTCACCGTCACCACATTTACCGGAGTCACTCCAGCTGATGCGCGTTTCCGAATTACGCAAGCTCATTCTTGATGCTCTCGACGACGCCAAGGCGCGCGATGCGGTCGTGCTCGACGTGCGCAAGATCGCGGTGTTCACGGACTACATGATCATCGTGACCGGCACGTCGAACCGCCACGTCGTCGCGGTGGCGGACAGCGTCATCGAGAAATTGCGCGATCGCGGCCGGCGCCCGACCGGCGTCGAAGGCATGGAAGGAGGGGACTGGGTGTTGATCGACTTCGGTGACATCGTGGTTCACGTCATGCGCGCGCAGACGCGCGACTTTTACAATCTCGAGAAGCTCTGGAGCGAGGCCAAGCGGCTCAAGCGATAGGGAAGCGCCGAATGGCTCGATGGGGGGTGCGTCCCTACCTTTTTTGATTTGCCGGACCTTCCGGGGAAGGATCGTGCGCGGTCATGTTTTTGCGTCGTGGATGCCGGGTTCCTTGACGTAGACCAGCGCCCATAGCGGCACCAGCAGCAGTCCGGTCAGCACGAGCCACGCCGCCCGGTACGAATCGCTCCAGTCGACGACGGCGCCGAATATCGGCGGCAGCAACATCACTCCGACGAATCCGATGCTGTTCGTCATCCCGACCGCGACGCCCGCGACACGCGCGCCCGCGAGCTCGGAGGCGAGCGTGTGCGCCAGGCCGTTCCAGCCCTGCAGCGTCAGGCCGAGCAGCGCGGTGATGACGACGATGACGGCGAACGGCGTCGCGGGGGACATCAGCGTCATCGCCAACGTCATCACTACCGCCAGGCCGCCGACGATGAGAAGCGCCGGCTTGCGCCGCCCGTCGAAGAATCGATCGCTGACGACGCCCCATCCGACCCGGCCCGCGGTCCCGCAGAGTTGCGCCGCTCCCAGCAGGGTGCCCGCGGCAATGACCGACGTATGGATCGCTTCCGTGAGATACAGCGTCAAGTACGTCAGATAGCACCACTGGCCGGCACCGAAGAGAAAGGAGTAGGTCAACACCGCGCGTATATCGGCGCGCGCGAGCAGCGCTTTGATGCCGGCGCCCGGTCCGTGGCCTTCGTAATGCCTGGTCTCGACGGGTTCCCGGTACAGGTACAGCGCGGCGATGCCGATGACGATCGCGAACAATCCCGCGACGCAGAGCGCGGTCTGCCAACTGGTGAGGAAGGCGATCGGGGGAAGCGCCACGGCGGCGATGGCGCCGCCGAGCGGCACGCCGGTTTGCCGGATGCCCATGGCCGTCGCGCGCTCGGAGCCGCTGAACCGGCGCACGACGATTTTTCCTCCCGCGGGCGCGGCGGCGGTCGTCAAGAGGCCGGTCGCGATCAATACCCCGAGAAGCACAGTCAAGCTCTGCGTCATGCCGACGCCGAGAATGACGATGCCGCTGCCGACCGCGCCCAATCCGATGACGAGGCGCTCGCCGAAGCGGTCGACCGCCTTGCCCGCGGGAATTCCGGCCGCGGCGCCGCCCGCGTTCAGGATCGTGCTGATGAGTCCGATTTGGGTTCGATCGAGG